>JBPYFB010000533.1:0-45893 GCA_051986465.1 Rugosimonospora sp.
GGTGCGGCTGAGGTCGACGGTCGGGGTACCCAGGTGCGCGTCCGTGCCGCTGCGACCGTGGCCCGGGAAGTGTTTCGCGCAGGCGCTGACGCCGGTGGCCTGCAACCCCCGCACCCAGGCGGCGGAGTGCGCGGACACCCGGGCGCGGTCCGCGCCGAAGGTGCGCATCGCGTTGGGGGTCAACGGGTTGGAGATGGCGTCGACGGCGGGCGCGAGATCCCAGTCGATGCCCGCGTCGATCAGTGAGAGGCCGATCTGCTCGGCCGCCGCGCGGGTCGCGTCGAGGTCGTCGATGCGACCCAACGCGTAGTTGCCGGGCACGCTGGTGCCGCCGTACGCCTCGATGCGCGTGACGTCGCCGCCCTCTTCGTCGGTGGCGATGACCACGTGGTCGCGCAGCGCGTGCAGGGCGGAGGTGAGCGTCGCAACCTGTTCGCGCGAATGGATGTCCCGCCCGTACAGGACCACGCCGCCCAGGCCCGCGTCGATGTACGGCGCAAGCCACCGGGGGAGCGCCGGCCGGCCGATGGACGGGAAGAGGACGCCGAGGGCGAGAGTCTCAAGCTTGGTCATGTCTACCTTCGATGCGGGGCACGGAACGCGCGCCGGTCATGCGGGGCGGGCGGCCTACGAATTCCATTCAGCGTGATGCCAATTCACGGCTCCGAGCCTAGGCGCCACGCCTCGACCAGACCACCCGGGCCTTTCTCACCTGAACCAAGTGCGGCGACGGGCTTCCCAGCGGGCCGCTTGCGGTTTATTCTTCTCACGACGAATAAAGTTCAGCCTGAGAGGAATTATGGACTCGGGAACCGCGGTACGCCGTTCCAATCGCAGCGCGATCCTGGAGCGACTGCTCTCCGGTCGAGAGATCGACCGGCAGGAGCTGGTCACGGCGACCGGCCTCAGCCAGGCAACGGTGTTCCGCGTCGTCAGCGAGCTGCTGGAATCCCGCATCGTGGTGGAGGGCCCGACCATCACCCGCGCCGGTCGAGGCCGCAACGCGTCCAGCGTTCGCTTCAACGACGAGATCGCCTTCGCCTGCGGTGTCGACCTCGGTGGCACCAACTGTCGCCTGGTGTTGACCGACGCCCTCGGCCGTACCGTCGCTCGACGCCGCTACGGCACGCGTCTCGACGTCGACGCGCGCGGCTTCGGCGAGTGGCTCGGCTCGTGCGTAAGGGAACTGGCCGAGCAGGACGGCGAAGGCGCCACGCTCGGGGCCGTCACCGTCGGCCTTCCCGGCGCGGTGGCCGGTGACAAGTCCCGGGTCGTCGGCTCGCACAACCTGCCACAGATCCGTGGTCCCGAGTTCCTCGAAGCCCTGCGCGACTCCCTCGATGCCCCGGTCAACATCGACAACGACTCGAACCTCGCGCTGCTGGGTGAGCTGCGGTACGGATCGGTACCGCCAACCGAGACCACCGTGCTACTCATCCTCGGTACCGGTCTGAGCGCGGCGGTCGCGATGAACGGCGAAGTGCTCTCCGGCGCCCAGGGACTACTCGGCGAACTCGGTCGCCTCCCGCTGCTCGGGCGCGCGCATCGCCTGCGCGACCTGCTGTCCGGCGCCGGGCTCGCCGGCTACGCGCGCTCGCTCGGCTTCACGCTCGACAGCACCGCCGAGGTATTCGCGCAGCCGCAGCGGTTCGGACCGCTCGTCGCCGAGTCCCGCGCCGCGTTCACGCACCTGATCGACATCGTCGCACTCGCCTACGAGCCGGCGAGCATCCTGGTCACCGGAGGGTTCTCCGAGTCCTTCACCGACGACTGGTTCACCGATACCCGGACCCGCCTGCGTGAGCTGGTCGGCGTCGACAGCGTGATCCAGCGCTCCACACTCGGCGCCGCGGCCGGCCTGCTCGGCGCGATGGCGCACGCCCTGGGCAGCCTGCACGTCGGCCTCGGCGCGCTCGGGGCCCTGTCCGCCACCGTCGGCCCCGGCCGCGACGAGATCCTCGACCGATTCCGCTCGTACGCCCCCGAAACCCTCGTCAGTGGAGTCTGACCAATGACGGTGCGAATCCTCACCAACGCGCGCCTGGTCCTTGAGGACCGCGTCATCAACAACGGATGGCTCGTCGTCCGGGACGGTGTCATCGATTCCCTCGGCGCGGGTGAGCCACCGCAGCCGCAGCGCTTCAACGCGGCCGCGGTCGACTACGTCGACGTCGAACGGCAGTGGGTGCTGCCCGGATACATCGACCTGCATTGCCACGGCGGGGGCGGCCGGGCAATCTACAGCGGCAACATCGACGATGTCCGGGTGGCCGCAGCCGCCCACCTGGACCGGGGTACCACAAGCATGCTCGCCTCTATCGCCAGTGCCCGGCTGGAGACGATGCTCCAGGCCGCGCAGGCCATCAGCGCGGCGATCGACGACAACAGCGCCCCGAACATCCGCGGTATCCACTTCGAAGGCCCGTTCCTGTCTCCCGCCCGGCGCGGCGCCCAGACCGCCACCGCTCTGCGCCTGCCGGACGAAGGAGTCTTCTGTGGCCTGTTGCGTGCGGCGGGCGGGCACGCCGCGTCGATGACCATCGCCCCCGAACTCGACGGGGCGATCGAGCTGATCCGTCGATACAGCGACGACATCGTCTTCTGCGTCGGCCACACCGATGCCAACGCCGACGCGTTCCAGGCGGCCGTGGACGCGGGCGCCCGCCACGTGACCCATTTGTTCAACGCGATGCCCGGGGTTACCCACCGCACTCCGGGCCCCGTGGTGCGGGCGCTGCTGGATCCCCGCGTCACGGTGGAGCTGATCGCCGACGGGCACCACCTCGCGGCCGACACCGTGCGCCTCGCGCTGATCGTGGCCGGTACCCGACGCGGGGTACTGGTGACTGACGCGATGGCCGCGGCGGGACTGCAGGACGGCCGGTACGCCTTCGTGGACCGTACCGTCGACGTGCGCGGCGGCGCGGCGTACCTGCACGACACCGATACGTTGGCCGGCTCCACCCTGTTCATCGGGGAGGCCGCCGCCCGGGTCGGCGCGCTTGCGGATCTCTCACCGGTCGACACCGCGCGGCTCACCTCCGCGAACGCAGCGCGTGTGCTGGGTTGGGCAGATCGCGGCGTGCTCGCGCCGGGCACCGCGGCCGACCTCGTCATCAGCCCCGACGGTGCGCACGCCTCCGCGGTGGCCATCGCCGGCCACTGGCGCCCCGCCGAGGGCTCGCCCGACGTCGCCTGCCGGGAGGTCGCGTTCGTCTGAGGGGGCTGGCCGGGGCCGGTGCACGATCCCGGCCAGCAGTCCGGCCGCCACGACCGTGACGAGCGGGGCGATGAGGGCGCGCAGCAGGCCGACGTGGTCACCAGTGAGACCGAGCAGCGGCGGTCCGGCCAGCGACGCCGCGTAGCCGATCGTCGCGACAACGCTGATGTTGCGCACGGCTGTCCGTGGATCGTCACCCGCCGCGGACATGCCGATCGGGAAGCCGAGCGCCGAGCCGAGGCCCCACAAGGCCGCGCCGACGACCGCGACAGCGGGTACCGGCGCCGTGATGAAGCATCCGATGCCCGCCGTGGCGCACAACGCCGAGCCACGCAGGGCACCCACGCGGCCCAGCCGCTGTAGCACGGAGGTACCGAGCAGGCGGGTCACCGTGGTGGCGACGACGAACACCCAGAACGTCAGGGCGCCGATCTCGGGCGAGACGTGGTGTCCGGTGACCATCGCCAGCGATATCCAGTCGTTCGCGGCGCCGTTGGCGAAGGACATGCCCAGCACCAGCAGACCGATCAGCACGGTACGGCGGTCCCGCCAGCCGCCGCGGGTGGCCGCGGGCGCTGGCGAGGTCGGGTCGTCGCCTCGGAGGCGCTGCGGCGAGTCCGAGTCCGGGATGAGGCGGACGACCAGTACGGTCACCGCCACCATGACAGCCGCGACGACGAGAAGGTGCAGGGATACCGCCACGTGCAGTGCGGTGGCGGCGGCCCCGACTCCGGCGCCGAGGACGCCGCCGAGACTGAACATGGCGTGGAACCACGGCATGATTGCCCGCCGCAGGGAGCGTTCGATCGCGACCGCGTCCACGTTCATCGCGACGTTGCAGGTGCCGGTACCGAACCCGAGCACGGCCAGCCCGGCGAAGATACCGACCGGGGTGGCACCGGCGACGGCCAGCGCGGTGACCGCACCGCCGAGGCTCGCGACACACAGCGAGCCGAGGATCGCCTGGCGCGCCGAGAGCCGGGCCGCGATTCGCCTCGCCAGTACGAATCCGGCAACCGAGCCCACCGACAGCCCGAGCGAGAGCACGCCCATGACCAGTACCGACAGGTGCAGCTGACCGCGGACTGTGGCGAGCCGGGACAGCCAGCTCGACAAGCCGATCCCGGACAGTGCGAAGACCGCGCCGATCGCCGCCCGCCATCGCCAGGTCCCGGCCCCCGTACCGGATCCGGCGGCGTGCAACTCCATGATCAGCCCTTGACCGCGCCCGCGGACATTCCCGAGACGAGGTTCCGTTGAACGATCATGAAGAAGATCACCACGGGCAAGGCGAACAGCACGGATGCCGCGATGAGGCCCCCATAGTCGACTCCGACGTTGGTACTGAAGGAGACCAGCCACACCGGCAGGGTGTACTTGGACTGGTCCTTGAGCATGACGTACGCCGTGATGTAGTCGTTCCACGCGGCGATGAAGGCGAACACGCTTGTCGAGATGAGCCCGGGCAGTACGAGCGGGAAGTAGACGCTGCGCAGGATGCGCGCCGTACCGGCCCCGTCGATCTTTGCGGCCTCCTCGATCTCGATCGGGAGGTTGAGGAAGAAGCCGCGCAGTACCCAGATGCTGAACGGCAGCACGCTGGCCACGTAGGCGAGGCCCAGCCCCCAGTAGCTGTTGAGCATTCCGAGGCTCTTGAACGACAGGAACATCGGGATCAGCAGGGCACCGCCGGGAACCATCTGTACGGCGACGATCGCCACGAGGATCGCCCGGCGTCCGATGAACTCGAAACGCGACACCGCGGCCGAGGCGAGGAAGCCCAGCACGATGGAGACGACGACCACGCCCAGCGACACGATCAGGCTGTTGAGCAGCGAGCTGAGGAAGCCGGGCTTGGTGAAGGCGTCGACGTAGTTGCCGAAGCTGATCGGCGAGGGGAAGAACTGCGGCGTGGTACTGGTGAGGTGGTCGCGGGTTTTGAACGAGGTGTTCAGCATCCAGTAGATGGGCACCGCCCACAGCACGCAGCACACGATGGCGCCCGCCACCGAGATCGGATGCTTCGGCCGCCGGCGCCGCCGCGGTCGGATCGTCGGTGCGTCCGCGTGTCCGGCGGTGGTGGAGAGCTGGGTTACGGTCACTGCATTTCCCCCGACCGGATGAGGCGGCGGATGTAGACGCCGCTGAGGAGCATGAGCAGGATCGCGGTCACGACCGCGATCGCGGAGCCCTGGCCGAAGGAGTTGGACGCGAACGCCTTCTGGAACGCCCAGATACTCAGGGTCGTCGTGCCACCGTCCGGCCCGCCCTGGGTCAGGATCCACAGCTGGTTGAAGCTGTTGAAATGCCAGATGATCTGCAAGATCGTGGCGAGATAGAGCAGCGGGCGCAGGAACGGCAGCGTGACCGAGCGGTACATGCGCCAACTGGTCGCGCCGTCGAGCTGCGCGGCTTCGTAGAACTCCGCGGGGATCTGCGACTGGCCCGCGTACAGGGTCAGCGCGACGAACGGTACGGACTGCCAGACGATGAGCAGCCAGACGATTGTGAACGCGCCGCTGGCCGTACCGGTCCAGCGATGCGAGGTGTAGTCGCCGAACCAGCCGATCTGGGTGATCAGCCAGTTGAAGACGCCGTAGACGGGTTGGAACAGCCACTGCCACACCAGGGTGGCGCTGACCGTCGGCAACGCCCAGGCGAGGATGAGCAGGAAGTTCAGCACCGTGCGGAGGCCCCGGCCCAGGTTGGTCATCATCTGCGCCATGGCCATGCCGATAATCAGGCATCCGATCACCAGCGACAGGGTGAAGACGCTGGTACGCAACAGGACCGGCCCGAACTGCGAATCCCGGAAGATCGCCGTGTAGTTGGCGAAGCCGATCCATTTCGTGGTACCGGTGAACAGGGCGCGCAGGCCGTAGTCCTGGAACGAGTTCAGCACCAACCGCACGAGCGGGTAGCCCAGCACGCCAAGCAGGACGATGCCGGCCGGAGCCAGCAGGATGGCGGGTGCCAGGTTCAGACCGCCGCGCCGGCGGCGGGGCCGAGATCCGGTCTCGGCCCCGCCTGACTCATCGACCGCGGTGACGACCGCCTTCGAAGTGTCGACGGCCATCGCTAGCTCGCGTTGAGCGCTTTGGCTAGGTGCTGGTCGAAGTCCGCGGCGGCCTGCTGGGGGGTCTTCGCTCCCGACGCGATCTGGGAGAAGAAGTCCGTCACCGACGCGTCCGACTCGATCGTGGCCCAGCCCGGTGTCGCCGGGGTCGAGATACTGAGCTTGGCGCTCTCGTAGAACGACTTCATCTCCTCCGGCAGCGTCTTGACCACCTGCTCGATGAGCTGGCTCGAGATCGGGATGTGACCCGATGCCTGGGATACCTGCTTGACCTGGATGTCGTCGGACTCAATGAACTTCACGAACTGGAGTGCGAGCTTGGGGTTCCTGCTCTTCGTGGCGATCCCGATGTCCGAGCCGCCGAGGAAGTTCGGCATGTTCTTGCCGGGATCGGCCTTGCTCGGGAACGGGAAGCTGCTGACGTGGCCAGCCAACTTGGGGTTGGACTGCACGATGGTCTTCAGCGCGTTGCCATTGCCCATGACGGTCGCGGTCTTGCCGGTGGCGAACACGTCGGTCGGGTTCGGCGTGTCCATCGGCGCGGTGCGGGAGGCGGAGGTGGAGTACGCGTTCTCGAAGTCCTTGAAATCCTGCAGGCCCTGCTGCGACGCGCTGGTCTCCAGTTGGCCCTTCCAGGTGCCGCCCGCCTGCTCCGCCAAGGCGCCGCCGGCGTCGAAGAGGAACGACATCGCGTTGTACCAGTAGGTGCCCGGCAGGTAGAAGGCGCTGAAGTCGGCCGCCGAGTTCGTCTTCTTGATTTTGTCGAGGTCGGCGATGAGTTCGGGGTAGCTCGTCGGGGGTGCGGTCACCCCGGCCTTGGCCCAGATGTCCTTGTTGTAGATAACCGATCGGGTACCGGCGTAGAACGGCGCGGCGTAGAGCTTGCCGTCCACTGTGGCCGGTCCTTCGAGTCCCTTCAGCCAGGAGTTGGTACCCTCAAGATCCTTTTTGTCCGGGGTTATGTCGGCGAGGGCGCCGTTCGCCGCGAACAGCGGCACGTCCGTGTTGCCGATCTCCACGACGTCCGGTGGGGTATCGGTGGCCAAGGCCGTGGTCAGTTTCGTATTGATGTTGTCCCACTGCTGGATCTCGACCTTGACCGTCGCGCCGGTCTGCGCCTGGAATTGGTCGACAACGGCCTTCTGTGACGCATCGGTCAGCGTGTCCTGCATGAGCCAGACGGTCAGCGACTTGCTGTCGCCGCCGCTGGCTGGCCCCGCGTCGTGCTTTCCCGAACAGCCGCTGAGCACGAGCGCGACGGCTGCGACCGCCGCGCCGGCTGCGATGGAGCGTTGCTTCTTCATTTCACTCCTTGCAAGGCATCGCCTGTTAGAGCTCAGGGCGCGTTGATCCGCGGAGCGGAGCCGCCCGTACGCCACCGCTCACGTCAGCCGACACGCGTCGAAATGATCTCTGTTGGTACCCACGAAGCGCCGGGGGAGCGGCGCCGACGGTGCCGGTTGCGGCTTGGCCGTCGCGGGCCTTCCTCGTTAGATAATTCTTCAAGAGTCTTTCGAAAGTCAAGGGGTGCCGGCACTTGACGCGGTAGAGCGGCCGGGCCGGCGCGTTGAGCCGAGTGCGTCAGGATCGGCGGCGGACCGGCCTATGCGCCAGGGAACTTGGACATCCGCTCGGTGAAGATGGCCTCACGCGCGATGGCGACCCCGCGGGTGACCGCACCGCACACCGTGACGTCGGCACCGAGGACGCTGGCCACGATCCGCGGGCGCAGCGGGCTGAGCCGGTCCAGGCGATCGGCGAGTCCGACGCCCAACAGGTCCAGGTTCTGACCGATCCCGCCGCCGACCACGATCAGCTCAGGATCGAGGAACGCGCTGATGCTGGTCAGCAGCGCCGCGAGAATCTCGGTCTGACGCTGCACGGCCCGTTTGGCCGGAGCGACCCCCTTGCGGGCGAGCTCAAAGACCTTGGCCGCGGTGCTGGCCCCCTCCAGTCCCAGCCGGCGGGAGTGCTCGACGACGGCCTCGGCGGCGAAGGCCGCCTCGAGGATGCCGCGGTCGCGGTTCACCGGCTCGCCGAGCGGCTCGGGACCGGCGAACGGGAGGAAGCCGATCTCGCCGGCGGCTCCCGTCGCACCGGTGTATACGTGGCCGTCGATGACGAGCCCGAGACCCACCCCGGTACCGATGTGCAGGTAGACGAACGGGTTCACGCCGCGGCCGGCACCTTGGTCGTACTCCGCTAGCGCGGCGAGATTGACGTCGTTCTCGATCGTCACCGGCATGCCGAGCGTCCCGCGCAGCTCGTCGTACAACCGCGGACGCTGCCAGTCGGGCAGTTGCGCCGCGTAGATGATGCGGGATCCCTGCTTCTGGTACACGCCGGGAGAGGCGATGACCGTGTGGCTGATGGCGGAGTACTCGATGCCCGCCTCGCCGGCCGCCGCGGTGATCGCTTCCTTGACCATGCCCACCAGCGCCTTCGAGCTGCGTGCGGTGTTGCGGACGTCGGCGCGCGCCAGGGTCGTGCCGAGCAGGTCGCTGATCATGACCCGCAGCCAGTCGCATCCGACGTCCACCGCGGCCACCGTTCCCACGGTGGGGTCGACTTCGTAGATGAGTGCGGGGCGGCCATTGGATTCCTCGGACTGGCCGCGGGTGCGGACCAGGCCGACATCCTCCAGGTTTGCGAGCGTGGCGAACACCGTCGGTTGGGACAGGCCGATCGCGCGGGAGATCTGCGGCCGGGTGGCGGGGCCGTTCTGGTACAGCCAGTCCAGGATGAAGCGCTGATTCATCGAGCGCAGCAGCGACGGCGCGGCCGCCGGCGAGGAGGCTTCTCCGCCGTTTCGGATCCACATCACGTCTGTCCCCTATCCGCGTCGTTCGCCAGTGACTTCCCGCCCTCAGCGCTGCCGTCGTCCTTGACTTCGTAAAGAGCCTTAATGAAGAATCCTAAACATCCGGCGCCGCTCAGCCTAGATCGGCGGCCGGGACACGGACGAGACCAACCCGACACCATCCACCTGGAGTGCAAGCACCCATGTCCCTCCCGGCGGCGCAATGCGCGAAGCCCTCCACAGTTACCGCATGCCGAGGAGTCCATCTCCGTCCGTGATTGTTCAGATCATGCCGTACCCCTCGCGAAAGGCAGTATCGGTGAAAGAGTCGACAGTGGCCACCTCCGCGCAGACCCCCCTGCGCGTCGGCGTACTCGGCGCCGGCGGCATCGCGACGATTCCCGAAGGTGTCCTGCCCAACGTGCACCACATCGCCGACAAGGTGACCGTGGTGTCGATCGCCGACATCGCGGTGCGGCGTGCCGAAGCGGCCGCCGCCCGGTTCGGCATCCCCGAGCACTACCCGAGCCTCGACGAGCTGCTCGCGAACTCGGATGTCGACGCGGTTGTGAACCTGACGCCCATCCCCGTGCACGCCGAGACCTCACTCAAGATTGTGGAGGCCGGCAAGCACCTGGCCGTCGAGAAACCCCTCGCCACCACTCTCGCCGAGGCCGACGCCATCATCGACGCGGCCCGGGCCCGGGAGCTGACGATCATCTGCGCGCCACCGGACATGCTGTACTCGCCGTACGTCCAGGCTCAGCGCCTGATCCGGGAGAACGTCATCGGCAAGGTCGCCTTCGCGCGAGTCCGCAGTTCGCACGCCGGCCCCGGCGGCGGCCCCGATGGCTGGCCATTCGATCCCACCTGGTTCTACCAGGACGGCTCCGGCCCGCTGCTCGACATGGGCGTCTACGGCATCCACGAGATCACCGGCTTGCTGGGCCCGGCCAAGCGCGTCACCGCCTTCGCGGGCATCACCGAGCCGAGCCGCGTCGTGCGCGGCGGCCCCTACGCCGGCCTCGAAATCCCCGTCACCACCCCGGACAACTGCCTGTTCATGCTCGACTTCGGCGACTCGACCTTCGCAGTCGTCGACGGCACCTTCAACGTGCATGCCTCGCGCAGCCCGAAGGTCGAGGTGTTCGGCCGGGCGGGCGCCATGGCGATCTTCCGCAACGACGGCCCCGACCTGGAGGTCTACCGCGCCGACGTGGCACCTGGAGTCGACGGCTGGATCGCCCCGAACAACTGGCCAGCCGTGGCCGACCCACGCCGCGCGCTGCTCAAACGCGCGCTGCTGGTCGACCACCTCGTCGATTGTGTACGCGAGCAAAGAGCGCCCGTGCTCAGCGCCGAGCACGCCCGCCACGCCCTCGACATCATGCTCGCCGTGTTCCAGTCGGCACGTGAGGGCCGCGTCGTCGAGCTGACCACCACCTTCTGATCCCCTCCTCCCGTATCTGTCAGGAAGGACACCATGACCGCACCCACGCGCTTCGGCGTTGTCGGCCTGGACCACTGGTACTCGGCGATCCCCCTCGCCCAGGCGGTGGCCGGCGACCGCCGCGCCGAACTCGTCGCCATCGCCGACCGGAGCATCGACCGCGCGAACGAGGTCGCCGCCAAGGCCGGCGGGGCGCGTACGACCACCTCGTTCGAGGAGGTACTCGAGGACGAATCGATCGACGTTATCGCCAGCTTCGTCAGCGTGGACCAGAATCCCGAGGTGTGCATCGCCGCCGCCCGCGCCGGCAAGCACATCGTCTCGGTAAAACCGCTCGCCCGTACGCTGGCCGAAGCCGACCGCATTGTCGAAGCGGTCAACACCGCCGGCGTCACCTTCACCCCCGGCGAATCGCGTTCCCGCTCGGCCGACCAAAACCAGCTCCTGTACGAATGGGTATCGTCCGGTCGCATCGGCCGGGTCACCTCGGCGTCGTTCGCGCTCGTCGGCGGCCTGCCGCAAGGCTGGCCCGGCGCCACCGATCCCGGCTGGTGGGCCGACCCGGCCCGGGTGCCCGGCGGCGGCTGGATCGACCACAGCCTCTACCAGATCGACCGCATGCGTTGGCTACTCGGCGAGGAGGTCACCGAAATCAGCGGCCGGGTCGCCAACCTTTTGCATCCGGACCTGCCGGTCGAGGACTACGGCCACGCGATCCTGCGCTTCGACGGCGGCTCGATCAGCACCATCGAGGACACCTGGAGCGGCCCGGCCGGCGGCTGGCGCATCACCACGAGCATCATCGGCACCGAGGGCGCGATCGCGCTCGACACCTCGACCGGCCTGGTCTCCGCGCTGGAGCGCAACGGCTCGCACAAGGGTTGGTACCACTTCAAGTCGCCGTCGGACCACACGGTCGGGCTCGACGCCGTCCTGAAGGCGGCGACCGGCCAGGGACATCTGGCCACTGTGGAGGATGCCTGGGAAAACCTCGCGGCGACCGTCGCCTTCTACCAGGCCGCCGCCTCGGCAGCGGTCGTCGCGCCACAGCACCTGCGCGACCGCGTATCGGTCTCCTAGGAGAGGTTGCGGAAGGGTCAGGACAGTGCCGGCTTTCCACCACCACTGATGAGTTCACAGACGCGCGCCGCCGATACCCGACGGCGCGACGCGTACGTGGTCATCCTCGCAGTCCTCAGCGGCGCCACCGACGCCTTCGGCTACTTCGGGCTCGGTGGCTCGTTCACCAGCGTGATGACCGGGAACATGGTCCTGCTCGGAGTCGGCGCGGCGACTCGCGACGGTGCGCTCGCCTTCCACGTGCTGACCGCGATCGTCGGATACGTCGCCGGTACCGTGTCCGGCGCGCGTATCGCCGGTAAGCACGAGCCGACCGATCCGGTGTGGCCGAGAAGCGTGACCGTCGCACTCGCCGTCGAGCTCGCGCTCTCGCTCGTGACCACCAGCGGATGGCTCCTCACGCGGGGCCATCCGGCGACGGCAGTGCAGTTGACATTGCTGTTTGTCGGCGCCGCCGGTCTCGGCATCCAGAGCGCCGCCATCGGAAAGTTCGGAGTTTCGGGCCTCTCGACCACCTACCTGACGGGAACCTTGACGACGCTGTTCACCGGGTTGGTGGCCGGACAGTCGATCAAGGCGCTGCGCCGCAGCGTGTTCATTCTGGTGGGTCTCGTGGCCGGCGCGGCGGCGAGCACTCTGCTGCTCACCCAGGTTCGGCTGCTCGCGCCGATCGTGCCGCTCATACTTTTGGCGACCGTCGTCATCGGCGCCGCCCGCCGGTTTCCCCGCACTCGCCCGCGCATTCCGGTCAGCCGGATCGAGCCGCTCACTCCAGCATCACAGGAGTGACAGCCGGCTGGTCCTCCGGTTCGCCGCCGGACCGCTGCGCGCCGCGGTCCAGGGATGACTCGCGATCCGCGAACGATTCGCCGTCCCAGTAGGCGAACCGGTGGAACGCCACGGCGGGGCGACCGAGCTGGATCGCGCCGACGAATTGGCCGGCGCTGTGCGCCCAGCCCACCAGCGTAGATACCGCGCTCTCCAACAGCCGGTGCCGGGGATCGGCGGTGGCGTACCGGCGGCGAGCGTCCCGTACGAACAGCGCGCCGGCCAGTACCGCCGCCGCGGCCACGGCGCGCCGCCGCGATCGGGGCGGCACGCCGACCGCCACCGCCGCGGCGAGCGCTGTCGTCGCGACCGGGTTCACCATGACCGTCCGCCGTTCCGGATAGCGGGTGCACAGCCAGGCGACGGCACGGCCGTACGTGTAGAGCCGCTGTAGCGTCGCCCGTGCGCTGTCCTGGCTGCGGGGATCGTGGTTCACCACGGCGTCCGGAGCGCACCCGACCTCGTACCCCGCCTTGGTCAACCGGAGTCCGAAGTCAATGTCCTCGCCACCGACGACCGTCAGTACGGTCTCGTCGAAGCCAGCCAGCTCCGCGAACACCGCTCGCCGTACCAGGAAATTCGACGTGGTGGCCCAGCCGACCCGCTCGTACTGCCGTGGCATGTCGAAGACCGCGTTGAGATCGTGCCGGTTCTGCCGAAGCAGCCGCAGCCGTAGCCGGTCCGCGAAGACTGGTGTTTCGGTGAGGCCGGCGATCCCGGCGACCCGGTCCGGTGCCCGCCGGATCGCGGCGAGGTGCCGATTCAGCAGGTCGGGTGCTGGCACGCAGTCGGAGTCGATGAACAGTAGCAGGTCGTGCCGGGCCAGCCGGGCGCCGAGATTCCGCTTCGCGGCCACGGACCGAGGGCCGTTCACCATACGCGCCCCGAAGACCCGGCAACTCTCCTCGTTCGCCCGCCGCGCCGCCGTGGCTGAGTCGTCGACCACGAGCACCTCAACCGGTGCGGTGCAGTACCGGCGGGCACGGTCGAGTCCGGCGAGCGTGGCGCGCAGCATCGCGGCGCGCCCGCGGACCGGGATCACCACGGTCACTCCGAACGCGTGAGAGCGCTCGTCCGACGCGAACTCCGCGGGGCCGGCCACCGGCCCCGGTGGCTCGGACTCCCGCGGGGCGACCACCGCCGGTGACGAACCATCCATGAGGATCCAATCTGGAATCTGATTCACTGACGAGTTGCCGGAACCGCCCCCGCAACGGGTACCGCCCGGACCTGGGCGTCGATCAGGGCCGCGTTGACCAGCGATTCTTGCCCCCGCCGAAACAACCAAAATGAGGATATAACACTTTCAACCGTGTTAGCCTGCGGTTCGTACCCATATGCCCCGACGTACACCCGTGCTGCACCATGATCACCCATCAGAACGACACGATAGGGGTACGGCGATGAGGAGGCTGGACACGGTTTCGCCACCCGCGGTTGCGTTGCCGGGTCCTGCGACGCCGACTCATACGCATCCTTCGCACCCCTTGACCGCGCCATTGTCGCGGCGGGGGCGGGCGGTCGTCATCGAGGCGGCCGGGGCGGCCAGGTGGTGCCCCGACGACCTCGACGGCGAACTCGATGTGGTGGCCCGGCTGCCTTCTGATACCGGTCTCACGACCCTCGCGGGGGTGATCGCGTACTGGCAGCCTGCGTACCTTCTGCTGAAGGCGCCACTCGAAACCTTCGACTACACGCTGCTGGCCGCCTGTGTGGCCGGCCGGTTGCGGGTGATGGTGCTCGCGCGGCCGGAGTACGGCTGGCTGGCGTCGTCGTCGCCGCACCGGTTCGGTGGGCTGCCGTGGTTGAGGTTGCGAGGGCGTCACCGGTACCGCACTGCGGATGTGGTCAAACGCATCACGGATATCGCGTTGGTGTTGCTGGCCGCACCGATCCTGGTGCCGGTGATGATGGCGATCGCGATACCGCTGTCCTTCGGCGGCGCGCCGCTTTATATCCAGAAGCGGGTGGGCAGAGGCGGCCGGTGCTTCAAGATTGTCAAGCTGCGTACGATGCGGTCCGACGCCGAGGCCGCCAATGGGCCGACGCTCGCCACGTCGGACGACCCGCGACTGACTCGGATCGGCCGGCTGCTGCGCCGGTTCCGGATCGACGAGCTGCCTCAAGTATGGAATGTCCTATGTGGAGATATGAGCCTGGTCGGCCCGAGACCGGAGCGCCCTGAGTTCGCCGAGGAGTTCCGCCGGGTCCCCGGCTACGAGCTGCGTCACGTCATCCGGCCCGGCCTCACCGGAATCGCGCAGCTGACCGGTGGCTACGGCGCCGGCGTCGCGGACAAGCTCCGCTGCGACCTGTTGTACGTGAGCTGCCGGTCGTGGTGGCTGGACGCGAAGCTCATCGCTCTTACCGTACGGGAGTTTCTCCGGGGGTTTCCTCGTGGCTAGCGCGGCACCGCGGTGCGGCACGTGGGTGGTGATGCTGTCGGGTAGTGGGTGGGCCGACGCCAGGCACCGGCAGCACGCGCTGGCCCGCGAGGTGGCCGAGGACCGGCGGGTCCTCTACGTCGACCCGCCCGGGCGGGCGATGCGATGGCGGTTCACCGTGGACCAGGTAGCGCCTTCGGTCTGGCACGTCACGCCGCCCACCGTGCTGCCGTTCGGAACTGTGCTACCGCCGGCCAATGCGGTCAATCGCTGGGCCGTGGCACGGCTTCTGCGCCGCTTCCTGCGCGACCGGCCCGGGCCACGGCTGCTCTGGATCGGCGAGGCGCTCGCCGCGTCGGTGGCCGGCAGGCTCGCCGAGCGCGGCGTCGTCTACGACGTCACCGATCTGGACTGGACCTTCACCCGGTCCTGGAACCGCTGGCACCTGCGCCGCGGTGAGCGCCTCGCGATGACGAAGGCGGATCTGGTCCTGCTGTCTTCGCCGGCGTTGACGGCGTGGCTGTCGCGACACACCGGCTCGGGGGAGCCCATCGTCGTGGCCAACGCGTGTGATCCTGGGATGTTCCGGCCGGCCGGACCCGTCCCGAGCTGGCTTTCCCGGCTGCCGTCACCGCGGCTGGTCTATGCGGGCACGGTCGACACCCGCGCCTTCGACGCGCCCCTCATCGCACGGGTTGCCACGGAGCATCCTGAGTGGACATTCGTCCTTGCCGGACCATCCACTGTGGCTGGACGGGCACCGCTGGCCTCCTTGCCCAACGTGCGGCTGGTCGGCCCGATTCCGTACCAGGACATGCCCGCCTTGCTCCGTGGCTGCGACGCCTGCCTGGTCCCGTACCGGTTGGGAGGGCTGGTCGACTACGTCCTACCCAAGAAGCTGTACGAGTACCTGGCGGTCGGCAAGCCCGTTGTCGCTACGGCACTGCCGGCTCTGCGCGGCCTCGAGGACGTACTCCATATCGCCCACGACTGCGATGAGTTCGCCGCCGGTATCGAGAACGCGCTGGCGCACGCGACCTCGCCCTCGGCGATCTCGACGCGCCGGTCCGCCGCGTTGGCCAACAGTTGGTCCGCGCGGGGGCGCATGGTCCGCCGGTTGCTCACCGACCTGGAGACGCGCCTCGGCAGCGACAACACCAGCGGGCCGCACATCGCCGCCCGGATCGGCAGCGGGAGCGGGGTGGGATGAGTCGCCACGCCATCGCCATCGCCGTCGCTGCCGCGCTCGCCGCACTGGCGGGCGGGGTCCTCATCGCGCTGGCGCCCGCCATCCTGCCCAGCCCGCAGGGCCTTCTCGTGGGTGCCGGGTTCGCGTGCTACCTAGTATTTCTGGTCTGGCCGTGGTTCTGCATACCGGTCGGAATCCTCGGCGGTGCGATCGTCGCGGGGCAGGGTGTGCCGGGTGACTACCTGCCGTGGATCGTGGCGATCCATGGCGGCATCCTGCTGGCAGGGGCGCTCGCCATGCTCAGCCGCTGGCTTGTCGCATCCGGCCAGCCGCGGTGGCCGCGCACCGCGGCGGACCCGTTCATGCTGGCGCTCCTCGCGGCGATCGTGCTCGCGGCCGGCTATGGGCTCGCGCGCGGCAACGCGCCGTACCGCGTCATGGTGGCGACCTACGAGCTGGCCATCATCCCGGCGTACTTCTTCCTCGCGACGGCGAGCCTTCGCACCCCTCGCGCGGTCCGGGCAGCCGGTGTGACCTTCGTGGGCGCACTCGTCGCGCTCGGGCTCGCGCAGTTGGCGGGACGCCCCGTCGACCTCGGGCTGTTCGCGGCCCTCGCGCTGACGCCAGTTTTGGCGGGCGCCGCCGGCACGGCCGGCTGGCGCCGTGCCGGCTTGCTCGCGGTAGGCGCGATCCTCGCCGCCGAGGTCATGCTCAGCCAGTACCGCACCGTGTGGGTGGCCAGCGGCTTGGCGGTGCTGATCCTGTTGGTCCGCGGATCGGCGCGGATCCGGATGACCGCGGCCTTCACGCTGGCGGCTGGTGGTCTCACGTTGGCCGGCGCGGCGGCCCTCGATGGCGGCGTTGCCAAGCAGTGGGCGGCGGTCGTCGTTGGGATCGCGGACCCGCCCGGCTACCGGGAGGCGGAAACCGTGATCGGGCTGCGCGTGCTGGCCGAACACCCGCTGCTGGCCGCCGGACTCGGCCAGATCACCCCACATATTTACGTCGAGGGTTTCAAGGTTACTGATGTGGGGCCGATCTACCACATGTTCTGGATGATCGTGCTCGCCAACGCGGGTCTGGTGGGACTCCTCGCGATCCTGGCGCCGCTCCTGCTCGCCGCCGGCAGGGGGCTGACCGCGCGATCCGACCCGGCGCTGGGCTTCGCGGCGACGCTGTGCGGATTCCTGGCCAGTGCCGCGTTCGCCGGCCCCGCCGACGGGCACTGGGAGCTGGGGCTCCTCGCGGCATTGACGCTGCTCGCTCAGGCATGGAAACACCCGGCGGCGGGATCAGCCAACACATCTGTACGGGGGAGCGCACCATGTCCAGTCAGGCGAGCGCCTGCACGCAGTACGCCCGTGCCGGTGTAGCGCCGGCCCGACCCGCGGCCACCGCCGTGGTCGTCACCTACAACTCAGCCGCGGATGTCCTGCGGTGCCTCGCGGCGGGGCGCGATGCGGGACTCGCGCTCCGGGTGGTCGACAACGCCTCCAGCGACGGTACGGTGGACCTCGTCGTCCGGCACTTCCCGGATATCTGGCTGCACCGCAACCACACCAACCTCGGCTTCGCCGCCGCGGTCAACCGTGCGCTGGCGGATGTGGCGACCGACGTGGTGGTGCTTCTCAACCCCGACTGCGTACTCGCGCCGGGATCGATCGGTGTGCTGTTGCAGACTCTTCGCGACCACCTCGACGCCGGCATCGTCGGGCCGCGGCTCGTCGGCCCGGACGGCCGGGCCCGGATCAGCGCCCACCCCTTCGAGTCTTGGCGAAGCGTGCTCGCCAGCCGGTTCGGCGGACACCTGGTACCGGTTGTCGCGCGCCGGATGTTCAGCGGTCGCCGCCGCGATACGGCGTACACCGCCTGCCGGTCCGAGCCTCCCGGACCGCCGGTCGCCGTCGACTGGCTCTCCGGTGCGTGCCTGGCGATCCGTACCGACCTGCTCACGGCGCTCGGCGGCCTGGACGCCGGCTACTTCCTCTACTACGAGGACGAGGAGCTGTGCCTCTCGGCCTGGCGGTACGGCGCGAGGGTGCTCTACCAGCCCAACGCCCAGGCGATGCACGTCGGCGGGGCCAGCAGCGACGACCCTTGCCATACCTGGCCTCATCTGTACCAGAGCATGCTGCGGTTCTTCGGCCGCCACCGGCGCGGCAGCTACCAGGTGGTGCGTGCGGCCGTCTTCGTACGGGCGCTGGTGGGGATGGCCACGGGTGCCGTCCGTACCGTCCATCCCTCGATCACAGCCACCAGACGGGTCCGCGCGTGGTGGCGGATCGCCCGCCTCGCGCTGGTCGCTCGCCTGCCGGAGGGCCGTCCATAATGCACGTCCTGATGGCGCCGGTCGCCTACCCGCTGCACAACTGGCTTGCGCTGTGTGGTGAACTCGTCCGCCGGGCTGGCATCGAACTCACCATCTTCTCCGCCGCCACCTCGCCGGCGAGCCGGATCCGAGCACACCAGCTCGCGTCGGAGAATCCACAGCTGCGGATCCAGGTCGCGCCGCGGCTCGTCGGCGACCGCGCGACCGGCCACATGGCATCCGTGATGTTCCGCCCGGGCAGCGGGAGAGGGTTGGTCACCCAGCTGCTCGGGCAGCGCCCGCCCGATGTCGTCCACATCATCGGTGAGCCGGGCTACCTATCCACCCTTCAGGTCCTCAATCTGTGCGCACGCCACTGGCCGGGTGTACCCGTGACATTGTTCGCCGCCCAGAACGCCGTCGCCCGGTACCCCTTTCCCTTTCCCCTGCTGGAACGCTGGGCCTATCGCCGGATCTCGTGCGCGCTTCCGATCACCCCGGCGGCGCAGTACGTCCTGCGCGCCAAGGGCTACCGAGGCAGATCGCAGGTGGTGCCGCTGGGCGTCGACACCGAGCTCTTCACTCCTCGGCAGGCCGTACGGCCACGTCCGTTCACTGTCGGGTTCGTCGGCAGGCTCGAACACCACAAGGGGATCGTCGACCTTCTCGCCGCGGCGGAACACATCGACGCGCACCTGTTCATCGTCGGCGGCGGCCGGCTGGACGCACACATCCGGCGGGAGGCCGTACGCCGGCCGGGCCGGATCCGGCTGCATCCGTGGGCGGACCACCAGGAGCTGCCGGACCTGTTCGCCCAGATGGATGTTCTCGTCCTTCCGTCGATCCCCGTGACACAACGCAACGTCGCGCCCTGGATCGGCATCCCACTCAGGGAGCAGTTCGGCCGGGTCCTCATTGAGGCGATGGCGTGCGGCATCCCCGTCGTGGGCAGCGATGTCGGTGAGATCCCGCATGTCATCGGGGAGGCGGGACTGGTCTATCCCGCCGGCGATGTGACCGCGCTGACGGAGTGCCTCGCACAGCTGCGCGACGACGCCTGGCTCGCAGCGCACCTGCGCGCCATCGGCACGGCACGGGCGGAGCAGTTCAGCTGGGCCCGTATCGCCGACCAGATGTGCCGCATCTGGCACGACCTGGCGGACTCCCCGCCCAGGTACGGCGTATCGACGATCGCCGCCGCAACGGGCACCAACCCGACCGGAGAGCACGAATGAACACACCATTGAACCTGTTCGCCACCCTGCGTACGGCACCGTGGCGCGCGGGCACCGTCGCACTGGCCATCTGCTGCGGCGTGGCCGGTGCGTACATCGTCACCAGCCAGGTCACGCCGACCTACCAGGCACGTGCGTCGGTGGTGCTGGTGTATGCCAGCTCTGCGACGCCGACCCGCCCGGCGACAGCACGCAATCCCGCGGGTACCGGCAACCAGGCCGCGGCGCCGGCCGGGCAGGGCGAGGCGAGCGGGACCGACCTCTCCGCGTTGCAGGCCATGGTGCCGACCGTTGCTCACTTGGCCGAGTCGACAAACGTCGCGCTGGCCGCGGCGGACTCCGTCCACCTACCGCACGACCAGGTGGTTGGCCGGGTCAGCGCCGACTACGCACCGGGGGATACGATCATCACGCTGACCGCGGCGGCGCCCACCCCGACAGCCGCCAGCGCAATGGCGAACGCCGTCGCGGACGTCGTCCATGACCAGGTGTCGCATGGCCGGATGGTGCTCGGTCGCGGCGATGTCCTGACCGCTGAGCCCCTGGATCGCGCCAGCCCGCCGGCGACTCCCAGCACACCGAAGCCGGAACTCAACCTGGCACTCGGTGGGATGGCGGGACTCCTGGCCGGTGTGGCGGCCGTGGCACTGGGCGCCCAATCCGATACGGGGTTGCATACCGCCACCCAGATCGAGGCCGAGCTCGGCCTCACCGTTCTGGGCACCATCCCGAGGACCCGCCGCCGCACCCGCGGCGGAGCCAGGAAGGCCCTTCGCCGGCGTCGCACCGCGGCTTCAGTACGCGCGGCGGTGGCCGCCTTGTCGCCGCTGGCGGGTCTTCCGGGCCGCAGGCTCCTCGTCACCTGCCCCACCACGTGCGACCCGAAGACATCGGTCGCGGCGCTGCTCGGGTTGGGCTTCGCCGAGCAGGAGCTGCGGGTCACACTCATTGACACAGAACTCGGCCGACCACGGCTGGCCAAGCAATTCCCGGACAGCGCCGCAGTCGGCCTGCAGCGGCTGCTCGACGACGACGACAGGCAGCCACCGGCGAGTCAGCAGATGCTTCACGTGGTACCTGCCGAAGCAGTCTCACCCGCGCGCCGTCGGACCCTGCTGACCAGTCCGCGGTTCCGCGCGCTCGTCGACGCTGCGATCTCGCGGTGCGACGTCGTGGTGCTGAACGGGCCGGCGGTCCTCGCCGGAGCGGACCTCTCCGCGCTCGTCGGGCAGGTCGACTGCGCCATCCTGGTCGTCACCAGCGGGGCGACACGAATCTCCGAGGCCCGATCCGCGACGCAGATCCTGGGCCAGTTCGACATCCCCGTCGCGGGAGTGGTGGTTGCCAACGCGTACGAGGCCGGCGGCGCCGCCGTGCACTGCGCTACCGGGCAGCGTCGAATCGACTCGCTGGCGTGGACCGTCAAGAATGCCCTCTCTCGGCATCGGCAACCGCAGGTGGGTCGCGGTACACCGGCGGAGGGTGCGCGCGAGATTGGTGTAGCAGCGGCGCCGGAGCGGCGGCGCAAGGCCGGATCCGCTCCCCGGAGGTGACTGTGGTCGATCCGGCGAGGCGCGTTGTCCGCAACGGCGCGACCCTGATCCTGGGTCGAGCGGTCGCGATCGCCGCCGGCGTGGTGGCCTTCCCGGTGCTGTTGCGGGGGATTGGCGCGCAAGGCTTCGGGGTCTGGGTCTTTCTCAACGGCCTCGTCGGGCTGCTGGGCTATCTCGATTTGGGCCTGGGCTCGGCCCAGATCCGGGAAGTGGCGCGGGCACTGGAAACGCGGCGCCATCGCCGGGCGCGGTCGGTCCTGACGATCGGCACCGTGTGGAGTTTCGGGTTCGGCGGGCTCGCGTTCGCCCTCGGCACCGTCTGCTGGCCGCTGATCGCCGCTGCCTTCCCGCGTACGAATCTGTCAGCCGACGGTACCGTGTTCATGGCGATCCAGTTCGCGCTCTGGACCGGAGTCGTGGCCGCGCCGTGGCGCGCCATCCTGGAGGGGACGCAGGCGTACCTCCCGCTTACCGCGATTGACTGCGCCACCGCGATCCTCACCGCGGCCATATCCATGGCCATCGTGCTCGCCGGTGGCCGGTTGACGGCCCTGGCGATCGGCAGCGCGGCTGTCACGGCGATGCGCACCATCGTGTACATCGCGGTGGCACACCATCGGATGCCCATGCTCACGCCCTCGCTGCGCCTTCTCCGGCGATCGGACGTCACCGCCGCACTGCGCTACAGCCTGCCGATCCAGGCGACCAGTCTGGCGATGGCCTTCAACTCCGAGGCCGATCGTCTCGTCTTGGCTGCCTTTGCCGGACCGGCGACCGTGGCGGCCTATGAGCCAGGCAGCCGGGTAGCGAACCTGTTCCGGTTGCCCGTGCTCTTCGTCGCCGTCACGGCTTTCCCGGCGGTCTCCCGGGTCGCCGCCAGCGGGCGGCGAGACCGGCTGGACCAGATCTACCTCCAGATGACCCGCTACCTCGCGACGTTCGCTTCAGTTGGCGGCGCCGGCCTCGTGGTCTGCGCCGATCCGCTGATCCGGCTGTGGCTCGGTCAGCCAGTCCCACTCGCCGCCGCCACCCTCGCGCTGATGAGTGCCGGGTGTGTCGTCAACCTGGCGGTCAATGCCGCGTCGGTGACGACCCGGGCCGAAGGCCAACCTCGCCCGGAGACCGCCTACGCCTTTGTCGCCGCAACGTTGAATCTCCTCCTGACGATTCCCCTGCTGAAGTTGCTCGGCCCGTGGGGCGTGCCGCTGTCCACAGCGATCGCCGTCGCGGTCGCCAGCGGCTACTTCCTCGTGTCCTTTCACCGTCGGTCCGGTCGACCAACCCGCCTGGCGGTAAAGGCCGTCGTCCCGCCGGGCATGGCCGCTGTCATGGCCATTGGCTTCACGTTCGCCGTCGCCGGCTTGCTCCCCGACGGGCCGGGCCGCGCGGGTGCCGCACTCGCGGTCGCCTGCCGGGGCGGGCTTGCCACCTGCCTCGTTCTCGCCGTCCTGGCAGTGCTGCGCTACCTCGACGCGACAGACGTGGCCCGCCTCAGAGCCCTCCTCGGATGGCAACGTCCCAGCCCCGCAACCGGTCCAGCGCTGGAGGAGGAGTCGGGTTGACGAGTGACCGTCCGCCACACGTATCGATTCTGCTGGTGAGTTGGAACACCTGCGACGAGACTCGTCGCTGTCTTGCGTCGCTGTGCGAAGCCGTGACCGACGACGTTCGCTATGAGGTCATCGCCGTCGACAACGGCTCGCGGGACGGTTCAGGGCAGATGCTCGCCTCGTGGCCCGGCGTGCAACTGCTCCGCAACGACACCAACGTCGGCTACGCCGCTGCCATCAACCAGGCGTACCGCCGGGCGGGCGGCGAGCTCATCCTCCTGCTCAACAGCGACATCCGCTGCCAACCCGGTGCGCTCAGCCAGTTGGTCGCGTTCCTTCGGCAACGGCCCGACGCCGCCGGGGTAGCGCCGCTGTACCGCAACACCGCCATTCCCCACCACTACCGGGATCTCACGCTCACCGGCGCGATCGCCCTGCACGGTCGGATGCGCCAGTTGCCGGTCTTCCGGACCGCGTTCCGGAACTTCACCATGGCCGGCGAGGACTTCTCCCGGGCCCGGCCGGTCCCGATGCCGATGGCCGCCTGCTTGCTGCTGCGGCGTTCCGTTCTCGGCCCAGAAACCATCTTCGATGAACGGTTACCGCTGTACTTCAACGACGTCCATCTCGAGCATCGGCTCGCTTCGCGGGGCCTGACCCTGTGGATGACACCGCAAAGCGTCGTGGAGCACAGCGTTGGCGCATCTGGCAGGCTGCTGCCACCGAAGACGCAACGCCGGCACTTCACTGGTGGACTGTCGGGCTACGTCCACCTCAGCCAACCCGCCCATCGCGTGCGGATCTTCCAAGCCGTACTGATGGCGTATTGGTTGGTTGGCCAGCTTGCCGGCCGGCATGGCCGCGATCACCTCGATCTGCGCGAGATGCTGGCGTGTCTACGCGGTGATCCTGGGCCGCTTCCTGATACGGCCCTGCAGCCGGCGCCACACTCCGCCACCTGACCGACACCCTTCTGAGGAGGTCTACCGCATGCTGATCGACAACCTGCGCGGCTTCGCCAGGCCCCCGGCCCGGTGGCTTCTCAAGCAGGCCCGACTCATCGCAGATGATCCCGCGTCGGCCACCGAGGCCATCGCCGGCCAGGTCGCCCCGCTCGACTGGGTGCCGCTCGCCCGCGCACCGGTTCGCGTCAACGTGCTCATCCCGACGATCGACCTGGCCCACTTCTTCGGTGGCTACATCGCGGCCTTCAACCTCGCTCGGCGCCTGGCGGAACAGGGTCATCGAGTCCGGATGGTCACTGTGGACACGGCGCGGGCGCTGCCGCCGTCGTGGCGGCACGAGATCGAGGGCTACGACGGGCTCTCCAGGGTCTGTTCCCAGGTCGAGATCGCATTCGGCCGGGAGGCCGGCCTGATCGAGGTGAGTCCCGCCGACCATTTCATCGCCACCACGTGGTGGAGTGCCCACATCGCCGCACACGCCGTGCGCCGGCTTGGGCGGGAGGGGTTCGGCTACCTCATCCAGGAGTACGAGCCCTTCACCTTTCCGATGGGGACCCTCGCGGCGCTCGCCGCCGGGTCTTACACCTTTCCGCATGTCGCGCTGTTCTCCTCCGAACTGCTGCGCGACTACTTCCGACGCCACCAGATCGGTGTCTACGCCGCCGACGGTGCCGGTCACGAGGCCTCGCTCTCGTTCCAGAACGCAATTACGACCATGGATGCACCGACGATCGGGGAGCTGGCCGGGCGGCGATCCCGCAAGCTGCTGTTCTACGCACGCCCGGAACAGCATGCCGCCCGCAACATGTTCGAACTCGGGGTGCTGGCGCTGACGCGGGCCGTGCGGTCCGGCGCGCTCGACGGGTGGGAGCTGTTCGGCATCGGCGCGGAGCGCCGGCGGACTGTCCGGCTCGGTCGTGGCACAAAGCTGCACGTGCTGTCGCGCTGCGGGCAACGGGCCTATGCGGACCGCCTTCGTGAGCACGATGTGGGCCTAGCGCTCACATACACCCCGCATCCGAGCCTGGTCCCGATCGAGATGGCCGCCGCCGGCATGGTCACCGTCACCAACACCTTCGAGAATAAGACGGCCGCGGCGATGCGGGCGGTATCTCCCAACCTGCTCGCGGTACCGCCGACGATCGACGCCGTCGCGGCCGGGATCTGTGCGGCCGCCAGGCGGGTAGACAGCGTGGCCGGCGAGCATCGGCTGGCCGGCAGCAAGGTGGCATGGAGCCGCGACTGGCAGCAGGCGCTTCCGGATCGGCTGCTCGCCCGGTTCACCGAGCTCCTCAATGGACAGTGCGCCGGGCCGCCGATGCCAGGCGCGCCGAGTCAGAACGGCCGGCCGGTCGCCGAGGGGGTAATAGGTCGATGAGCGACGAAGGCAAAGTACAGATACCGGGTGGACGGCGGCGGCGGACCCGGCGCCTAGCCATCGTGGGGCTCATCCTCGTCCTCACCGCCGCGATCGCGGGCGTCGGCACGGCGTACCTGGTCGACAACCATCTCTCCGCCAACGTGCGGCGGATCCCGGGCGTTTTCCAGGGCATCGACCCGAGTACGCGACCGAGCAGCGACCCGGTGCCGGAGCGCCAGACCATCCTGGCCATCGGCTCCGACGTACGGGCGGCGGGTCAGACCACCGGCGATGCCGCGACCGATGCTCAGGCGAGCGTGGGCGATGCGCGAAGCGACACCATCATGGTGGTGCGCTTCGATCCCGCGGGGCGGTCGGCCGCGGTGGTCTCCATCCCTCGGGACTCGTGGGTGCCGATTCCCGGCAAGGGATACATGAAGATCAATGCTGCCTACGCGCTGGGCGGACCGCCGCTGCTGATCAGTACCGTCGAGCAGTTGACCGGCGTACGGATCGACCACTTCATGGTTATCGACTTCGCCGGCTTCCGCAGCGTGGTGGATGCGCTGGGCGGGATCGACGTGCAGGTGGCCGAGGCGACTACCGATCCCGGTGGCATGCACTTCCAGCAGGGCATCAACCATCTCGACGGTGCCGAGGCGCTGGCGTACGTGCGGCAGCGCTACGGCCTGCCCGAGGGCGACTTCGACCGGATCCGGCGCCAGCAGAACTTCCTGCGGGCGGTGCTCACCAAGGTGGCGGCGACCAACCCGGGCGCCGATCCACTGCGGGTCTATCACCTGCTCGATGCGATGACCAAGGCGGTGACGGTGGACGACGGGTACACCGACGACGAGTTGCGCGCGCTGGCCCTCGCCGCGGCCCGCCTGCACCAGGGCGACGTGTGGTTTCTTACCGCACCGGTCGGCGGTACCGGATGGGAAGGCGACCAGAGCGTGGTGTATCTCGACCCGGACGCCGGTGCCCAACTGTGGCAGGCGCTGCGCGGCGGCGTGATGGCCCAGTACGCCGCGGCTCACCGCGCCAAACTCCTGCCCGCCATACCACGATGATGGTCGGTACTCGGGAAATGATCTCGCGCGGCTTTGAGCACCGAGGATCAGCCGTGCGATGCGGCTCATCGCGCCGGCCGTACGGCACAACCTCGGCATCCTGGCCACCATGCACCGTACCGACAAGGCTCCATTCGGCCACGGATACACCCCCCTGTACGAGCGGCACCTCGGTACCCTCCAGAGCCGTCCGATCCGCCTGTTGGAAATCGGGGTTGGCGGCTACGAATGTCCTACCGAGGGTGGCGCGTCCCTACGCACCTGGCGGGACTACTTCCCCCGGGCCGAGATCCACGGCGTCGACATAGCGGAGAAGCGGATCTGCGAACCTCGAATCCAGATACACCGCGGCGACCAGACCGACGAGATGTTCCTCGACGATCTGGGCCACCGGTACGGACCGTTCGACGTCGTCATCGACGACGGTAGTCACATCGGCACGCACATCCGGGCCTCGTTCGAGGCGCTCTTCGTGAAACACGTGAAGCGCTCCGGGTTCTACGTCATCGAGGACATGCAAACGTCCTATATGGACTACTACGGCGGTGGCGGGCCCGGCCACCCCGGCACCTCCAGCGCACTGGTACAGAGCCTGGTCGACGACGTGAACCGGCGATACTGGACCGGCCGGTACGCCCATCCGGTGAAGGCGCTGCACATCTACGAGAAGATCGCGTTCGTCCAGCGGAGTTGACCCGGCAGATGTGTTCAGGGCAGCGGCAGCGCCCCGGTGCGCAGCCACAGATGCGTCGCCAGAATCTCGCGCTCCGGGTCGCTGGGCAGGTGGCCGCCTCCCGCAGTCTCCACGACCGTCGCCGTCGGGACCGCCGAGGCGAGGAAGCGCCCGTGCCCGACGGGGCAGGACGTATCCGCGTCGCCGTAGGTGAGCAGTACCGGCACCGAGATGGCGGCGAGGTCGAAGCCCCAGTCCCGGACGAACGCCAGGGTGTCGTCGACGGAGCCGCCGACACCGTGGCGGGCCTGTTCGGCGACGATACGCCGGAAGGCATCCGCGACGTCGGGGCGGCGCAGCACGCTGACATCGCTTTCCGGCGCGTCCTCGCCGAGCAGCATGCCGGGATCCTCGGCGATCCGCTTCTCCATCAGCTGCTGGGCCCGCTCCATCTCGCGGAACAACACGTCCTCGCCGGCCTCCGCCCAGGCGAGTTCGGCGGCGATCTCCTCCGCCATGCCTGACAACCACTGCGCACGCGCCAGTCCGCGGTCACCGAGCGGGGCGAGGGAGGACTGGCACGCGACGCGCTCCACCCGCCCCGCCAGCAGGGCGGCGCACGCCAGCGCGTGCGGGCCGCCGCCAGACCCGCCGACGACCGCGAACCGGCCGAGGCCGAGCGCGTCGGCAACCGCCAACACGTCCCGAGCCCCGTCCGCCACTGACCGTCCACAATGGCGGGTGGACAGGCCATAGCCGGCGCGGTCCGTGGTGACGTACCGCACGCCGGCCGCCGCGTACACCGAGTCGTCGGGCCATCGGCTCAGCCGACATCCCGGCGTGCCATGCAGGCCGATGACCGGGTACCCGGCCGGATCACCGCCCTCCACCCACGCGAGTACGCGACCGTCCGAAGTGGTCAGTGTGCCGGTTCGCTCCGCCATGCCACGAGCATGACAGCCATGCGCTGAGCATGACGCCCCGCGGCCCGCTCCCCGCGGGGCGCGACGGGTTACGCGGCCGCGCCCCACATCGCGTTGAACGCGACCGCCTCGCCGGTCAGCCACCGTTCCACGTCGTCCGGGCGGACCTTGGGGTTGGCACGATGCGTCTCGCCACGGCGTACGTCGACGAGTACCGGCTCGGCCTTCGGCAGGATCTGCGCCATGTGCCGGCTCATCAGGTGCAGGGTGGCGACCACCAACTCGTTCGGCGGGGGCTGCTCGTCGAAGTGCAGCCGTACGGCCTCGGCGCGACCGTCCCGGTACCGCAGTCCGAGGTGCGGGTTGATCTTCACGGTCAGGCCACCGAGCACGCCGAGGGCGTCGTGTACCTGCGCGACCGTGACACCAGCCGGGTCGCCCAGAGAGTCCAGGTAGCGCGCGCACCCGTCGCGCAACGTGGTGTAGAGCGGGCGCCATCGAGGCGCGACGGTATCGGCGACCGTGGCCAGCGCCGCATGGTCGCCACGCGCGCGGAACTGGATGTCAGCCTTGAGCGCCTTGACGAATGGGCCGTGCGGGTTGAACCCCGAGCCGGTCTGTCGCGCCCGGCGCAGGCCGCCGACGAAGGTTGCCTTGCCGGGGCCGGTACGGCCGACATAACGGCCAAAGGTGAGCAGTGTGGCGTACGGCGGAGGGGTGGCAGGGGCAGCGGTACTCATGAGAGTCCTCCCAGCTAGGGGAGCCGTCTTCGTACATACATTCTAATGGAGGGAGGCTCGCCGATGAAGGGTCGGGCGCTATCGGGCTCGGGCAGTCGCCGGCCCGACCGGCGCGTCCCAGTCGATGCGGTATCCGTATTGCCAGGCCATCTTCTCCGGCTTCGCGAGGAGCTTCATCGCGGTCGGCAGGATCAGGTCGCGCAGCACCCGGGCGACCGGGCCGGCGGCCTTGTTGCTGTTGGTACGCGCGGCGGCCGCGATGATCTTCTCCACCCGGCCGCGGCGCAGCTGCTCGTAGGCGGCGAATGCCTGCTCGTGCGGCAGGTCGCGAAGGCAGCGGGCCAGTTGGACGGCGCTTTCGAGGGCCAGCGACGCGCCCTGCCCGGAGCTGGGGGAGGTGGCGTGCGCGGAGTCGCCGACGAGCACCATCCGGCCGCGGCTCCAGTTCGGTACCGTCGGGACGTCTTCCATCGGGCCGACGATGAGCAGGTCTTCGGGGCGGGTACGGGTGATCATCCGGAGCGCCGGGGTGCGGTCCTCGCCGAACACGCCGGCGAGCTCGCGGAGCCAGAACTCGGCACCGGCCCGCTTGGCGTCGGCCAGGCTTTGCGCGGTCTTCTGCGGCAGGTTGACGAACCAGCCGCCGCTGCCGTCCGCCAGTACCAGGTACCCGAAGAACGCGCGCTTGCCGAACACCATGTGCATCGCGCCGTTGGTCGAGGGCTCACCTGCATCCGCCATCGGGCCGGCGAAGCTGGCCAGGCCGGCGTAGCGCGGGCTCGGCGCGACCGGGTCGATCAGATTGCGTACCGTCGACCGGATCCCGTCCGCGCCAATGAGGATGTCAGCGGTCGCGTCCGTACCGTCGGCGAAGTGCGCGGTCACCGCGCCGGCCGTCTCGGTCACCCGGACCAGTCGCTTCCCGTACTCGGTGCGGATGCCTCGGCGCGCCGCCTCCTCGTTCAGGCCTTGGTAGAGCTCGCCGCGCCAGACGAACTGGCCGATCGGGTCGGCCGGGTCGGTACCGCCGAAGGTGGCCAGCCGCTTGCCGGTCCAGCTCTGCATCACCATGCCGGTGATCGGGATACCGATGCGGTGTACGACGTCCTCGGCACCGAGTACGGCGAGGGCGGCCTGGCCGTTGGGTGCGATGCTCAGCCCGCCACCCACGGCCTCGGCGGTCGTGTGGTACGCCTCGTAGATGGTGGCTTCGATACCGGCTTTCCGCAGCGCCATCGCCATGGCCGGGCCGGCGATGCCGCCGCCGATGACGAGTGCGGATCGTGTGTGGGTCATATGTCTTGCCCTTCTTCGTCGGGCGGTGCGTGTGCGGGGAATGCCTCGCCGTGGAATTCGGCCCACATCGGGCCCCAGCCGGTATTCGGGTCGGTGATCCGGTCGAGCAGCGAGGTGACGTAAGAGGATTCGGCGGTATCGATGGCCAGCCGGTACTGCTCCTCGATCAGGAACAGTTCGGGCACGCCCTGGCCCAGCGCCGTGTCGATCATGCCCTGGGTTTCCGTGGCCCGTTCGGCGAGCCGGTGCAGCCGGTGGCGCAGTAGCGATACCACTTGGCTCGGTGGCAGCGCGCCGATGAGCGACAGCGCTGCCACGAAGCTGGGGTATTCGTGCTCCGGCTCGCCGAGCAGGTCGCGCAGCCATTCGCGGAGCTCCTGGCGGCCCGCATCGGTCAGCGCGTAAACGGTGCGCTCCGGGCGCTGTCCTTCGCGGTTGGTCTCCTGCGCGGCGATGTAGCCCGCCTTCTCCAGCTGCTGCACCACCATGTAGAGCGAGCCGTGGTTGAACTTGATGCTGCGGCCATCTCCGTTGTCGCGCAGCGTCCGGCTCAGTTCATAGGGGTGCATGGGCCGCTGTACAAGGTAGGACAGCACGGCCAGCGCCAGCAGATTGCTGACCTTCCGCTTGGTCTTGGTCGCCATGGAGCTTTCTCCTCGGTTGGGATCAGGCCGCCCGGGTCGGGTCGTCCACCGTCGGGTACCCGCCCTCGCGGCGTACCCGGCGCAGATCCGCAAGGTACGCCTTGGAGAACATCGCGGACACGATGGCGACCCCGCCGCGCTGCACCCGGATCTGGCCGTCCCGCACCGATCCGGTGATGACGACGCGCCGGCCGCCACCGCCACTCGTCGGTCCGGTCCCGTCCTTGACCTTGCCGCGGCCGGTGCGCCGCAGGTTCCAGTCGTCGATCACGGCGTCGTCGGGCAGCAGCAGTTTGACCACGCCGTGGTCGATGTCCACGGCGACCTCGATGTCGCCGTCGGCGATGCGGGGGGAGCGCAGGTCCAGTACGGCGAGGCCGCGGTGGTTGCGCACCTCGAATCGCCGCGCGGTGGTCCAGTGCCCGAGGTGCTTGGTGACGGTGCGGTTGGCCGGTACCCGGACGGTCTCGGCTGCTCGCAGCTCGTTCATCGCAGTGCTCCTTCGCTCGGTAGCTCGTTCTGTTGGTGGCTCGTTCTATTGAGTGGCTCGTTGGTCAGCTCTAACTATCCAGATCCAACTAGTCAGAGTCAACTAGTTTGCCAAGATCTTTTGTGGCCGCCCGCGCCCGCGGTCCGGGTCGTTCGTGTGATCGACCATCATGGGAACGGTGAGCGCGGAGCCGGGGACTGTGACCGCACCATCGCGCGCGCTGTGGCGCGACCGCGACTTCGGCATCTTCTGGCTGTCCCAGACGCTGTCGGTCGTCGGCGATTCGTTCGCGCTCATCGCGATACCGCTGCTGGTCCTGCAGGCCACCGGCTCGGCCGCGCAGATGGGGCTGGTCACCGGCGCGGCCGGCGCGGCGTACGTCGTGGCGGGCCTGTTCGCCGGCGTACTGACCGACCGGCTGGACCGGCGCCGCCTGCTGATCGCGTGCGACCTCGCCCGGATGGCGCTGTACGCGATCATCCCGCTCGCCTGGCTGGCCGGGCCGCAGGTGTGGCTGCTCTACGTGGTGCTGCCGCTGTGCGGGGCGGTCGGCATGGTCTTCTCGGTCACGTACGTCACCGTGGTGCGCAACCTCGTCGGTACCGAGCGGGTCACCGAGGCCAACGGCCTGCTGTACGCGACGTATGCGGCCGCCGGCGTCACCGGCCCGCTGCTGGCCGGGATCGTCTCGGGCAGCCTCGGGCCGGCCGCGGCGATCGCCCTCAACGCGGTGAGCTTCGCGCTGTCCGCGGTCGGCCTCTCGCTCATCCGGCTGCGCGCGACCGGGTCGGCGCCGGCGCGTGGCAGGCCGCTCGCCGAACTGGTCGCGGGCGCGCGCTTCCTGTGGCGCACGCCGGTGCTGCGCGCGCTGACGGTCCTGCTCTCCTTCTACCTCTTCTTCAGCCTGGGCCTGACGGACGTATTCATCTACTACGTCAAGCACACGCTCGGTCGCGGCAACGCCGCGGTCGGCGCGGTGCTGGGCGTGGCGGCACTGGGTACGGTCGCCGGCGCGCTCGTGGTGGCACCGGTACGCCGCCGGCTGGGCTTCGGCGCCACCTGGATCGCGCCGCTGGCGATCGGCGGGCTCGCGGTCGCCGTCGCCGGGCTGACCCGGTACCTGCCCGCCGTCGCCGCGCTCGCCGCGGTGTACCTGTGCTGCGAGAGCATCGGCGGTACCGCCTCGATGTCGCTGCGCCAGCAGATCACGCCGGACCACCTGCTCGGCCGTGTCACCTCGGCGTTCTGGACCATCCACTTCTCGCTGGGCCCGGTGGGCGCGGCCGTGCTGATGTGGGCCGCGGGACAGTACGGGGTACGGCCGGTGACGCTCGCGGTCGGCGCGTGCTGCCTGCTGATCGCGGGCGCCGCGCTGTTCACGCCGATCCGGCAGGCGCACCCGGAACGGACCTCGCCACTGGAACAGGCCTCGTCACCGGAACAGTCATCGCCACCGGAACAGTCATCGCCGCCGGGGTCAGGCGAGCCCGTTCGCACCTAGCAATGCCGTGCCGACCTCGGTGACTTCGTAGAACACTTCGCGGCCATGCCGTTGCCGGGCCACGATTCCGGCGTCGCGCAGGGCGGTGAGGTGCTGGGAGACCGCACCCGGGGACAGTCCGGTACGGCGGGCCAGGTCGCTGGTTGTCGCCGGGGCGCGTAGCAGGGTCAGTACCTGCGCGCGGGCGGGTCCGAAGACGCGCGCCAGCGCGCCGGCCGGGGTCGACGCGTCCGACCAGAGGGTGCCGACGGCCCGGACCGGGTAGACGGCGAGTGGCGGCGCGCCGGCCGAGACGTTCCACAGCACACGCCGGTCGACGAAGACGCTGGGTTGCAGCGGCAGGCCGCGGCCGGCGACCGCGAACGACAGTTCCCACGGGTCGTCGCTGACCAGCCGGTCGCCCGACCACCGCACCGAGGGGTGGAGCGTCTCGAACAGCAGCCGCAGGCCGCCGCGGGACAGTTGCCGGGTGCGGTAGGCGATGTCCGCGTCGAGGAGTGCCTGCATGTGCGGCCAGTGCGGTGCGATGGCGAGGTCGTGCCAGGCCTCGATCGCGGCGCGCAGCCTGTCCAGAACACCGTCCGGGTGCTCGGCCGCGGCCCGGGCGACCGCGGTGATCGGCCGCCACCGGTCGCAGTCCAGGATCTCGGAGGTGACCCGTTCGTGGGGGGTGGCCATCAACTGGTCGAGCTCCTCGGCAAGCGCGCCCTGGGAGCTGGGCGGCGGCGGGGTCAGGAAGTCGGGCTGCCACGAGCCGGGGCGAACGAACTCGGCGAGGTACGCCCGGTGCCGGTCGACGTCGGGGCGCTGCGCGAGCGCCAGGCGGGTCGCGCGGAACCACGGTCCGAGGGCGGGGAAGCGCCCCGGTGCGGCGAACGCGCGTACGGAGAAGACCGCCTCCCACAGCGGCGAGGTGCAGAACCGTATCGCGGTGAGGTCGCCGACGGTGAATACGATCTCGGTCAGGGCTGCCACCTTTTAGCCACGGCGAAAACTATTTCGCCAGGGTAACCGGTGGCGAAGGCTGGTCGCGTGCCTGGCCTGATCGTTCGCATCGCCCCGCCACCCGGCGTCGCCCGCGCGCTGACCGTGCGCTCCATCGTCTACGCGGTTGGTATGGGCGTGTTCCAGGCCGGCAGCGCGGTCTTCTTCACCCGGTACCTCGGGCTGACCGCGACCCAGGTCGGTGTGGCGCTCTCGGTGGCCGGCGCCCTGACGGTGCTCGGCTCTGTGCCCATCGGCAGCGCCGTCGACCGCTTCGGGTCGCGCCGCACGTGGCTCGTTGCCGGGCTCGTCGAGGCCGCCGCATTCGCGAGCTACCCACTCGCCCGCGGCTTCGCGGCCTTCCTCGCGGTGGCGTGCCTCATCGCGCTGGCCGACCTGACCACGAGCGTGGCCAAGCACGCGTACACCCTGCACGCGTTGCCGCCCGGCGAGCGGGTACGGGCGCTGGCGTACCAGCGCAGCGCCCTGAACGTGGGCTTCACGGTCGGCGCCGGACTCAGCGGCATCGTCCTTGCCGTGGGTACCCGGTCGGCGTACCTCTGGCTGGTGCTGGCCAACGCGGCGGTGCTGCTGGTCACGGCCGCGGTGATCGCCCGGCTGCCCCGGGTGGCCGCGGCCCGCGGCAAGCAGTCCGGCAGCCCGTTCGCCGTCCTCCGCGACCTCCCATTCGTGCGGCTGAGCGCCGCCAACGGGGTGCTTGCGGGCCACCAGACACTGCTCACGGTGGTCCTGCCGCTGTGGGTGGTCACGGTGACCGATGCGCCGGCATACCTTGTGCCGATTCTGTTCATGGTGAACACGGTCATGGCGGTCACCATGCAGGTGCGCACGAGCCGCGGCAGCGAGACCCTGCCCGGCGCGGCCGGAGCGCTGCGCGTCGCGGGTGGCACCATCGCGGCGGCGGCGCTGCTGCTGGGCGCGGCCGCCCTGGTGCACGGGTACCTCACCGTGGCGCTGCTTGTGGCGGGCGCGGCCACCCTCACGCTCGGCGAGCTGACCCAGTCGGCGGGCGCCTGGGGGGTGAGCGCGGTCGTGCCGCCGGAGGACCGGCGCGGGGAGTACCTCGGGGCGTTCAAGCTCGGCGGCCAGTTGCAGCAGACCTTCGCGCCCGCGGGGCTGACCTTTCTCGCCATCGGTACCGGCGGCTGGGGCTGGCTCGTGGTCGCGGCCGTCATGCTGGCCGCCGGCGGGTACGCCGCGCGGGCCGTACACCGCGTCGCGGCCACACCACGACTGCGGATACCCACCTCGGAGTACGCCCCGGACCCGGCGGAAGGCCCGGCATGCGAACCGGTGAAGTAACCGCCCGGCTACGCCGCCGCGGTCTGCTGCTCGAATACACCACGTTGGGGTGGAACGTCGTTGGCGTCGCGGTGCTCGCGGTGGCCGCCGCCCGCGCCCGGTCGGTTGCGCTGGCCGGCTTCGGCCTGGACTCGCTGATCGAGATCGGCGCCTCCGCCGTGGTCGTGTGGGAGCTGACCGGTACCGGCGAGGCGCGGCAACGGCGGGCGCTGCGGCTGATCGGGTACGCGTTCCTCGGGCTGGCCGCCTATCTGATTGCTCAGTCAACCTGGGCGCTGGTCGCCGGCCACCGGGCCGGATACAGCCCGGCCGGCATCGCCTGGACGGCGACCACGGCGGCGGCGATGTTCGCGCTCGCCGCCGCCAAGAACGCGACCGGCGTGGCCCTGGGCAATCCGGTGTTGCGCGCGGAAGGGCGCGTCACGTTTGTCGATGGGTTGCTCGCCACCGCGGTGCTGGCGGGCCTCACGTTCGGCAGCGCACTGGGCTGGTGGTGGGCCGACCCGGTCACCGGTTACCTGCTCGCCGGATACGCGCTACGGGAGGGCTGGCGCACCCCGCGATAATCCTCCACTATGGACAATCCGGCCTTTCCCGATTGCGTCGACCGTTGCCGCGATGCGCGTAAGGAGACTTCTGCGCCGCGGGCCGTGCAATGACCCGGATTAGGGCGGAAGTCGGCAGGCGCGCCAGGTGCGAAATCACCATCGAGAGTCGTGATTGCGACACAGGATGGGAGCCGGGTGGTCGTTGTTCCAATGCGCATCGGTATCGATACTCTTCGTGGCGACTTCCCGCGTCCCCCGGCGATTGGAACCCCGATGCGTGTGAACCGTGTCCGGTACCAGCTTCTCTCCCGACGTAATCCACGAATGAAGGTTCTCGCTGGTCTGGTCGCGTTGGCGGTGGTCGCCTCCGGGGTCACCTCATCCCGGGCGATGACCCCACCGCACGTCAGCGCACACACGTCGGTACCGGTGCCCACCGGTCTCGAAGCCGGTGTCTGCGACGACACCGGTGGCGGTACCGGCGTGGCCGCCGCCGGATCGATCGCACCCGCCACCGGGCTGCCCGCACACCAGGAGATCGTCAGTCCCACCGACAAGCAACCGCACAAGGTGAGCTATGACGGCGCGAGCGTGGTGATTTCGCCGAAGGCCGTGCGGCTGCCGACCGGCATCGGGATCACCCCGCTCGGCACCGGCAAGGTGGCGAAGATGGACGCCGGCATGACCGACGTGACGGCCGGTCCACGCAAGGCGTACCGGTTCACCCCGCACCCGATGACGTTCGCCGCGCCCGTCACGGTGACGTTGCCGTACGACCCGTCGCTTATCGGTCCAGACTTCACCGCCCAGGACGTATACACCTACTGGTACGACGAGGTCGACCTGTGTTGGCAGGTACTGGAGCGGGTCTCGGTCGACGAGGTGGCACACACGGTAACCTCGACGACCGACCACTTCACCGACATGGTGAACGCGACCGTGGAGGTTCCCGACCACCCCGAGGGCGCACAGCTGGATCCCAACCAGATCAAGGGAATCAGCGCCGCCGACCCGAGTTCGCGGGTCAACCTGATCAGCCCGCCCGAGGCGAACAACAACGGCGACAACCGGCTCAGCTACCCGATCGAGGTGCCACCGGGCCGCAAGGGCGTACAACCGGAGCTGGCCGTCGCGTACAACTCCGCCGGCGGCGACGGGTGGATGGGCCTGGGCTGGGACCTGGCAACACCGTTCATCGTGGTGGACACCCGCTGGGGAGTGCCGCGCTACAAGTCCGATGTGGAGACCGAGAGCTATCTGTTCAACGGCGCGGAGCTGACCCCGGTCGCGCACCGCGGCGCGCCCGTGGCGCGTACCGCCGAGAAGGTCTTCCACACCCGGGTGGAGGGAGCGTTCGACCGGATCGTGCGGCACGGCACCGACCCGACGTCGTACACCTGGGAGGTCACGGACAAGGCCGGCACGCACTGGTTCTACGGCGCGTTGCGGGGTGCGAGCGGACCGGCGGACGACGCGACTCTCGCCGACGGGTCGGGCAACGTGTTCCTGTGGGCGCTGCGCGAGATGCGTGACGCCAACGGCAACGTCATGCGCTACAGCTATGCGCGGGTCGACGACCCAGGTGTGGACGGTGGCAGCGAGCCGGGGCGAAACCTGTACGTGCAGCGCATCACCTACACCGGGCGGGACGACAGCGACGGGCACTACGCGGTCAGCTTCACCCGCGACCGGGACCTGCACGAGGCGGCCCGGCCGGACAAGCTGATCGACGCGCGCGGTGGCTTCAAGCGGGTCGGTGCCGACCTGCTGCGCGGCATCGACGTCACCATCGACGGCAGCCTCATCCGCCGGTACGAGTTCACATACACCACGGGTGCCTTCTTCAAGACACTGCTGAAGTCGATCATCCAGTACGACGCGAACGGGAACCTGTTCAACCATCACGACTTCAGCTACTACGACGACATCCGCGACCAGTCCGGCCAGTACCAGGCGTTCCGCCAGGTGTCCTGGAACTCGCCCGCCGACAACCTGTCCAAGGGCGTCCTGAACCTCTCGCCGGACCAGGTGGGCAACGCGAGCGCGCTGAACGCCAACAGCAGTACGAGCTTCGGCGGCCACATCTACGTGGGCGTCGGTTCCTCCGGCAACAAGTCCGGCTCGGTGGGACTGAAGGTCGGCTTCAACCACGGCGACGACGACGGCGTGCTGGCACTGGTCGACGTGGACGGGGACTCGTTGCCGGACAAGGTGTTCCGCGACGGCAACACCGTCAAGTACCGCAAGAACCTCTCCGGTCCCGACGGCACGCCGCGCTTCTCGGACGATGCCGTGCCACTCGCGCTACCCGGTGTCGCACAGTCGGACAACAACTCCCTCACGCTCGGCGTCGAAGGGTACCTGGGCGCGGTCGCGGCGCAGCTCGACTACGTCCTCGCGTTCGCGAGCAACAACCAGTACTTCAGCGACGTCAACGGGGACGGGATCTCGGACCTCGTCGCGGGCTCCAGCGTGCTGTTCGGCCGGCTGAACGCGAGTGGCGTACCGGTCTACGGTGTCGCCTCCGACACGCCGGTGCCGATCACCTCTGGACATGTGGACGCCACCGACCTGTTCGGGTCGTTCGCCCAGGACCGCGACCGGCTCAACGACTCGTTCCCGTTGCTGGACAGTGTCCGGAGGTGGGTGGCGCCGTTCGACGGAACGGTGAAGATCGAGGGCGCCGTGAAGCTCGCCGACGGCACGGCGGCGGCGCGCGCCGCGTCCACCACCGCCGACGGCGTCCGGGTCGCCATCCAGCACGAGGGAACCGAGCTGTGGTCGCAGCAGATCGGCGCCCGGGATAACACCGCGTACGCTCCGGCGAACGTGGACTCCATCACCGTGTCGCGCGGTGACCGGATCTACTTCCGGGTGCAGTCCGTCTCGGACGGGACCCTCGATGAAGTCTCCTGGGATCCGGCTATCAGTTACACAGGTGTACCGGATACCTCGGACGTGAACGGCCTGGCGGCGTACCGGTACCAGCCGTCGCGCGACTTCACGCTGGGCGGCCGGTCCGCGGACGTCAAGGTACCGCTGACCGGCACCATGCACCTCAGCGGCGACCTGCACAAGAAGGGTGCCACATCGGACGATGTGACTGTACTGATCACCCGGGACAATGTCCCCGTCCTGCAACAGACCCTCGCGGGCGGCACCACGGGAACGGTACCGGTCGACCTCGACGTGCCGGTGACCCAGGGGCAGGTGCTGCGCTGGCGGGTCAAGGTCGATTCGCCCATCGACCTCGGTCAGCTGGATTGGACGCCACGCGCGTTCTACACGGCGGCGAACGGCGTGGACCGGTTGACCGACGCGAACGGCAACCCCACCATCGACGTCTTCCCACCGTACGCGCTGGACATGTACCCGGCGGACGAACTGACCGCGCCGCAGGGCTTCCAGCACATCGCCTCGGACAGCACGCTCACCGTCGCGCCCAGCCTCACCTTCGACTTCGGCGGCGAGCACCCGGACGGGCAGGTGGTGTTCACCGTCAAGCGCAGAGGGGAGCTGCTGGGCAAGCGCACCTTCGACATCCACGGTGGCACGGTGACCACGCCGGATCCGTTCACAGTGGACGCCAAGGCCGGTGACGACCTCTTCTACGACTTCAGCACGCTCGACCCCAAGCTGCACACGTTCCTCACCGGCCAGGGTGTCCAGGTCGACGGCGCCGACCAGCCGAGTGCCTTCCACAGCGCCGCCGAGGAGGGTGGCTTCCCGCAGCCGTACCGGGGCTGGGCGGTCATCGGGTACAACGGCAACAAGGACCGGGCCACCCAGCCCATCGTGCAGAACGACCTCGTCATCGACGAACACTACAAGGACCAGCTCCCGTCGTCCGTGGATCCCCAGGCGCAGAAGGACTCCTTCGGCAACGACCCGCGGATCAACCCGCCGAAGGCGATAGCGTTCGCTCCCTCGCCCAAGGACAACCGTTGGGGTTCTGGGGACAACTCGTGGATCGCCGCCAGCACTGCGAGCAGCTCCCGGCTGGGTGTCCCATCCGTGGCGCTGCCCAACTCCTCCGACTACGCGACCGCCACGGCGGTACCCCGGCTGGCGCGCTCGCAGCAGATCTCCCTCACGGGTACGGTGGGCGGTTCGATCGGCAGCGTGGGCGGCAGCATCGCCACCGGCGACAGTACCGGCCAGCTCGACTACATGGACCTCAACGGCGACCTCTTCCCGGACGTGGTGGGCGCGGACGGCGTGCAGTACACCGACCCGACCGGCGCGCTCGGCGACACCCGCGGCACGCTGCCCGACGGCGCGGTACGCCGCAGCACCAACACGTCCGGCAACGCGAACGCGGGCAGTGCGGCGCGGACCATCCCGACCGGCCGGGGCCACGCGGCACCGAACGGGACGACCACCGCCAACAACTCGCAGTCCGGCAACGACATGCCGCCGTTCGGTGTCGGTGGCAGCATCGGCGGCAGTAACTCGGACAGCGACTTCGACCTCATCGACGTCAACGGCGACGGGCTGCCCGACCGGGCGTACTCCGACGGGCGGGTCGCGCTGAACCTCGGTTACAAGTTCGGCGCCGCGGAGAGCTGGCGCAACCCGGCCGCGCTCAACGCCGGCAGCGGCTCCAACTTCGGCCTGAACATCGGCTTCAACACCGACTTCTACGGCTTCGCCGGTGGTGCCTCCTACTCGCAGGGCACCAACTCGGCGAGCGCCACGCTCGCCGACATGAACGGTGACGGGCTGATGGACCGGGTGTTCGCCGGCAATCCGATACGGGTCAGCCTGAACACCGGCAACGGCTTCGAGCCACCGGTCGAGTTCCACGGCAGCCTGCCGCAGATCAACCAGGACCGCAACGCGTCACTCGGTGGCGGCGCCTACTTCACCTTCTCGATCTGCTTCACCTTCATCTGCATCATCATCAACCCCGGAGCCAGCGTCTCGACCGGCGCGAGCCGCAGCGAGACGGCGCTGCGGGACATCGACGGCGACGGGTACGTCGACCAGCTCTCCTCCACTTCGGACAATCAACTCAACGTCGCGGAGAGCACGATCGGCCGGACCAACCTGCTGCGTACGGTCACCCGCCCGCTCGGCGCCAAGATGGACTTCGACTACAAGCGGGACGGCAACACCTACGGGCTGCCGCAGTCCCGCTGGGTACTGTCCCGGGTCAGCGTCGACGACGGCCGGCCGGGCGACGGGCAGGACGTGCAGCTGACCACGTACCAGTACGCCGGTGGCGTCTTCGACCGGTTGGAGCGCGACTTCCTCGGGTACGCCACGGTCACCGAGGAGCGCCGCGACCCCGGCGCGGGCGACGCGGTGTATCGCGTCGTCACCCGCCAGTACCGTACGGACAGCTACTACACCCGCGGGCTGATGACCCTGGAGCGGACCACCGATGCCGCGGGCCATCCGTTCACCGAGACCGAGAATACGTACACGCCGAGCGACGTCGGGTCGCCGGGCGCCTCGGTCGACCTGAAGAGCACGACCGCCACCGTCTTCCCGCAGTTGACCCGCGTCGACCGGCGGTTCTTCGAGGGGCGGCCGACGGCCGGCAAGGCGACGTTCAGCACGATGGAGTACGACGCCTTCGGCAACATCACCCGTACGCTGGACACCGCGGATGCGGGGCCGGCGGACGATGTGGACACTCGGACGAAGTTCAGCGCCGACGATCCGGCCTGCCTGTCGGCATACATCGTCGGCGCCGCTGACGTCATCGACGTGTCCGGCGGCGGCACTCCGATGCGCCACCGGCAGTCCACAGTAGACTGCGCCACCGGCAACGTGACGCAGGTACGGGAGCAGGTCAGCGCCGGGCAGGACGCGGTCACCGACCTGGAGTACTTCGCCGACGGCGACCTGCGTGACGTGGTGGGTCCCGCCAACAAGGTCGGCCAACGGTACCGGCTGGACTACACGTACGACCCGACGACCTCGTCACACGTCGCCTCGGTCACCGACAGCTTCGGGTACGCCTCGCACACCGATTACGACCTCAGGTTCGGGCTGCCGAAGTCGGTGACAGACTTCAACGGCCAATCCGTGCACAGCGAGTACGACGCCGCCGGGCGACTGTCCACAGTGGCCGGCCCGTACGAGTTGGCGGACAACCACGTCTCGATCTCCTTCGAGTACCACCCGGAGGCGAGCTACCCGTACGCGGTCAGCCGGCACATCGACCGGGACGCGGACGGTACCGTGCGCGCCGACACCATCGACACGATCACCTTCACCGACGGCCTCAAACGGGTCACCCAGACCAAGAAGGACGCCACCATCTTCACCGGGGACAGCACTCCTCCTCAGGATGTCATGACGGTCTCCGGGCGATGCGTGTACGACTTCCTCGGCCGCAAGGTAAAGGAGTTCTACCCGATCACCGAGCCGAAGGGCCCGGGCAACACGACCTTCAACCCGGCCTTCGACAGCGTCGCGCCGACCACCACCACATACGACATCCTCGACCGGGAGACCGGTACCGGATATCCCGACGGTACGACCAGCGCCATCAGCTACGGGTTCGGTCCCGACCGCGACGGCGCCAACCAGTTCGAGACGGTCGTCACGGACCGGGACGGAAAGGTCAAGCGCACCTACACCGATGTGCGCCAACTCAACACCGCGATCAAGGAGTTCAATCCGGCCGGTGGCCAGCCGGTCATCTGGACCAGCTACCGGTACGACCCGCTCAAGGAAATCACCGCGGTCATCGACGACCACAACAACACCACCACCGCGAGCTATGACAACCTCGGCCGGCGCACGGTCGTCGACAGCCCCGACGAAGGCCGCACCGAGACCGTCTACGACCTCGCCGGAAACACCATCCAGAAGATCACCGCGAAGCTCGCCGCGAGCCAGCAGGCGATCGAGTACGACTACGACTTCACCAGAGTCAAGGCGATCCGGTACCCGGTCTTCACCGGCAACAACGTCACGTACACGTACGGCGGGCCGGGTGCCGCGCACAACGCCGCCAACCGGATCACCACGGTCGTCGACGGAGCCGGTACGGTCAGCCGCGAGTACGGACCGCTCGGCGAGGTCGTCAAGGAGACCCGTACCTCGGCCGCGCAGGGCAGCCACACCTTCAGCTTCACCACCGAGTACAAGTACGACACCTGGAACCGCGTGCAGACGTTGACCTATCCGGACGGCGAGGTGCTCACCTACCACTCCGACAGCGGCGGCCTGGTGGACTCCGCGAGTGGGGTGAAGGGTGCGTTCACCTACCAGTACCTGACACACCTGGAGTACGACAAGTTCGGGGAGCGGCAGCTGCTGCAGACCGGCAACGGCACAACCACGCACTACACATACAACGCGGCCACCCGGCGGCTAGACAACCTACAGGCCAACCTCGCCAACGGCTACGTCTTCGACAACTCGACCTACCAGTACGACGGCGTCGGCAACGTGCTGTCCGTCACGAACAACACGGTCGCCCCGAGCAGCCCGGCGGTCGGCGTACAGGTCGGCGGTCCGAGTGTGCAGACCTTCCAGTACGACGACCTGTACCGGATGACGCACTCCGAAGGCAGCTACCAACCGCGTACCCCGCAGACCGACACGTACCAACTCGACGTCAGCTACGACAGCATCGACAACATCACCAACAAGACCCAGACGCACCAGATGGTCAGCAACGGAAACACCATCACCGAGAAGAAGCTGACGTACACCGACGGCTACGCCTACAACGGCGACCAGCCGCACGCGCCGACCACGATCGGCATCTACACGCTCGGCTATGACGCCAACGGCAACCAGGTCAGCAGGGACCAGCAGCCACAGCCGAAGCGGCAGATGATCTGGGACGAAGAGAACCGGTTGGCCTGCAGCCACGAGAACGTACAGAGTGCCAACCTGCCGCAGACACCAGCGTCATGCGACAACCCCGGTGGTACCCCCAACGACGCCCGGTACTTCTACGACGACCAGGGCAACCGGGTCGTCAAGGATGGCGCCCAGTTCCACATCTACCCCAACCAGAACTACTCGACGGACGGCAACAAGCAGTACAAGCACATCTACATCGGCGCTACGAAGCTGCTCACCAAGATGGTGGAGCCCGCCCAGCGCGTCGAGGACCGGCAGTACTACTCGCACGACAACCAGCTCGGCTCCACCAACTACGTCACCGACGCCAACGGTGGGCTCTCCGAGCACCTGGAGTACTTCCCGGCCGGCGAGAGCTGGGTCAGCGAACACCCCTCCCAGCCGGTACCGCAACAGTTCACCGGCAAGGAGCTCGACTCGGAGACCGGCCTGTACTACTACGGTGCCCGCTACTACGACCCGAGAAGCCAGGAGTGGCAGACACCGGACCCGATCTCCTCGTCGTACCTCGACGGCAAGCCGAACAACGGTGTCTTCAATCCGGCCAACCTCAACCCGTACCTGTACACGTTCGGGAACCCGCAAGGCTACATCGACCCGAACGGGAAGCTCGCGGTCATCGACGACATCCTCTTCTGGGCGATCGGTTCACTGGTCGGTGCCCGCCACGACTCCTTCTTCACGGGTGTCGGCCAGAACTTCGTGGAGTCCTGGTCGGTCATCGGCCGTACCGCGTTCCCGTTCCATAGTGGACAGAACTTCTTCACCCAGCTCCTCGGCTGGACCGTCCAGATGACCTGGGGCCTGGTCAACGAGATCATCGGTACCCTCGTCGGGTACGGCGCGGTGGAACTGTTCGGCGGAAAGACGCACATGTACGAACACGTGCAGATCATCGAGGCCGGCAGCAACTATGGCGCGTTCACCCTTGGCAACAAGGTGGTCGGCGATCCGGTAACACTGGGCAGCACCCAGGGGAGCGGGATACCGACCCAGCGGCACGAGCAGGGTCACTTCTACCAGAATCTCCTGCTCGGCCCGCTGTACCTACCGGTCATCGCGATCCCCAGCATCATCCATGCGGCGTTCTTCTCCAGCGGCAACTACGAGGACTTCTACACCGAGAAGTGGGCCTCGGCGTGGGGCAAGTAGCGGTCGGGAACCAACCGTCGTTGGCGCAGCCCGATTGAGCATCGTGCGGGCGCGGATCAAGTCACCGCTTGATCCGCGCCCGCAACTTTCTCTGCGCCGCGGTTGCCGTAGCGCCATCGACCTGCACCGTTGCCTTTGACGTTGCGCGGTCGATCAGGGACAGGTTGTCGTGGTGGTACCCGTGGAGTTCAATCGCGGCCACACCCTGGGAGGGGCCATGAAGCGTCAGTTCGGGCTGCTCACCGCCGCCACGGTCGCTATTGCCGGCGGGGTCGCACTGTCCATCGCACCGGCCGGGGCCGCGGCCGCCGGGTGCCGGGTCGACTACTCGGTCGCCAGCCAGTGGCCGGGCGGGTTCATGGCCGCGGTACGGCTGACGAACCTCGGCGCGCCGCTGACCAGTTGGACGCTGGGCTTCGGCTTCGACGCCGGGCAGCGGATCGCCCAAGGTTGGAACGCCACCTGGTCGCAGGCTGGCAGCCAGGTGACCGCGACGAGCCTCGCGTGGAACGGTTCACTGGGCACGGACGCGGCGGTCGACCTCGGATTCAACGCGGTTGTCACGGGGGCCAACCCGGCGCCGGCGGTGTTCACCCTGAACGGGGTGGCCTGCAACGGCGCGGTCGCGAGCCCGAGCCCGTCCGCGATCCCGAGTACCTCCGTGATTCCGAGTCCGTCGGTGACCCCGACGACGGCGAGCCCGCCGCCGGGTGACCTGCCGCCCACGGTGAAGGTCACCTCACCGAACCCGCAGACGATCGTGGGTGAGCCGGGCCTCATTGGACTTGCCGCCACCGCGAGCGATCCGGACGGTTCCATCAGCAAGGTCGAGTTCTACACGGCCAGCTCCAGCGGCGGCCCGTTCACGCTCGTCGCCACCGTGACCACCGCGCCGTACACGTACACCCTTGTGGCAGCGCAGACGAGCGTGTTCTTCGTCCAGGCCAAGGCGTACGACAACGTGGGGCTGACCGCGACCGACACGGTACAGCTCAAGGTGGCCGTCTCCGACCCGGCCGTTGTGCTGACCTCACCGAATTCGACGACGGTATACGTCGAGCCGGGCACCATCCAGTTGGCGGCCGCCACGGCGTACCCGTCGCAGCTGATCGCGAAGGTAGAGTTCTACACGGCGTCCGCTGCGACCGGCCCGTTTACCCTGGTCGCCACCGACACCACGGCGCCGTACTCGTACCTGTTGACCGTCACGACGCCGAACGTCTTCTACATCCGGGCGATCGCGTACGACCTGCGCGGTGTGGCGGTAAGCAACACGGTACACATCCAGGTCGCAAGTGGACCGTGAACCCTACTTGAGCTCGATCCGGATCGCATGGTACCGGTGCTGGTCGATGTTCTCGACCGAGTGCGGGCCTTCGGGCTCCATCCAGCTCACCCGAGCCTCGGCCGGCACCTCGGAATGCTCCGGAGACTCGAATAGCAATACGCCACTGTCGTAGTACCTGATCCGGGCCGGCTCGTCGACGATCATTACGCTTGGCGCCTGGTGGGTGTGCTCGGGCTCGCGCGTGTCCGCCTCGATCACCACCGCCAGTACCCGTACCCGTTCGTTCTCCAGCAGTACGCGATGCGAGGCCGGCGCGGCGGCGAGCGCGTCCATCGCCTCCGGCCATGGCCATGCCTCTTCCGTCATGCTGCGACGTCCTTTCCGGTTAGGCCAGCGGTGGCGTCAGTGGCTGGTTGAAGGCTAGCGG
>JBPYFB010000534.1:0-6790 GCA_051986465.1 Rugosimonospora sp.
GCGACGGTCATGGTGCCGGTGCGCGCCAGCCCGTCCGGGAGGCCGTCGTGGCTGAGGGCGCCGAAGCCGACGATGCGCACCGTCGTGCCCGCGGGCGGCGGCGCGGCCCCGAGCGGTACGGGTGCCGTCGGTGCGTCGCGCGGTAGCTGCACGATCGCGAGATCGTGCGCGCCGGTGGTGTCGTCGAACGCCGGATCGGCGGTGGCGCCGGTGGCGAGCAGTGCGGCGGCCAGGGCCGCGAGAACGACCCCATGGGCGCCGTAGAGGTCGCCGCAGTGCACGGTAGCTTCGAGCTCCGCCGGCCGCGAGCCTCCATTGTCTCCCTTGTATCCATTGTGGACGGTACAGAGTCGGGGCGCGTCCGGTGCGTCCTGCGCCGGTTCGAGTATCACGCACGCCGCGCCGGCCCGCAGCGCGCCGCCGTGCAGGGCCACCGCCACCTCGTCACCGGGCTCGGTACCCACCACGACCACCCGGGTGGCGCGCCCGGAGCGCAGCAGCAGCGCGCCGAGCCCGATGGCGTCCAGGCCCGCCGTCGCCCCCGAACACACGGTCAGGTTGGGGCCGCCGAAGCGGTACCAGATCGCGACGGTACTGGCGACCACGTTGCTCGACGCGTTGGGTACCGCGAGCGGGCTGACATCCCGCCGGCCGCCGGTACGGACCGCCCGGCTCACCTCGACCACGCTCGACACGTTGCCCAGATTGGAACTGACCACGACCGCGGTGCCCGGGTCGGCTGGTCCGGTCGGCCGGGGTGCTCCGGCGGACCGGCCCAGCGCCCGGTGTACCGCGCACAGCGCCAGCCTGGTGGCCTCGTCCTTGCCCAGCAATCCCTTGCGCCCCACCAACTCGTGCGCCCGCGCGGCCGGTACCGCGGGCTGCGCCGGCAGGGTGCCGACCGGTACCGGCAGGCGCGCGAGCAGATCGACGCCGGGTACGTGCACGCCCCACCCGGTGACGGCGACCGCCGCGGCCCCGGTCACGCCGCGCCCACCAGGCTCACCGCGTTCACGCCGCCGAAGCCGAACGCGTCGATCTGGACGAGGCGCGCCGCGAGCCGCTGTGGCCGGTCCCGGACGAACCGCAGCCCGGCGCCCTCCATCAGGGTCCGGCGCAGCCCGACGATCGGCGGTACGACACCCTCGCGCAGGGTGTGCACGGCCATCGCCAGACTGGTCAGCGGCGCGACTCCGGACGTGTGGCCGACCGCACCCTTCACCGCCGTGATGAGCGGGCCGGTCGCCTTCGTGCCGTACACGTCGTGCAGCACGGCCGCCTCCGTCGGGTCGTTGAGGTCCGTACCGGTGCCGTGTGCGTACACGACGTCCACCTCGGTGGCCTCGCGACCGGCGCGCCGCAAGGCATCCAGTACGGCCCGGCGGATCCCGGCCGGCTCGGGTGCCGTCTCGTGGTGGGCGTCGCAGGACAGGCCGGTACCGAAGAGCCGGGCGACCGGGGCCGCCGCGGCACCCTCCGGTACCAGCACCACCGCCGCGGCTCCCTCGCCGAGCAGCACCCCGGTGCGTTCGGCGTCGAACGGCCGGACCTGGCGGGTGGGCTCGTCGGCGAAGCGCCCGATCATCGCGAGCATCGACTCGGTCATCGTGTCGGCCGCCGCCACCACAACCGCGTCGGCCTCGTCGAGCTCCAGCAGATCCTGGCCGAGCGCGAGCGCGTATCCACCCGCGCTGCACGCATTGGACAGCGTCAGCGCCGTACCGGTGGCCGGCGCCGCCGCGCGTACCGCACCCGCGAAGTGCAACTGCTCCCGGCGCAGCGGTACCCCGTCGAGAGCCCACCGCTCCACGGCACGCAGTTCGCGCAGCCCGGTTCCCACAAGCGCCGCGATCCGCTGGCGCGACGGGTCCAGCCCGGCGCGGGCCACCGCCTCGCCGACGCACTCGCGCAGCCATCCGCTGGCGCGCAGCGACCGCTCCGGGCCGGGCTCGTCGATGTGGTACCCGGCCCGGACGTTGAGCCGTTCCGACGGCGCGTAGCGCAGGTCTGCCACGCCACAGGCGCCACGCAACAGGGCCGCAAAGGTCTGCGCGTCGTCGCCGAGGCAGGTACGCGCGACGCTACTGGCGATCAGTACCGACACCGGCGTGACTCTCCACCACGATGGACCCGACGGCGCCATCCGGCGACCAACCGGTCAGCAGGATCGCCTCGCCGTCCCCGGCGAGCAGGGCGGCGCCCAGGTGCAAGGCGCCAGCGGCCGCGCCGCAGTCACCCAGCGCCGCGGGTACGCCCAATCGGCGCACGGACTTCGGCTCGAGCCCGGCGGCGACCGCGTCCTCGACCGCGCGCCCGGCTGCGTCGTCGGCCTCGGCCAGATACACCACCTCGTCGGGTTTGCGCTCGGCCTGCTCCAGTGCCCGGCGGGCGATGGCGGTGACCGTCTCGGCCAGCGGGCCGCCGTTCGCGTGATAGCCGGCGGCCGCCCCGCGCAGCCGCGCGATCGGTTGCCGGCCAGCCAGCGCCGCCGCCGGCTGCACGACGAACACCACCGCCGCCTCACCCGGCAGGCCGGCCCGGCCGAGCCGGTGGTGCAGCCACGCGGTCTGCGGAGTGAACTCCTCGACCGCGCCGACGAGCATCGCCTCGGCGTGGCCGCGGCGCAGGGCGTTGGCGCCGTACCGCAGCGCGCCGAGGAAGCCCAGCCGCCCGGCGGCGACCGTGCCGTTCACCCCGTGCAGCCCGTAGCGGATCGCCGCCTGGCCCGCGGCGCGGTTCATCACCGTGTTCGGGAACAGCACCGGATTCACCAGGTACGGCCGCTCCGCGACCAGGGTCTCGCGGCAGTAGTCGCTGCTGGACCGGAAGCTGCCCAGGGTGGTGCCGAGCGCGATGCCGATCCGGTACCGGGTCTGCTCGTCGACCACCAGGTGGCTGTGCTCGATCGCCTGGCCGCAGGCGACCATGGCCAGCGCGCTGGCCCGGTCGAGGAAGCTGGTTCCCTTTCGCCCCAACAGCTTGCGTACGTCGAAGTCGACGAGTGCGAAGCCGTCCGGTGCGGGCAGCGGTTCCTCGTACAGGCCGGACACCTCGGGCGCGGGCCGGGGTGCGGCGTCCAGGGCCACGGCCATTGCGCCGGTACCGATGCCGGCGGCGCAGACCACACCCCAACCGGAGATGACGAGGCCGGTCACCGTACCGCTCCGAACATGGTGATGCAGTTGTTGCCGCCGAAGGCGAAGCCGTTGTTCTGCGCCACCTGTACGGGCGTCGCGCGGGACCGGTTGGGCACCGCGTCGAGCCAGTCGAACTGCGGGTCGGCGGTGGACCAGTTGATGGTCGGCGGCAGGAACCCCTCCGCGATCGCCAGTACGGTTGCCACGGCCCCGAATCCGCTCGCCGCACCCATGCTGTGGCCGAGCATCGACTTGATGGAGCTGACCGGCGGGGTGCGCTCGCCGAACACCATCCGTACCGCGTGCGCCTCGGCGAGGTCGTTGGTGGCCGTACCGGTGCCGTGCGCGCAGATGTAATCCACGTCCTCGGGCTTCACCCCGGCGTTGGCGTGCGCGATGCGCATGCACTCCGCGATGCTGGCCGCGTCCGGCGTCACCATGTGCGAGGCGTCGCAGTTGAGCCCGTACCCGAGGACGTCGGCGTAGCTGCGCGCACCCCGGGCCCGCGCGTGCTCCCGCTCCTCCAGTACCAGCGCCACCCCGCCCTCGGCCGTGAGGATGCCGGTACGGTCCCGGTCGAACGGCGCGCACGCCCGCTCGCTGAGCGCGCCGAGCCGGTAGAAGCCGGCATGCGCCCACCGGCACACGGAGTCCGCGCCACCGGCGAGCATCACGTCCGCCTCGCCACTGACGATCTGGTCGTAGGCGTAGCCGATGGCGTAGTTGCTCGCCGAGCACGCCGAGGCGAGGGTCACCGACTCACCGGCCGCGCCGAGCTCCGCGCTCGCCGCGTTGGCCAACCGGGACGCGGGTACCTGCGCCAGAAGTTCGGGTGCGTACCCGGCCCCGCCGCCACTGTGCACGGCCTGTACGGTCAGCGCCTCCACGACCTGGGACTCCCCGCTCGTGGTGCCCATGACGACCCCGATCCGCTCGGCGGGTACCCGGTCCGGGTCCAGCGCGGCATCCTCGGCGGCCAGCCGGGCGGCGGCGGCGGCGAACTGGCTGGACCGTCCCCATTGCGTGGGATCCAGGCGCCGCAACAGCTTCTCCGGTTGGAAGTCGGGTACCTCGCAGGCGTACGTGTGCGGGAAGCCGGCCGGATCGAAGGCGCGGATCGGGGCGGCACCGCAGCGCCCGGCGCGCAGGCCGGCCGCGAACGCGCGCACCCCGATGCCGATGCTGGCGACCGGCCCGAGGCCGGTCACCACCACCCGCCGCCGGTCAGCCGCCGGCATACCGCGTCACGACCTCGCGCACCAGCTTCAGGTTGCGCATCTCGGCCAGCTCCGACTGGGGTATCTCCACCCGGTACTTCTTCTCGATGCGGGCCAGAATCTCGATGGCGCGCAACGAGTCCGCCTCGTACACCTCGACGAAGTCACCGGTCTCAGTGAGCTCCTCGGGTTCGATCTCGAGGACCTCCGCGACGATGTCGCGCAGCTCCGCCCAGCGACCGTTCTCCTCGTTCACAGCTGGCTCTCCCTTCACCGGGCCGCGGTACGACGGTGGTCGGCGGCATCGCGGCGCAGACTGCATGACCCGTGCGTGGGCCGATCCTCGGGCGAAGTCCCTTGTGCCGCAACGCAGATGTGGCGGCAATGCCGAAGCTATCCGCGCCCCGCGCGCAGCGTCAATCGTGCGTATCCGCGCCGCGACCGCCGTTCAACGCAGGCGGTACAGCCGGTGGAAGCGATCGTCGAGGTCGAATACCCGGATGCTGGTGAACCCGGCTTCCCGCGCGTACTCGCGAACGGTCGACGCCCGCATGACGGTTCCCGTACCGACCGGGTCGGTACCGACCAGCGCCGCGGGGAGGCAGTGCAGGACGCTCGTAGCGTATTGAAATCGTTCGATCTCGTCGCCCGGAGTCCGGAACTGGTCCGCGACGCGCGAGTCGAGCACCAGCACCGTACCGGTGGGCGCGCACAGGGCACGGCAGGCGCGCAGGGCCGGCACCGGACGCGCCAACTCGTGCAGCGTGTCGAAGACACACACCAGGTCGAAATCGCCGCCGGCCGGCAGATCCGCGGCGTCGGCCACGGCGAAGCTGATGCGGTCGGCGAGACCCGCCTCCTTCGCCCGCTCGGCCGCCTGCGCCACGACAGCCGGGTCGATGTCGACCGCGGTCACCTGGATGCCGGGAAAGGCATCGGCAAGCGCGATGCCGGCCCAACCGGCGCCGCACCCGACATCCGCCACCCGCGCGCCGACGGCCAGCCGCGCCGCCAGGTCGGGCAGGTACCGGCGCAGCCAGCCGGCGAGCTGGCCGGTGTACATCGCGCGGTTGAGGCCGCCGTGCCCCTGCCGCCAATCCTCGCCGAACGCGTCCGGCGGCACCCCGGCCCCGGTCCGGAACGCCGCGAGCAGGTCGGGCAGCGCGGCGGCGACCCCGCCCAGCGGCAGCATCGCGGTGGCCACTATGGACAGTGGATCGTCGGATGCGGTCAGCACGCGCTCGTGGCCGGGCGGCAGGCGGTAGACGCGGGCATCCCAGGCCGCGGCCGGATCGTCCACCGCGAGCAGCCCGGACACCGCCTGATGTTCCAGCCACTCCCGCAGGTAGCGCGGTGCCACGCCGGTGCGCCGCGCCAACGCCGGCACGGTGGCCGGGCCGCCCTCGTGCAGCGCGTCGTAGAGGTGCAGCTTCACGCCCAGGTAGGCGACGAAAGACTCCTGGGTCGCCAGCATCGCGCGAAACAGCCGCGCCGACAGGCTCCGGGCCGCGAACTCGGCGTTCCCGTCCGGCTGCGGCCCCGGTCCGGTCACTCCCCGGCCGCGATCTCGCCGCGCCCGGACAGCACCGCGACGACGTGGTCCTCCACGGCGCGTACGGTGGTGATCGCGCGCGCCGTCGGCTCGTCGATCGGTGGCAGGTCGAACTCGTCCTCAAGGGTGAACGCCAGCTCCACAAGGGACAGTGAGTGGTAGCCCAACCCGTCCACCAGGTGCGTGTCCGGACCGGCGCTCTCGTCCCGGACCGGGCTCAGCTCGATCACCATCGTGCGCACCGTCCCGCGTACGTCGGCTTCGGAGCGCCCCGCCATCGCGGCGGATACGGCGGACTCGGTCATGAGATGCCTCCCGTCATCGGTACTGTCATCATGGGTGTTGGGCTGGGCAGCCGGCCGTCCTGGAAGTCCCGCCACAGCTGCCGGCGCCGGGGCTTCCCGCTGGAGGTACGGGCGATGGTGCCGGCGGGCGCGTCGAGCAGGAGCACGGGCGCGCCCTCGGTGAGCCGGCCCAGCAGCGGCCCGGCGCAGGCCAACCACTCCGGGCGGGCCCGCTCGAACAGCGCCACCACGCTCGCCTCTCCGGCGACCTCGCCGAGCAGGACCGCCACCCGGCGCGGTGGCACGCCCGCGGCCCGCAGCGCCGCCTCCAACTCCTCCGCGAAGAGCATGCGGCCGCGTACCTTCACGCCGTCGCCGAGCCGGCCCAGGACGTACAGCTCGCCGTCGAGGAGGAAGCCCGCGTCACCGGTACGCACGGTACCGCCGGCGAGCCGGGTCACCGCCGCGCCGTCCGCGCCGAGGTAGCCGCCGGCCACCCCGGGGCCGCGCACGGCGATCTCCCCCACCACGCCGTCCGGCCGTACCCGCCCGCCATCGTCCACAATGGACACAGCGGTGCTGGCGAGCGGCGCACCGCAA
>JBPYFB010000535.1:0-4453 GCA_051986465.1 Rugosimonospora sp.
CCTGCTCCGCCACCACGTTCCCGTTGCGCACCAGCAGCAGGCCATGGACGGCGTGCAACTGGTCGAGCGCCGAGACGAGCGCCCGTACGGCCTCGGGGTCCAGCCCCTCGGCGGCGGGCGAGGTCCGCGGAAGAATCTGCGTCACGCGGACATTCTGCTACGTCGGGTGACGCCAGCTGGGGCAGGCCGTGACCGCCCCACCGAAGATCCCCGGGTGGCGCCGGCGTGCGTACCAGGTCACAAACGCCGCCCGGTCCCAGCTGTCGGGACGGGCGGGCCCGGCGGCAGCCCCACCAGAAGTCACGCCGAGGAATCGTGGGCGGGGTCGTCAGGGTTTGCCATGCCCTGACGGGCCGGCACGGGCCAGGATGTCGCGGTGGGGGGCAGCAGACGGATCCGCGTCGGGGTGGACACCGGCGGGACCTTCACCGACGTCGTCGCGGTGGATGAGGATTCCGGCGAGCGGGTGTCGGTCAAGACGCCGTCGACCCCGGCCGACCCCGCGGAGGGCTTCCTCACCGGCATCCGCAAGGCGCTGGCCGCTCTCGGCGCCGGGCCGGTGGATCTCGCCTCGGTCAGCCACGGCACCACGGTCGCCACCAACCAACTGCTGGAGGGCAAGGTCGGGCGGTTGGGCTTCATCACAACCGAGGGCTTCGAGTACCTGCTGGAGATCGCCCGGCAGAGCGTGCCGGACGGGTACGGCAACAGCTACTTCTGGGTGAAGCCCGACCGGATCGTCCCCGCCGACCTGGTGCGTACCGTCGCCGGCCGGCTCGACCACACCGGCGCGCTGCTGCGCCCGTTCGACGAGGACGGCGCGCGCGAGGTGGCCCGCTGGTACCGGGACCGGGGCGTCGCCGCGATCGGGGTCTGCCTTCTGCACTCCTATGTGGACACCTCACACGAGGAGCGGATGCGGGAGATCCTCGCCGAGGAGTACCCCGCCGCGGTGGTGTCCCTCTCCAGCGAGGTGCTGCGCGAGTACCGCGAGTACGAGCGCGCCGTGACCACCCTGGTGGACGCGGCCGTCAAGCCCCGCGTCGCCGGTTACCTCGCGGCCATCCGGTCGCGACTGCCGGCCGGGACCGCCTTCTACGTCATGAAGTCCAACGGCGGCGTGCTCTCCGCCGACGAGGTGGTACGCCAGCCCATCACGACTGTCCTTTCTGGACCCGCCGCCGGCGCGCTGGGCGCGGCGACCGTGGCGCGCGCCGCCGGCTTCACCCAGGTGCTGACGCTCGACGGCGGCGGCACCTCCACCGACGTGAGCGTGGTCCGGGACGGCGAACCGACGCTGACCACCGAGTGCAGCGTGGGGCCGTACCCGTCGAAGATCCCGATGATCGATGTCGTCACGGTCGGCGCGGGCGGCGGCTCGGTGGCCTGGCTGTCCCGCGAAGGGACGCTGAAGGTGGGCCCGCGCTCGGCCGGCGCCGATCCCGGACCGATGTGCTACGGCAAGGGCGGCACCGAGCCGACCGTCACCGACGCGCACCTCGTGCTCGGCCGGATCCCGCCGCACCTGCTCGGCGGCGAGGTGCCGCTGTTCGCCGATGAGGCGCGCGCCGGGCTGCGCGCGCTCGGCGACAAGCTGGGCCTGTCCGTAGAGCGGGCGGCCGCCGGGATCCTTGAGATATCGGCGTGGAACCAGGCGAACGCGCTGCGCCAGGTGACCGTCAAGCGTGGCCTGGACGTGCGCGACTTCGTGCTGACCACGTTCGGCGGCTCCGGCTCACTGCTGCTGTGCCGCCTCGCCGACATCCTCGACCTGCGCGCCGTCGTGGTGCCGCGCGACCCGGGCAACCTCTCCGCGTTCGGCCTGCTGACCGTCGACGTTAAGAACGACTATGTGCGTACCCATGTGGTGCGGCACGCGGCACTCTCCGCCGATGCCGTGGCGGAGGTCTTCGACGACCTGACGGCACGGGCCGCGGCAACCCTGCGGGCCGAGGGCTTCCACCCCGACACCCACCAGTTTGTACGCACGGCGGACCTGCGCTACTACGGCCAGGCGTTCGAGGTGCGGGTACCGGTGCCGGACGGGCCCTTCGACCGGCCCGCCGCGGACGCGACGGTGGCGGCGTTCCATGACGCGCACCGGGCGCTCTACGGGTACAGCCTCGCGGACCGGCCGGGACAGCAGGTGGAGTGGGTCAACCTGCGGGTGACCGGGGTCGGCCCGATCGAACGGCCATCGCTACAGCCACTGTCCACTCGGGACGGTAGTGAGGCGGCGCGAAGCGAACGCCCGGTGTGCTTCGAAGGGTCCTATGTGGATACTCCGGTGTACTGGCGCCCCTCGCTCCGCGCCGGAGAGGTCGTGCGTGGGCCGGCGGTCATCGAGGAGTACGGCGCGACGGTACCGCTGCATCCCGGCTTCACCGCGACCGTGGACGAGCTCGGCAACCTGGTGGTGACGCGGTGACCGGCGGCTCAGTTGACCGCGATGGTGGCGACCCCGCTGTCCTTGTACTCCTCAGGCACCGCGGTGACCACCGGCCGCCCGTCCGGGAAGTCGGCGGTCGGCCGGCCGACCGCCGCGGCGTGTGCCGCGCCCCACGACAGCCCGGCACCGATCAGCCGCCCGGCGAGGCACGCGTCGGGATAGTCCAGCTCGACCACGGTCAGCGCCGGCAGCAGTCCGACATGATCACCGATCGCGGTCCGCTCGGCGGTCGCCGCCGCGAGGCACATCGCGGGGACGAACACCTGCCTCTTCGCATCGGTGTGAGCCCTCGAAACCAGAGCCGACGTGAGGCGATGACCCTTGCCGAGAACGAGCAGGCCGGTGTGGTCCAGGATGACGGCGGTCAACCCAGAGTCTTCAACCGACCGGCCGCGAGGTCGCGCCACAGCTGCTCACCCTTCTCCTCGTCTTCCTCGTTGAAGTCCGGGACAAAGTACTTCCTGATTACGGCGAGGGCCTGCTCATGACGGGCCTTGATCTCGTCCCGCGTATAGGTCGAGGCGGCGAACTCCCCGACCAGGGCGCCGATGCTGATGCCGCGCTCCGTGGCCAGTTTGGCCAGCCGGTCGCGCACCTCTGTGCTCACCTTGATCGTGGTATCCGACATGATCGGAGTATACCGGTGGTATACCGTGGCTGATCCCGTACTCGTCGAGATCGTCGAGGGGACGCTCGCCTCCATCGAGAAGGAGGTGGAGACCGCGATCGGGCGTACCGCCCGGTCACCGATGATCCGTGACGCCCACGACTTCCGCGCCGGCATCCACGACCGAAGGCTCCGCAAACTCACCGGGCGATCGTACTCAGCACTGGTCCACCCTGTCGTCCGAGACTATCCAATTGGGTCTATGCATGTCGGTGACGTCTTCTTTCACAATGACGTCTATCTATCGGAAGGCGGCATCGGCCACCTGCCGGACCTGTGCGTGACGGTACCGGTCCACCACGACGGCGAGGTGGTCGCGTTCGTGCAGGCATTCGGGCACCACGACGACATCGGCGGCGCGGTACCCGGTTCGATGCCCTCGCACGCCACGAGCGTGTTCGAGGAGGGCCTGATGGTGCCGCCGATCCGGCTCTGGGACGCGGGTATCCCCAACGAGGCGGCGCTGAAGATAATGACCCGCAACTCGCGGATGCCGGATTCGCTCGCGGCCGACCTGGACGCGGAGTGCTCGGCGTGCCTGATGGGGGCGCGCCGCCTCGCGGAACTCTTCGCCCGCTACGGAACCTCCACTGTGGAGGAATGCTTCGACGCCATCATCGACAAGACCACCCGCGCGTTCCGTACCGAGATCCTGGCGAAGATACCGGACGGCACGTACGCCTGGGAGGACTACGCCGAGCACGACGGCGTGGACCCGCCGCGCCTGCACACCCAGCGCATCACGCTCACCAAGACGCCGGAGAAGCTGATCCTCGACTTCACCGGCACCTCGCCACAGGCGAAGGGGCCCATCAACCACGCGGCCGACTATGCGGACGGCAGCTTCCTGGCCAAGTGGCTCGCGCCGGTCCTGCGCAACCTCGCGGACAGCCCGGAACGCATGGCGGAACTGGACGTGAACGAGGGCGTGGTGCCGCTGCTGGAGTTGCGCTTCCCGCCGCCGGGTACGCTGCTGACCCCGGTCTTCCCCGCGCCGACCAACGCCCGTACCTTCGTCATCCTGCGCCTGCTCGGCGTGCTGGCCGGTACCCTCGCCAAGGCCGTCGACGGGCGGATGCCGGCCGACCAGGAGACCATCCGGTACACGGGTGTCTACGGTACGGACGCGGGCGGCGAACCGTACCTGATGCGCGAGGTCCTCGGCGGCGGCTCGGGCGGCAGGTACTACGCCGACGGCGAGGACACCATCCACGTGGTGCCGGACTCGCGCAACATCCCGGTGGAGTTCGCCGAGGCGCGCTGGCCGTTCGTGGTCGAGCGGCTCGGGCTCGCGGTGGACTCCGGCGGCCCGGGGCGCTACCGCGGCGGGCTCGGCT
>JBPYFB010000536.1:0-18610 GCA_051986465.1 Rugosimonospora sp.
TCGCGCCCGTAGATGTCCTGCGCGTCGATGGTGAGCTTGCCCTCGACGTACGCGCCGGGCAGCACCTCGTGCATCCGGTTGATGGAGCGCAGGAAGGTGGACTTCCCGCAGCCGGATGGGCCGATCAGTGCGGTGACCGACTTGGGCTCGATCACCATGTTGATATTGTCGATCGCCTTGAAGGATCCGTAGTACGCCGTGACGCCCACGGCCTCGATCCGCTTGGCCATTGTGTCAGTCCTTGGTGAGTTTGTTACGGCGGGACAGGAGCTTGGCGGCGATGGTCAGCACCAGGACCAGCGCGACCAGGGTCAGTGCGGCGGTCCATGCGCGGGGCGGGCCGTACTTGGAGGCGAGGCCGGCCTGTTCGTAAATGTAGACCGACAGCGACTCCTGGTTGCCCTTGAACGGGTTGGAGTTGATCGCCGGGTTGCCGCCCGCGACCAACAGCACCGGAGCCGTCTCGCCGGCGGCGCGGGCAACGGCGAGCATGACACCGGTGACGATGCCGGGCAGCGCCGTGGGTACCACGATCCGCAGGATCGTCTTCCACTTCGGTATCCCCAGCGCGTACGCCCCCTCGCGCAGCGCCGTGGGTACCAGTCGCAGCATCTCCTCGGTCGACCGGGTCACCGTGGGCAACATCAGCACGAACAGCGCGAGCGCGGCCGCAAAGCCGGAGTAGTACGCCCGATGCTCCGCCGAGAGGTGCGGTGACACGATGAGCACCCAGAAGGCGAGGATGAACAGACCCGCGATGATCGACGGGATGCCGGTCATCACGTCGACGAAGAACCGGATTGCGAGTGCCAGCCGGCCGCGCCCGTACTCCACGATGTAGATCGCGCCCAGGATGCCCAGCGGTACGGTGATCAGCGTCGCGATCCCGGCCTGTTCGATCGTGCCGAGGATCGCGTGGTAGGCGCCGCCGTTGGCATCGAACGCCGTGATGTTGCGCATGGAGTGGTTGAAGAAGTCGCCGTCGAGGCGCCCGACGCCCTTGCTCACCAGCGTGAGGACGACCGATACGAGCGGCAGCAGGGCGAGCACGAACGCCGAGTAGATCAGCGCACTCGCGACCCGGTTGCGGGCCGCCCGGGAACCCTCGGCCATGGTGGACACGACGGCGGTGCCGATCAGGAACAGCAGCACCGCGCCGACGATGACCAGCACCAGGCCGCCGCCGAGCAGCTTGGCGAGGCCGAAGAGCAGGTATGCGGGTACGAGCGCACCGGCCGCGATCGCGAACCCGGCCCACCGCGGCAGCCGGCGGGCGCGCAGCCCGGCGGCGGTCGGGGTCGGTTGCTGGAGCAGTGTCGTCATGCCGCGCTCCCCAGGAACTCCCGGCGCCGGTACACGATCGCGCGCGCGGTCACGTTCACGATGAGTGTGATGGCGAACAGCACGAGACCCGAGGCGATCAGGGCACCGCGGCCGACGTCACCGGCCTCGCCGAACCTGTTCGCGATGTTGGCGGCGATCGAGTTGCCACCGACGTTGATGAGGCTGGCCGAGATGGCGAAGGTGCTGCCGAGCGTCAGTGCCAGCGCGATCGTCTCGCCGAGCGCGCGGCCGAGGCCGAGCATCACGGAGGCGATGAGGCCGGGGCGGCCGTACGGGATCACGGCCATCCGGATCATCTCCCACTTGGTCGCGCCGAGCGCCAGCGCGGCCTCCTGATCCATGATCGGCGCCTGCCGGAACACCTCGCGCGACAGCGAGGTGACGATGGGCAGCACCATGATCGCCAGTACCACCGAGCCGAGCAGGATCGACTGCCCGTACGGGCCGTCGCCGCCGAAGATCGGGATCCAGCCGAAGTAGTGGTGCAGCCAACCCGAGAAGGCGGCGATCGGCGAGGCGAAGTAGTCGCGCCCCCAGAGTCCGAACACGATGCTGGGCACGGCGGCGAGCAGGTCGATCATGAACCCGAGTACGGTCGCGACCTGCCGGTGCGCGTAGTGCGACAGACACAGCGCGATGCCGAAAGCCACGGGTACCGCCACCAGCAGCGCGATCACCGAGCTGACCGCGGTGCCGTACACGAGCGACGCGATGCCGAACTGCGGTTTCGTCGGGTCGTCCGGGAACCACTGGCTGAAGGTGAAGAAGTTGGCCTTGTCTGCCTTGAGCGCCGGGATGGCCTTGGCGATCAGGAAGATCGCGATGGCCAGGATGATCACAAGGACCACGCTTCCGGCACCGGTCGACAGCCACCGGAACACGTTGTCCCCGCCGAAGCGCCGCCGGGTGGGCAGCGCGCCCCCGCCGCCGACGGACTGCGGTGGGCGCTGGTCCGGTATCCGGTGAGAGCCACCGGTGCCGGTTACCGTCTGGTCGACAGGCGGCTCCGCCGAGGCCGCGCGGGCCTCGGCGGAGCCGGAGAACGAGGGTTGGCTCATCGGCTGAGCGTCTCCGTCCACTGTGGATTTACTGTCGGTGGTCAGCCGAGGTTGCTGATGACGCTGGCGACCTTGGTACGGACCGAGTCCGGCAGCGGAGCGTAGCCGATGTTGCTGACCGAGCTCTGCGCGGCCGTACCCGAGATGTAGGTCAGGAAGCTCTTGAGCAGCGGCAGCTTGTCGGAGGCGTTGCCCTTGTCGCAGACGATCTCGTACGTGACCAGGACGATCGGGTACGCGCCCGACACCGTGGTGTTGTAGTCGATCTTCAGTGTCAGGTCGTCGCCCGAGCCCACGACCTGCGCACCCGACACGGTCTTGCCGGCCGCGTCGCCAGTCAGCGTGGCGAACTCCCCGGCGCCGTTCTGAATCTTGGCGGTGGTCAGGTTGTTCACCTGCGCGTACGACCACTCGACGTAGCCGATCGCGCCGGCCGTCTTCGACACCGCGCCGCCGACGCCGTCGCTACCCTTCTGGGCCGAGCCGCCCGGAGCCTTCCAGACCTTGTTGTGCGCGAAGGTCCAGTCGGTCTTCGCGGTCTGGCTGAGGTAGTTGGTGAAGTTGTCCGTGGTGCCCGACGAGTCGGAGCGGTGCACGGCCAGGATCGCGGAGGACGGCAGGGACGCGCCCTGGTTGTCCGCGGCGATGGCCGGGTCGTTCCACTTGGTGATCTTGCCAGCGAAGATCTTGGCAAGAGTCGCCGGCTTGAGCTGCAGGTTGGTTACGCCAGACAGGTTGTACGCCACGGCGATCGGACCCGTGACCATCGGCAGGTGGATCGCCGGGCCGCTCTTGCAGCGCGCGTCCGCCTTCGGCTGGTCGGCCGCGGGCAGCGCGGAGTCCGAACCGGCGAAGTCGGCCGTGCCGGAGATGAAGGCGGTCTGCCCGGCGCCCGAGCCCGTGCCCTGGTAGTTGATCTGAGCACCCGAGCATGCGGTCTGGTAGGCCTTGATCCACTGAGCCATGGCGTTGGCCTGCGCCGTCGAACCCTGAGCGGTCAGGCTGCCCGAGGCGCAGTTAATGGATGAGCCGCTGGTGGAACTACCCCCCGAGGCGGAGGTACCGGACGGCGTGTTGTTGTTGTCACTACCGCACGCGGCAAGCGCGAGCGTCGCGGTCAGCGCGAGGCCGGCCATGATGCCATGCCGCTGGAGCTTCACGTGAGGGTCCCTTCGGGAATCCTGAGTGGCGGCGCCGGCGGGCGGGGTGCCCTGCGCGGCTACCGGCGGGTTACCGGTCCCCACGGACGCTAGGAGTGCCAGGTAGCCAGGGCTGAGGGCGTGAATGAACGGTCGGTGAACAGGTCCACCCCGTTGCATGACGTTGTGTTGAGGACCACATGTCCGAAGCGTGAACAGTCGTACCGCATGGCCGGTTCGAGTCCCAGGTCAGAGCCTTCGGAAGCACACGTCGGTCGACCAGCGGGCGAACCCCAGCTTGCGGTACAGCGCAACCGCGTTCGGGTTGGCCTCATCGACGTAGAGCATCGCCTGATCCAACCCTTTTCCGCGAAGGTACCGCAGGCCGGCAAGGGTCAGCGCCCGGCCCAGCCCCAGGCCCTGGACGTCGGGATCGACGCCGAGCACGTAGACCTCGCCGATCGGCGCGTGGTGGTGCCCCGGCGAACCGTGCACCTTCGTCCAGTGGAAGCCGACGAGCCGCCCGTCCCGCTCGGCGAGGAGAAAGCCGTCGGCGTCGAACCACGGCTCCGCCATCCGTACCCGAAGATCATCTATTGTCCACCGCCCCTGGTCCGGATGGTCGGCGAAGGCGCGCGCGTTGACCCGGATCCACGCCTCGTCGTCCGCGCCCGGCCGGAACGAGCGCAGCGTCACGTCCTCGGGGAACGACGCGGCGTCCACCGGCGCGAACAGCGAGCGCCGCATCTGCAGCAGCACCCGGTACCGCTCGAAGCCGAGCGAGAGAGCCAGCGCCGTGGCGGAGGGGTGGTCGCCGTGCGCCCACAGGCGCAGGCGGCCGGCGCGGTCCTGCTCCTCAGCCGCGGCGGTGGCGGCCATGACAAGGGCCCGCCCGAGGCCACGCCGCCGATACATCGGGTGTACGACGAGCTCCGCGCTCGCCCCCTCCACGACGTCGGTGGTATCCACGTGGGCATACCCGACCAGTACGCCGTCGACCCTGGCCACCAGGTGCACCGCGGGCGCGTCGCCGCCGTGCCGCAGGTGCAGCACCACGTGCTCGGAGAGCGGGTAGGCACCGTCCGCGTCGCCGGCCGCCTGGGTCAGCGCGAGCACCTCGGCCACGTCGTCGGGGCCGAGATGGTCGAGCCGGTGTACGGGTGTTGTCGTGGTCACGCTCGCGGGTGCCGCATCACGTGCCCTACAGCGTCGCGGTCAGCGGCGCGGGGTTGGCGACCGGTTCCGCCTCGGGCAGCGCGCGGTTGGACGGGACAACGAACTTGTACCCGACCTGGCGCACCGTGCCGATCATGGACTCGTACTCGGAGCCGAGCTTGGCCCGCAGCCGCCGCACGTGGACGTCGACCGTGCGGGTACCGCCGAAGTAGTCGTAGCCCCAGACCTCGCGCAGCAACTGGTCCCGGGTGAACACCCGGCCCGGGTGCTGCGCCAGGAACTTCAGCAGCTCGAACTCCTTGTAGGTCAGGTCGAGCGGCCGGCCCTTGAGCTTGGCGGCGTAGGTGTCGGGGTCAATGGTCAGCTCGCCGGCGCGGATCAGCCCGCCATCGCCCGCGCTCGCCGCGCCCAGCCGGCCCACCGCGAGCCGCAGCCGTGCCTCGATCTCGGCCGGGCCGGCCGAGGCCAGGATCACGTCGTCGACGCCCCAGTCGGCGGAGAGCGCGACCAGGCCGGATTCGCTCACGACGGCGAGCAGCGGTACGCCGAGGCCGGTGGCGTGCAGCATGCGGGAGGTGGCGCGGGCGTCGGCCAGTTCGCTGCGCGCGTCGATCAGGACCACATCCGGTGACGGACCCGCGACCAGGGTGCGGACGTCGCGCGGCGCAGTGCGTACGGAGTGGGGAAGAAGGTCGAGGGCGGGCAGCACACTCGCGGGTTCACCCGCCCGGGCGCTGGTCAACAACAGGATTTCCACTCGTCACCTCCGTCTTCCGCGGCTTGTGACCGCAGCCGGCCACCATTTTCTGGGCCGGTGCCGATCCCGGCTTCGCTGACGGGCGGGGTTAAGGAATGAGGATATCGGAAAGCAGTCGGGAACTCACCACGTGACATTGCCCACCATGTCGATCTTCGATCACCGCTGGCCGCCCGGCTGATCTGGGGCGGCGCTCGCGGTGACCGGCGCGACTCTGGCACGATCGGTGCGTGTCCCCCTCACTACCGCCTCCGGGCCACGGCGGTCCCGCCGACTGGCAGCGCGACCCGCGTGCCGCCGGGCGGCCCATGCGCCCCGAGCCGGAGCCACAGTCGGACCGAAGGGACGACCCCGACCCGTTCGGATGGTCGACGGTCGGTACCGCACCGGGCACGAACCCCGCACCGTGGGACGAGCCCGTACCCGACGAGCCCGGCCGGGGCAGCGACCGGCGGCGCCGGCCGCACAAGCGCCGCGCTCAGGCGGGACAGCAGACCGGACTGGACGCGAGCCTGCAGTCGGCACCGCCGAGCTGGCTGCGGGAGGAGCAGGTCAGCACCGCGCCGGCGCGCCGGCTCGGCTCTCTCTCGGTCGCCGGCTTCGCCGCGCTGCTGGCGTTCGGGCTGCTGGTCGGGGCGCATACCGTCCCGCACTCGTACGCGATCGTGATCTTCGGCGTCCAGGTCCTGTACGTACTGTCCTGGGCCGTCGCCACCCGTCCCGCCGGTATCCGCGTCGTCGTCGGTATCGGCCTGGGCGCGGCGGCACTCGGGGACGTGGCCGCGGTCTGGCCGGAACAGCCCTCGCTCGCGCCGCTCGGGTACGTGACGGCGGCCGCCTTCGCCGCTGGCGTGATCGGGCAGCTCGCCCGGGGAGAGCGGCGGGTCAAGGTCACCGAGTCGCTCGGCAACACAATGATCGTTGTAGTAGGCGTGATCGCCTTCGGGTCGCTCATAGTTTTGAGCCGACACGTGCTGGGTACCCAGTCGATTGTCGTGTGCCTGCTGGCCGCGGGCGTCGCGCTGGTGGTGGCCAGGCTCACCGACGTGGTCCTGCCCGGCCCGCGGACCAATTCGCGGGTCTCCCGCGGGTCGGTCGGTGTGGTCGTGGGTGCCATGGCCGGCACCGGCGCCGGCGCACTCGCCGGCTCGTACCTTGTCGGGATCAGCACCGGCAACGCCGCGGTGGCCGGGTTCGTGACCGCGATGGCCGCGGTCATGGCCGACCTTGCTGTCTCGTATTCGGAGGCGGGCCGGGAGCTGGCCGGCGAGCGTTCGCGGCTGTGGGTGGCACGGCACCTGCAAGGGCCGCTGGCCGGGTTCGCCCTGGCCGCGCCGGCCGCGTACGTGTTGAGCGTGATGCTGCTGATACCCGCCCTTTGACGGGCGGCCGAACGAGGAGGAGCAGCGATGGCGGCCGGTCGAGGACGCAGGATGACGACCGGCCTTGTCGTCCTGGTGCTGGTGCTGTTCGGGCTCTTCCTGATCGGTGATCGGGTCGCCGCGTACGCCGCCTCGCAGCAGCTCGCGAAGCAGGCACAGCAGGAGTTGACGGCCCGGGACATCAGTACGCCGACGCGGCCCACCGCCCACATCGACGGCTTCCCGTTCCTCACGCAGGTCGCGCGCGGGCGGTACAACAAGGTCACCATCCACGCGGAGAACCTCACCAGCCAGGGCGTCAAGATCGATAAGCTGGACGTGGTTGCCACCGGGATCAAGGCGTCGACCAGCACGCTGATCCACCAGAACGGCGACATCACCGCGGACAACGTCACCGGTACGGGTCACGTGGGCTGGGCGGCCGTGACAACCCTGATCAAGAAGAGCGGTACCGGCATCAACGGGGTCACCGTTACGGCCCTGCCCAACGGCCAGATCCGGATGACGACGCCGGTATCGTTCCTCGGCATGTCCACCACGATGGTGGCGACCGGGACCCTGCACGTGTCCGGCTCCGCGGTACGGGTGGCCGTCAACCGGGTAGAGGCGCAGGGCGGCAACGTACCGCCGGGGTTGAGCTCGCTCATCGGGTCGCTGAAGACCGCGCTGTCGGTCAACGTGACCCTCCCGGATCTGCCGTACCACATGAAGATCCGAAGCGTTCAGTCCACTGTGGATGGGTTGGTCGTCACCGCGTATGCGCAGAATGTGGCGCTCGCTACGCACTCCGGTGCGTGAGACGCGCTGTCCACGATGTAACGGCGGATGGTAGGCTCGGCAGCCATGAGCCTCCCGGTAGCAGACGCGCCTGTCCAGGCGCGACGCGCTGGCGATTTGCTCACCAAGCGCCGGCCGATCGACTTCGGCCGGGTCGCGACCTGCCTGTGTCGCCCTGTCTGAGGCGGCTGCCGGCCTTCGGTCAACACATATCAGCCGCGGCGCCCGCCGATGCCGAGCTGTCGTTGCACCGTCCCTGTGGTCGCGCGGCCCGCGATCCACAAACAACCACATTGAGAGGCAATCCATGAGTCGCGACTCCGTACTCGTCTCGGCGGACTGGGCCGAGAAGAACATCGAAACGCCGGGTGTGGTCTTCGTCGAGGTAGACGAGGACACCACCGCGTACGACGCCGGGCACATCGCCGGCGCCATCAAGCTCGACTGGAAGAAGGACCTGCAGGACCAGGTGCGCCGGGACTTCGTCAACAAGGAGCAGTTCGAGGCGCTGCTGTCCAGCCGGGGCATCGGCAACAACGACGTCGTCGTGCTGTACGGCGGCAACAACAACTGGTTCGCCGCCTACGCGTACTGGTACTTCAAGCTGTACGGGCACCGCGACGTGAAGCTGCTCGACGGCGGCCGCAAGAAGTGGGAGCTGGACAACCGCCCGCTGGTCAAGGACGAGCCGCACCGCGCGCCCACCACCTACACCGCCCAGGCGCAGGACACCTCGATCCGGGCCTTCCGCGATGACGTGGTCGCCGCGATCGGCTCCCTCAACCTGGTCGACGTGCGCTCGCCCGACGAGTACGCCGGCCGGCTGCTCGCCCCCGCCCACCTCCCCCAGGAGCAGGCGCAGCGCGCCGGGCACATCCCCACGGCGATCAACGTGCCGTGGAGCAAGGCCGCCAACGAGGACGGCACGTTCAAGTCCGACGACGAGCTGCGCGCCCTGTACACGGCGGCCGGGCTCGACGGGAGCAAGGACACCATCGCGTACTGCCGGATCGGCGAGCGCTCCTCGCACACCTGGTTCGTCCTCCAAGAGCTGCTCGGCCAGCAGAACGTCAAGAACTACGACGGTTCCTGGACGGAGTACGGCTCGCTGGTCGGGGTACCGGTCGCGCTGGGCGACACACCCGGCGACGCGTGACAGGGGAGAGGAACAGAAAGCGGCATGAGCGAACGCAGTGAGCGAATCATGAATAGAGCGCGTCTGGAGCCTCATGCCGGACCGCAGCGAAGCGAGGATCCGGCATGAGCGACTACACCTTGGGGTGCGGTGCCCCTGACCAGGGCGCGGCGATCCCGGCCAGCGTTGACGTCGAGAAGGAGACGGTGATCAGCGGCGTGGTACGCGCCGGCGATCAGCTCGTCGACGGCGCGTACGTCCGGCTGCTCGACGCAACGGGCGAGTTCACCGCCGAGGTTGTCACCTCCTCGGCCGGGCAGTTCCGGTTCTTCGCTGCGCCCGGGACCTGGACCCTGCGGGCCCTGTCCCGGCTGGGCAACGGCGACGCGACGGTCGCCGCCAACCGTGGCCTCAACGAGGTCGCCGTCTCCATATCCCGATAGCGAGTCTTCGGGCAGACGATGGAGCACAGGCGGTCCCCGCGCCGTGGGGGCCGCCTGTCACCATGGACGGCGTGACCACCCCCGAGGCCGCCGGTCCCGAGACCGCCGTGCCGCCCACCGCCACCGGTGGGCCGCCCGCGCCGCCCGGGCGTGGCTGGCCGCCGGTCGCCACGTTCCCACCACCCCAGCCGCCCGAGACCCCGCAGCGCCGGCGCCGCCGGCGGGTGGTGGCCGCCGTGGCGGTGGCCTGGGCGCTGGTACTGGTGGTGACGGGCGTGTGGTACTCGTTCCACGGCTCGCCGACGGTCCGCGACCAGACCACGGTCGCGCAGGCGGAGCCGCGGGTGGACGACGCCACGGGCAAGGTGCTGGCCGCGGCGGGAGCCGACGCGGTACCGGCGGTCTCCGGGTACGACAAGACCGGCGACTGCGACCTGACGCCGGTACGGCTGGGTGCCCGGTACCAGCGCTCGGTGCGCCTGTACACGCCGGTGGGCGAGGAGGCGGCGCTGCTGGACAGGGTGGCGAAGGGACTGCCGGCGGCCTACCACGCGACGGTTCGCGGGCGCTCGCTCGTCGCCGACGCCGGCTACTACGTCGCGCTGACCGGAGGCGTGGAGCAGCCGGGCGTGGTACGGGTCGTGGCGAGCACCGGCTGCCGGGCGATCGGCCACGAACCCGCGGCCGATGCGAGCGCGCCGCCGGCGCCCGGGGACCGGGCCGCGATCGATCCGGTACTCGCCGCGCTGGGCGCCGGTACCGTCCAGTGGAGGACGCACGTCCTGCCGTGCGGTGTGCGTACCGTCGAAGCCGTGGTGAGCAGCGGCGCCGGCCCGCTGCGTGGCACCCTGCACCCGGCGGGGATCGCGGTCGTCAGCCGTGACGACGTCTACGCCTACCGGGACGGCGCGGCGGCGGTCGCCGCGCAGCGCGGCGCGGGCACCGTGACGGTCACCGCCACCACCGGCTCCTGTCAGTAGACCAGCGCCTGCGCGTTCTCGGCCAGGATCTCCTCGACGAACGCGGCCGCGCCCGCGATGCGGATGCCCGGGATGACGTCGGAGACGGTGATCGAGCGGCGCTGGGCGCACTGCGTGCAGACCGTCACCCGCCCGTCGCGCAGCACCGCCTCGAGCAGTTCGGCCAGTGGCGACGCGTGCGGCAGCTCGAACTTCTCCGCCTTGCCGGGCAGCGCGAACCAGGCTGACTCGCCAGTCAGCCAGAGGGACACCTCGACTCCGGCGGCGATGGCGGTTGCGGCGACGGTAAAGCCCTGGGAGCAGCGCTCGGGGGCGTCCGTACCGGCGGTGGTTTTGACAACGAGCCGGCGGCGAGCGTCATTGCGTGGCATGTGCCCCAGCATAGGATCGTGGACATGGTCACCGAGATCGGCTTCGTGAGCCTGTTGGTGGCGGGCTTCGGCGCGCTCGCCGGCGGCCTGGTCTACCTCGCCGTACGCGTCTCGCGCGGGCGGATCTGATGGAGGCGCCCCCCTGGCTCAACGCGCCCCCGGTCGGCGAGTACCCGTACCAGGACACGCACGACCTGCGTACCGCCCCCGACCTGCACCCGGCCCTGTCGGCTCTGGTTCCGTACGTGGGCGTATGGCGGGGCCGCGGCCGCGGCGGGTACCCGACGATCGAGGACTTCGACTACGGCCAGGAGATCCGGATCAGCCACGACGGCCGGCCGTTCCTGCAGTACGAGTCGCGGACGTGGCTCATCGAGGAGGACGGCACCCAGATCCGCCCGTCGCACCGCGAGGCGGGTTGGTGGCGCCCGGTGATGGCGGACGGCAAGGCGACCGGCGAGCTCGAGGTACTGCTCAGCAGCCCCAACGGCATCATGGAGCTGTACGTGGGGCGGATCGACGGGGTACGCGTCGAGCTGGTCACCGACGCGGTCCTGCGTACCGTCACCGCCAAGGAGGTCACCGGCGGGCACCGGCTGTACGGGATCGTGGAGGGCGCCCTGCTGTACGCGCACGACATGTCGGCGGTGGGCCAGCCGCTGACCTCGCACCTGTCGGCCCGGCTGTTGCGCGTCGGAGGCTGACCTACCATCGGAAGCGTGTCCGAATCTTCGCTGGCCGAGGTGCTGCGGGCCCGCGGCTTGCGGTTGACCGCGCAGCGCCAGCTCGTGCTGGAGGCCGTGTACGAGCTGGGCCACGCCACGCCCGACCAGGTGCACGCGAAGGTCGCAGCGACCGCTGCCGGTGTGAACATCACCACCGTGTACCGGACCCTCGAGCTGCTCGAAGAGCTGGACCTGATCACCCACGCGCACCTGTCCCACGGCGCCCCGACGTACCACGCCGTCGGCGCCGACCAGCACGCCCACCTGGTGTGCCGGGGCTGCGGCGGGGTGAGCGAGATCTCGCCGGGCGTCCTGTCCGAGCTGTCCGCGACGCTCGACACGCAGCACGGCTTCCTCATTGACATAGGTCACGTCGCACTGTTCGGCCTCTGCGCGGAGTGTGGAGCACATGCCTGAGGTACTCGTTGACGCGATCGCGCCCGGCTCGGCCGACGCGGGCGCGGTGGCGCACTACGGCGACCCGATGCGCGAACAGCGCACCCTGGCCACCGAGGCCGGGCTCGTCGACCGGTCGCACCGCGGCGTGCTCGCGGTACCCGGTGACGACCGGCTGACCTGGCTGCACAGCCTCGCCACGCAGCACCTGTCCGGCCTGCACCCGGGCGAGGGTACGGAGCTGCTCGTGCTCTCCCCGCACGGGCACATCGAGCACCATGCCCTGGTCACCGAGGACGGCGAAACCACCTGGCTGGATACCGAGCCGGGCGGCGCCGGCCCGCTGCTTGCCTTCCTCGGCCAGATGCGCTTCCTGATGCGCGTCGAGCCGGCGGAGGTCACGTCCGGCTGGGCGCTGCTGTCGCTCGTCGGCCCGCGGGCGAGCGTGCCCGGTGTCGAGCTGCCGCCGCCGGTGGTGGCGCCGGTACCGCCGGCCAAGTTCGCCTCCGCGGACGTACCGCAGGTGGCCACCACCCGGTACGCCACCGGCGAGCTGCCCGGTGGCGGCTGGGCGCGGCGCATGTCGTACGGGTACGACCTGCTGGTACCGCGCGAGTCGGTCGAGCGTACGGCGCAGTGGCTGGGCGTGCCGTGGGTGGGCGTATGGGCGTTCGAGGCGCTGCGGGTGGCGGCGCGTCGCCCCCGGTTCGGCTTCGAGACCGACCACCGGACGATCCCGGCCGAGGTGGGCTGGCTCGCCGGCGCGGTACACCTCGACAAGGGCTGCTACCGCGGCCAGGAGACGGTGGCGCGGGTACACAACCTGGGCCGGCCGCCCCGCCGGCTGGCCCTGCTGCACCTCGACGGTATCGGCGAGGAGCTGCCCGCGCAGGGTACCCCGGTATCCACAGTGGATGGTCGCCAGGTCGGCTTCGTCGGCACCGCCGTACGCCACTACGAGCTGGGGATGATCGCGCTCGCGCTCGTCAAGCAGAACGTCCGCGACGACACCCCGCTGCGGGTCGGCACCGCCGCCGCCCTGATCGACCCCAGCTAGTCGCAACTTCATTGACATTGCGGCATTGGGCCGCCCCCAAGGCCGCAACTTCAATGAAATTGCGGCCCGAGGGGGCGGCCCGGGGGCGGCCCTGGGACCAGCCGGCCGTCAGCCGGAGTAGCCAGCGAAGATCTTGCTGAACTCGTACGGGGACTGGCTGACGTTGGTGCACATGTAGAGCGCGCCAGTGCACGCGTTGCGGTCCCGGGTGACCTCCCAGAACGCCAGCTCGCCGAGGTGCTTGGACTGGGCGAAGCTGACCAGTTGGCGGGCGTCGGACTGGCTGAAGATGGCGCCGTCGTCGTTCTGGCCCAACATCGGCGTCACCCCGAGCATCCGCCACAGCTGTGCGTCGGTCTTGCTCGGATACAGCGACTTGAGTTGGCTGAACGTCGCGTTGGCCGCCGCGATCGCCTGTGTCGCGTTGTCGCTGCCCTGGTAGTAGTCCATCGCCATGATGTTGACGACGTCGAGGTTGACGCCGGCGTCCCGGGCGGAGCGCACGACGTTGACGCCGTCCGCGGTCAGGCCGCTGGGCAGCACCGGCAGCGTCAGGGAGATCTTCAGGCCGCTGTTCGCCGCCTGCAGCTTGGCCATTGCCTGCGAGCGCAGCGAGATCGAGGCGGGCTCGGCGACCGCCGAACCCTCGATGTCGAAGTCGATGTACTTCAGGCTGTACGCGCTGACCACGGCCTGGTACTCGGTGGTCAGCGCGGTCACCGTCGAGCACGCCTGGGCCAGTTCGATGCCGGAGGCGCCGCCGAAGGAGATCTTCACGTCGCCGCCCTTGGCACGCAGCGCGCTGATCTGGTCCAGATTCCAGGCGGTGCGCGGGTCGTACGCGTTGAACCAGCTCGCCTTGCAGCCGGCCGAGGTCACGAACGCGAGCGTGAAGTTCTTGAGGGTACTGGCGGTGGAGACGTCGGAGAGTACCGGCGTCGGCCAGGAGCCCATATCGATGTAGGGCGCGACCGCCAGGGTGCTGCCGGTACCGCCACCGCCGCCGGTCGACGTCGGCGTGGGACTTGGCGAGGTGCTCGTCCGGATTGCGGACGGGCTCGGCGAGCCGCCGCCACCCGTGCTCCCCGAGGCGCAGGCGGCGCCGTTGATCGTGCAGCCGGTGGGGGTACCCGAGCCGCCGTTGACGATGAACCCGAAGCTCACGCTGGCGCCGGCCGCGACCGTACCGTTGTAGTCCCGGTTCTTGGCGGTCACGTGCTGCCCGCTCGTGCTCATGAGCGAGTCCCAGTAGGTACCGAGGGTCAAGCCGCTGGGCAGCTCGAACGCGACGGTCCAGCCGCTGATCGAGCTGGCCGTACCGTTGGTGATCGTGTACTTGGCCTGGTAGCCGGTACCCCAGTCGGAGTCCTTGCTGAACGTGGCGGTGACCGTACCGGCGGCTTGGGCGGGTAGCGCGATGGCTATGGCGGCGCCGGCGAGGAGCGCGGCACCCAGGGCGCCGAGCATCGCGACGAGACGGGATCTGGACAAGGTGTGGCCTCCGAACAAGCGGGTCGGGGGAACGCGTACATGACGAGGCCTGTCGATGTAACAGTAAAGATTGTTTGCAGTACGGTCAAGACATCGATGGTTCTCTTAAGGTTGGCTTGACGTGCGAGAAAGGAAGTCGGGGCGGCCGTCGGGGGCGGGATACGGTTCGCGCAGGGTGAACGCCTCCGGCGACGGGCCGTGCCGGCGCAGCAGGTCCAGCCGCTCGCCCGCCTCCGCGACGGTCGGTAGCGTGCCGGCCGGGATCCACCACAGCGCCAGGTACGGCCCGTCGAACGGGACGAACCATTCGCGCCGCCGGCGCATCGGCTCCAGGTGCGCGGACCGGTACACGTACTCGCGCAGCGACTCGACCGAGTCCCACACGGTCAGGTTCACCATGACGTCCGGCTCGAAGGGTCGCAGCGCGGTCGCGTTACCCGACTCGTCCTGTAGCCGCCAGACATAGCCGGGCGAGCGTTCGGCCAGGCCGTTGATCTCGGATAACCGGGCGACGAAGTCGGCGAGTACGGGGCTGTCGATGGGCGCGCGCAGCCGGGCGATGTTCACCTGGGCGAGGTGGTGCTCGGGATGATTGGCCATGCGGCCAGCATAAGCTTCTATGTCAAGCGGCATTGTTTTTAGAGCGGATCGCGACACAGCAGCCGGTCGGGCCGGGATCGAGTCCCGCCACCCGGCCGCCGTCGCCCACGAGACCCTCCAGCAGCGCCAGGTTCAACCCGCAGACCAGCGGCGGGTACGCCTGAGCCAGCGCGTGGAACGGGCAGTTGCGCAGCCGGATGGTCCCCTCGTCGTCCTCGACCGGCTCGTACCCGAGCGCCACCAGGCTGCCGAGCACGTCGCTCCCGGCGAGCTTCGCGCCCCGCTCGCGGGCTGCCGCGTAGGTCGCAGGCTCCGCGCCGAGCCGCTCGACCGCGCTCGCCAGCACGTCGGCCAGCAGCCGGTAGTCGCGCGGCGGCAGGGTCACCGCGTGCTCGGCGGTGGACCGGCGATACAGCTTGGCCGGCCGCCCCGCTCCCGGTCCGCCGGTACGGGGCCCGTAGACCCACTCCAGGAGCCCCGCCTCGGCCAACTTGTCCAGATGGAACGCGGCCAGGGTGCGGCCGATACCCAACGCCTCGGCCACCGCGTTGCGGCTGACCGGCTCCGCCCGCGCCACCGCGTACTCGTACACGGCCCGGCGTACCGGCTCGCGCAGCGCCCCGATGGCGTCCAACGACATGTCATCGACGCTACCGTGCGAGGATCGCCGGCATGAGTACGGCGACGCTGATCACGGTCGCGCCCACCGGCGCGGAATCGGCCAAGGCATCGGTACCGGCTCTGCCAGTCACCCTGGACGAGTTGGTCACGACGGCACGCGAGTGCGAGGCGCTGGGAGCCAGCGTCATCCATGTACATATTCGGGACGACCTGGCCCGGCCCACGCTCGACCTCGGGCGGCTGCGCGACACCGTCGCCGCTCTGCGCGAGCGGACCGGCCTGATCGTCCAGCTCTCCACCGGCGGCTCGGTGCACGATCCGGAGGCGGACCGGCTCGCGGTGCTCGACGCCGAACCGGAGATGGCCTCCTGCACGATGGGTACCGTCAACTTCGGCGACGACGTGTTCCTCAACCGCTGGGAGTTCATCGTCGAGCTGCACACCCGCATGCAGGAGCGCGGGATCGTCCCCGAGTACGAGATCTTCGACCTCGGCCAGCTCACCACGCTGCGCCGGCTGCTCGACCGGTACGGGCCGCCCGCCGGCGGGCACGTGCATGTCGACCTCGTGATGGGGGTACCCGGCGGCATGCCCGGTACCGCCGAGGCGCTTGTCGCCTGCGTACGCGATCTGCCCGAGGGCGCCACGTTCTCGGCGACCGGGATCGGCCGGACCACCCTGCCGGTGATCCTGGCGTCCCTCGCGGCCGGCGGCCACCTGCGCGTCGGCATGGAGGACACGATCACGTACGCGAAGGGCCAACCGGTCGAGTCGAACATGCAGCTCGTGGCGCGCGCGGTCGGCTTCGCCCGGCTGGCCCAGCGCCCGCCGCTGCGTCCCCGCGAGGCGCGGGACCTGCTGGGCATCAAGCATGGCTGACGGCGCCTTCGAGTCGTCGCAGGGCGGCAGCCGGCGCCGCGCCGAAACCCTCGCCGGGTACGCGGGCGGGGAACTGATCGCGGCCGTGGTCCGCTCCGGCTTCACGGAGGGGTACCACCGGGGCTCCGTCGTGGTCCTGGACGCCACTGGCCGGGCGGTCGCGGCGGCCGGCGACGCCACCGGATCGATCTTCCCGCGCTCGTCGAACAAGCCCATGCAAGCCACCGGCATGCTGCGGGCCGGGTTCGCGCCGGCCGGCACGGCCGAACTCGCCATCGCCGCCGCCAGCCACTTCGGCGAGGAGTTCCACATCGATCTGGTACGGGCGGTGCTCGCCGGCGCCGCGCTGCCCGCCTCGGCGCTGGCCTGCCCGCCGGATCTCCCGCTGTCAGCGCAGGCCCGGGCGGCGGTGCTGCGGGCCGGCGGTGCCGCGGATCCGATCTACATGAACTGCTCCGGCAAGCACGCGGGGATGCTCGCCACCTGCATCGCCGCCGGCTGGCCCACGGTCGGGTACCACCTGCCCGACCATCCGCTGCAGGTGCGGCTGCGCGCCAGCGTCGAGGAGCTGGCCGGCGAGCAGGTATCCGCGGTGGGCGTGGACGGCTGCGGCGCACCGGTACTGGCGATCTCGCTGTACGGGCTGGCCAGCGCGTACCTTCGCCTCGTACACGCGGCGCCCGGCACGCCGGAGCGAGCGGTCGCCGACGCGATGCGCGCGCACCCCGAGGTCGTCTCGGGTACGGGTGCCGACGACGCGCGACTGATGCACGGGATACCCGGGGCGCTGGCCAAGGGAGGCGCCGAGGGCGTGCTCGCGGTCGCGGTACCGGACGTGGGCGCGGTTGCCCTGAAGATCGACGACGGTGGGCAGCGGGCGCGGGTACCGGTACTGGTCAGCGGGCTTCGCCGGCTCGGGGTACGGGAGCCGGTGCTGGACGAGCTGGCCGAGACGCCGGTACTGGGCCGGGGCGAGCCGGTCGGGGCGGTACGCGCCCTCTGGTGATGCGATCTTGGTGGCCGCCGGCAGGTGGCACAGCTCACGCTAGCTCTGGCAAGCGTTCTGCTTGCAACAGTTAGCAGTACGGGCTAGCGTTGGGTCGTGCCCAAAGATCTGCCGCGAGACATCGGCGAGTTCATCCGCGACATGCGCCGCAACGCGCGCATCTCGCTGCGCCAGCTCGCCGACCAGGCGGGGGTGAGCAACCCCTACCTGAGCCAGATCGAGCGCGGGCTGCGCAAGCCGAGCGCCGAGGTGCTCCAGCAGATCGCCAGTGCCCTGCGGGTGTCGACGCCGCTGATGTACCTGCGCGCGGGCCTGCTCGACGCGAAGGACGCCAAGGACGGTCAGGGCGTGCGTGCCGCCATCGCCGCCGACCCCGACCTGACCGTCGGGCAGAAACAGTCGCTCATCCAGATCTACGAGACCTTCCGCCGGGAGAACGAGCGCGAGAGCGAGCGCGAGGCCGGCCACACCACGGCAGAGCCGGTTGACGGGGGCGTGGACCACGAAGAGGGACCGGCAGACACCGAAGAGGAGACAGCATGACCAGCCAGACCAACGACAACAAGTACCCCGCGCCCGTGTACGCCGCTGCCGGCGCCGGCGACTACGCATACCAGAAGCTGCGCAAGCTGCCCGGCAAGGTCGCCGAGCTGCGCGAGCGGGTCGCCGCCAACCGCAACCAGGTCGACTTCAAGGCGGAGGCCGAGCGCCTGCGCCAGGCCGCCCGCCGCAACGCCGCCAACCTGGCCAGCGCCACCCAGGCGGCGCAGGAGCGGGCCGTCGCGATCTACAACGACCTGGTCGCCCGCGGCGAGCACGTTGTGACCGGGAGCCGGGGACCGCTGAAGGTCAAGGCGACCGTCGGGACGACGAGCGCTCCCCAGGCGGTTGAGGACGCGCCGGAGAAGTGACGGTACGCCGTGGCCCGGACGGTCGTGAGCCGGTTCGGGCCACGGCGGCCTAAGCTCGACGCATGGCAGCCGCCTTGACTACCCTGACAGTGACGAATTTCGCCTTCCCGATCACGACCTGGTTCCTGTACGGGCTGAACGTGGTCATCCTTGCCGTCGAACTCTTCGCATTCATCAACTGCGCCACGCAGCGGGCGGATGCCTTCTCGGCGGTCGGTTCGATCTCGAAGGGCGGCTGGCTCGCCCTCACCGGTGGGGCATTGCTGTTCACTCTGCTCCTCGGCTTCGTCACCCTGTTCGGCACGATCGCCGTGGCCGCCGCCCTGGTGTACCTGCTGGATGTCCGCCCCGCGCTGCGCGAC
>JBPYFB010000537.1:0-3834 GCA_051986465.1 Rugosimonospora sp.
ACCCACGCCCAACGAGCTCGTCCCCCAACTCGAAGGCCTCCGATAAACATGCGCGTGCTGTTCGCCGTCAACCCCGAAAAAACCATCTTCTACACGATGGTCCCACTCGCCTGGGCCCTCCGAACCGCCGGACACGACGTCCGCATCGCCAGCCAACCCCGCTTCGCCACCACCATCACCCAGGCCGGCCTCACCGCCGTACCGGTCGGGCGGGACACCGACCTGTTCCGGGTGGCGCGCCTGACGCCCGGCCGGGTCGAGGCCGAGCGGGCAGGGCTGCACCCGCCGTGGGACGTCGCGGCCGACCCGGCGCTCGCCTCCTGGGAGCGCCTGCTGGAGGGGTACGCCGACGCGGTCGTGCTCGGCTTCAAGCCGGAGAACTTCCCCATCATCGCGGACCTCGTCGACTACGCCCGGCACTGGCAACCCGACCTCGTCATCTGGGAACCGCTCAGCTACGCGGGCGCGATCGCGGCCAAGGCATGCGGCGCCGCGCATGCCCGGCTGCTGTTCGGCATCGACGTCTTCGGCGTCGCGCGGGACCACTTCTGGCGGGTACGGCCAGCCGGGGAGAGCGCCGACCCGCTCGGCGAATGGCTCGGCGCGTACGCCCGCCGCTACGGCGGGGAGTTCACCGAGGACATGGCGACCGGGCACTTCACCATCGACCAGTTCCCGGGCAGCCTTCAGGTGGACAGCAGCCTCAGCTACGTACGGACCCGCTTCGTACCGTACAACGGGCCGGCGGTGGTGCCGCGGTGGTTGTGGGAACCGCCGTCCCGGCCGCGCGTCGCGCTCACCATGGGCCTGTCCGCCACCGGCATCTTCGACGGGTACGCGGTGGACGTGCCCGAGCTCCTCAATGCACTGTCCACTCTGGACGTCGAGGTGGTCGCGACGGTCGACCCGGACCAGCTCGACCGGGTCCCTGCGAACGTGCGGGCGGTCTCGTTCGTACCGCTGCACGCGCTCGCACCGACCTGCGGCGCGGTCATCCACCACGCGGGGCCGGGTACGTTGGCGACCGTGGCCGGGCACGGCGTACCGCAACTGGCCCTGCCGTACAGCTTCGACGAACCGATATTCGCCGAGAAGCTGGCGGCCCAGGGTGCCGGCCTTTCGATCCCGCCGGCCGAGGTCACCGGCGAGAGCGTGCGCGCTGCCGTGCTCCGGCTGCTCGACGAACCCGCCTTCCGGGAGCGCGCCGCGGCGCTGCGCGCCGAGATGCTCGCCCAGCCCAGTCCGAACGAGGCGGTCGCCCGCCTCGAAGAGCTCGCCGCGAAGTACGGGTGACCCGATGCGCGTGCTGATGTGCACCCTGCCGCAGAAGACCCACTTCCTCACCATGGTGCCGCTGGCGTGGGCGCTGCGCACCGCCGGGCACGATGTCCGGGTGGCCAGCCTGCCCGGGTTCACCGGTACGGTCACCCAGGCCGGGCTGACCGCGGTGCCGGTCGGCGTCGACCCGCCGCCGGACGCGGAGACGCCCGAGGAGCGCGAGGCGATCCGCCGCGGCCTGCCCATGCCGTACGACGCCGCCGAGCAGTTGCCCGGCGAGGTGGCGTGGACGCCGGAGCGGGCCGAGATGTACGACCTGATGGTGCGGTACGCCTTCGCCGCCGACAACGCGCCGATGGTGGGCGGTCTGGTGGACTTCGCCCGGTGGTGGCGGCCCGACCTCGTCATCTGGGAACCGTTCACGTATGCGGGCGCGATCGCCGCGAAGGCGTGCGGCGCGGTACACGCGCGGCTGCTGTTCACAATGGACGTACTTGGCGTCACGCACCGCTGGATCGGCCGGCTGGGCGTACCGGATCCGCTCGTCGGGTGGCTGACCCAGCAGGCGGCCGAGTACGGCTGCGGCTACTCCGAGGACATGGTGTTCGGCCAGTTCACCATCGACCAACTGCCGGCGTCGCTGCGGATCGAGGCCGACCTGTCGTACGTACCCGTGCGGTACCTGCCGTACGGCGGGGCAGCCACGGTACCCGCCTGGCTGTGGGCGCCGGCGCGCCGGCCGCGGGTCGCGATCACTCTCGGGCTCAGCGCGACCGAGCACTTCAGCGGATACACCATCGATCTGGTGTCCATTCTGGACGCACTCGCCGACCTGGACGTCGAGGTGGTCGCCACCGTCGCCCGGTCCGAACAGGAGAAGGTACGCGCGCGGGTGGGTTCGGGCGTACGGGTGGTGGATTACGCGCCGCTGCACGCGCTCGCGCCGACCTGCGCCGCCGTCATCCACCACGGCGGCTTCGGCACCCTCAGCACGGTGGCGCAGTACGCGGTGCCGCAGCTGTGCATGCCGTACCACTTCGAGGGTCCGCTGCTGTCCCGGCGCCTCGTCGAGCAGGGCGCCGGACTCGCCGTGCACTCGGACGACGCCACCGGACCCACGGTCCGGGACGCCCTGCTGCGACTGCTGCGGGAGCCCCGGTTCCGCGAGCGGGCCGCGCTGCTGCGCGACGAGATCCGGGACATGCCCACCCCGAACGAGGCGGTGGGCCTGCTGGAGGAGCTGACGGTGCAGTACCGGTGAGCCGCGTCAGGCGGCGGGCCGGTACGCGACGACGAGGACCGTACCCTCGCTCTGCGGCGCCGCCGCCTCCGCGGCCCAGTCCACGTCGGCGCCCATCTCGTAGATGCGCGCCATGTCGGGTGAGAGCACGCCGCCCCGCGCGAGGTACCCGCGCATCCCCTCGTACGTCTTCGCGAAGGTGTACTTCGTGTTCTCGGTGATGTCGGTGGCCTCGGCGAGGACCAGCCCGGCGTCGCGGGTGAAGGTCTCGTAGTCCCCCACCCGTACCAGCGGCGCGGCCCGCCAGGCGGCGAGCATCTCGGCGAGCATCGCCTGCGCGTACTCGTCCTGCGGCGCGTCGGCCGGGGCGAGCGTGATGAAGTCGGTGAGCGCCACCCGGCCGCCGGGGCGCAGTACCCGCGCCACCTGGCGCAGCACGTGCGTGCGATCGGGAATGTGCACAATGGACTCCAGCGCCAGCACCGCGTCGAACGAGTCGGGCGGGAACGGCAGGTCCATCGCGTCCGCGTGCTGGAAACGCACCCGGTCGGCCAGCCCTTCGGCCCGGGCCCGGGCCTGGGCCAGCTCCACGTCGCCGGTGCTGATCGAGACGCCGACCACGTGCGCGCCGGTCGCCTTGGCCAGCTGTACCGCCGGCTTGCCCGGTCCGCAGCCCAGATCCAGCACCCGGTCGCCCGGCTTGATGTCGAGCTTCGCGACCATGATGTCGGTCAGCCGGGCACCCGCCGTCTCGACGTCGCTGTCGTCGTCCGGCCCGGTCCAGTACCCGTAATGCATGTTGCCGCCGAGGAACTGCGCGATGAGCTGGTTGCTGCCGTTGTAGAACTCACCGACCTCGGCCGGCGTGGGCATCGCGAAGGCGCTCATGTCACGCCTGCCCGGCTTCGGCCAGCCGCCCGGCGGCGTGCTCTGCCAACAGGTCGCGGGCGGCCCGCACCTCGTGGCCCATCGGGCGGTCCTCCTGCAGCGGTGGCGAAATCTCGGCGAGCCGCGCCCACAGGCCGTCGGTCTCGGCCTTGTGCTCCAGCATCACGGCGAGTTGCGCGACGCCCAGGGCGAGCGAGCCGAGCGCCAGCCAGGCCAGTTCGAGCGCGTCGCTAACCCCGTTGGCGCCGTTGAGCGCCATCGGCACGTGGTCCTGGTTCCAGCCGTTGGTGGGCAGCGTCGTCAGCGACGACGGGTAGGCCAGCTGCCGGATCCGCGACACGAACGACGTCGCGCTGATGTGCACGCCCGCGAGCCCGCAGCCGCGGCCCGCGCGCGGGGTCAGCATCGGCGGCAGGTCGCCGTTGGTC
>JBPYFB010000538.1:0-17482 GCA_051986465.1 Rugosimonospora sp.
GTCGACGCCGGCCGCCTCCCCCTCCCCGCCTGAAGATCGCCCCGCCGCCCCGCCCCAAGATCCGCGCCAAGATCCGCGCAATTTCATTGAAGTTGCGGTGTTGGGAGGCCCGGGACACCGCAACTTCAATGAAGTTGCGGCAGGGAAGGGCCAAGATCGGGGCGCGGATTGCATCGATTGATGCACGCCTCTTGACGAGCGTCCGAGGCGGTGCGAGTCTGCAGGCACCCGAATTCCGTCGAAGCGCTTCGAACACCCTGACAACATCATCGAACCGCTTCGACAATCGGTCCCGACAGGCGCAAAAGACAATCCGTCCCGACAGGCGCAAGAGGTGATCGCGCAGATGAGCGCCGGTACCTTCCACGATGGTCAACTCCCGCTCGCCGACCGGGTGACCGACCTGCTGCGCCGGCTCACCCTGGCCGAGAAGGTCGCCCTGCTGCACCAGTACCAGGCACCCATCCCCCGCCTGGGGATCGGCGCGTTCCGCACCGGCACCGAGGCCCTGCACGGCCTGGCCTGGCTCGGCCCGGCCACCGTGTTTCCGCAGGCTGTCGGGTTGGCCAGCACCTGGAATCCGGATCTTGTCCGGCGCGTCGGCCAGGCCGTGGGCGACGAGGCGCGCGGCTTCCACCACAAGGACCCGACCCGGGGCGGCCTCAACGTGTGGGCGCCCGTCGTCAACCTGCTGCGCGACCCGCGGTGGGGGCGCAACGAGGAGGGGTACGCCGAGGACCCGCTGCTGACCGGCGCCCTCGCGACCGCGTACGCCGAAGGCCTGCGCGGCGATCACCCCAAGTTTCTGAAAACAGCCCCGACGCTCAAACACTTCCTCGCGTACAACAACGAGACCCGGCGCGACACCACCTCCAGCAACATGCCGCCCCGGGTATTGCGCGAATACGAACTGCCCGCGTTCCGGGCGCCGATCGCCGCGGGCGCCGCGGTCGCCGTGATGGCCTCATACAACCTCGTCAACGGCCGCCCCGCGCACCTCTCGCCGCTCATCAACGGCGCGTTGCGCGGTTGGAGCGGGGACGACCTGCTGGTCGTCAGCGACGCACAGGCACCGTCCAATGTGGCCGATCGGCAGCACTACTACCCCGACCACGTGGCGAGCCACGCCGCGCTCGTCAAGGCCGGCGTGGACAGCTTCACCGACAACGACGACCATGCCGAGCTGACGGTGCAGCGGGTCACCGAGGCCCTCGGGCGCGGGCTGCTCGACGAGTCCGATGTGGACACTGCGGTGCGGCACGTGCTCGCGATCCGTTTCCGGCTCGGCGAGTTCGACCAGCTCGAGGACAACCCGTACGCCGCCATCACCGAAGAGGTCATCAACTGCCCGGCGCATCAGGCGCTCGCGAGTGAGGTGGCGCGCCAGGCCATCGTGCTGCTGAAGAACGACGACCAGACGCTGCCGCTGCGCCCGCAGGCGGCAACGCGCATCGCGGTGCTCGGGCCGCTGGCCGACACGCTCTACGAGGACTGGTACAGCGGCACCCTGCCGTACGCGCTGACCGCGCGGCGCGGCGTCGAGGAGCGGCTGGGCGACCCTTCGGCGGTACGGTTCACCGAAGGCGTGGACCGGGTGGCCCTGCGCGTCGCCTCGTCCAGCCGGGTACTCGCCGGCCGCTTCGTCACCGCCCCGGAGGCGCCCGAGGGCGGCCCGCTGCGCGCCGACGCCGACAGCCCGCACCCGGACACCTGGTTCGACGTCGCCGACTGGGGCCGCGGCACGCTGGCCCTGCGCGCGGTCAGCAACGGCCGGTACGTCACCGTGAAGGGCGCGAGTACCGACGTCGTCAACGAGTCGACCGCGCCGGGCGGCTGGGTGGTCGAGGAGACCTTCGAGCTCGTCGAGCGCAACGGCGCCGAGCTCGTCGTCCGGCACGTGGCCAGCGGCCGGTTCGTCGCCGTCGACCCGGACGGCACGCTGCGCGCCGTCACCGAGGACGCGACCGAGGCGACCGGCTTCGCGCTGGAGCTCATCTCCGACGGAGTCGCCGAGGCGGTCGCGGCGGCGGCCGAGGCCGACGTGGCCATCGTCGTCGTCGGCAACCACCCGCTCATCAACGGCCGGGAGACCCAGGACCGGGTGGACCTCGCGCTCCCGGCGCAGCAGGAGCGGCTGCTGCGCGCGGTACACGCCGCCAACCCGCGTACGGTGCTCGTTGTGACCAGCAGCTACCCATACGCGATCGGCTGGGCAGACGAGCACGTACCCGCGATCCTGTGGTCCTCGCACGGCGGGCAGGAGTTCGGCCGCGCGCTCGCCGGAGTGCTCTTCGGTGACCACGCACCCGCCGGCCGGCTGACCCAGACCTGGTACCGGTCCGCCGCCGACCTGCCCGAGCTGCTCGACTACGACATCATCGACGCCGACGCGACGTACCTGTACCTCCGCGGCACTCCGCTGTACCCGTTCGGGCACGGCCTGACCTACTCCCCCGTCGAGTACCGGGACCTGACCCTCGACGCGGACACCCTCGACGCCGACGGGCACATCACGGTCAGCGTGGAGATCGTCAACACCGGCAACCGCACCACCGACGAGGTCGTCCAGCTCTACACCCGCCAGCACCAGTCCCGAGTCAAGCAGCCGGTACGGGCCCTGCGCGGGTTCCGCCGGGTCACCCTCCACCCGGGACAGTCGCTGACCGTCCACTTCAGACTCGCCGGCGCCGACCTCGCCTTCTGGGACGTGACGCGCGACCGGTACGCGGTCGAGGCGGCGACGCACACTGTCATGGTCGGCCGGTCCAGCGCCGACATCCGCTGCTCCACCCGGCTCACCGTCGCCGGTGAGCAGATACCGCCCCGGGCGGTGTACGGGCGCGCACTGTCCGCTGTGGACTTCGACGAGTACGCGGGCGTGACCCTGGTGGACGCGGGGCGCGACGGTGGCGACGCGGTCAGCGCGATCGAGCCCGGCGGCTGGATCGCGTTCAACGGCGTCGATCTGAGTCAGGGCGCCGGCGAGTGCCGGGTGGACCTCTCGCGTACCGGGGACGGGCCGGCCGGACTCATCCTGCGCCTCGACGACCCGATCGCGGGCCCAGTGATCGGCACCGCACACGCGGCGTGCACCGGTGGCCGGTACGCGTGGTCCACCGCGACCGTACGGCTGACCGGTGCCGACGGCGTCCGCGACCTGTACGCGATCCTGGACGCGCCCGGCGTCAACCTGCGCACGCTCTCGTTCAGCCAAGCACGGGACGAGTAGTGCCTGGTAGAAGGCCGCAGCGCGACGGCATGATCACTATCTCGGACGTAGCCAGACACGCAGGAGTGGCACCGAGCACGGTGTCCTACGTGCTCAGTGGCAAGCGCGCCATCTCGGCGACCACCCGCCAGCGGGTACTGGCGAGCATCCGCACCCTCGGGTACCACCCGCACGCCGGGGCCCGGGCACTCGCCAGCAACCGGTCCAACGTCATCGCGCTGGTCCTCCCCCTGCGTGCCGGCATGCACGTACCCGTCCTCATGCAGTTCGCCGTCTCCGTCGCGACCACCGCTCGCCAGTTCGACCACGACGTACTGCTGATGACGTCCGACGAGGGGCCGGGCGGGTTGCGCCGGATCGCCGCCAGCTCCCTTGTGGACGGTCTGATCCTGATGGACGTGGAGCTGCACGATCCCCGGGTACCACTGCTGCGCACCCTGGACCGGCCCAGCGTCCTCATCGGCTTCCCCGCCGAGCCGGCCGGACTGACCTGTGTGGACCTCGACTTCTACCGGGCCGGCCGGGCGTGCGTGGAGCATCTCGCCGCGCAGCGCCACCGCGAGCTGGCGCTGCTCGGCGCGCCGGCCGCGGTGTACGAGCGGGGCACCGGCTTCGCCCGCCGCACCATGGCCGGCTTCCTCGATACGGCGCGCTCCCTCGGGCTGCGCGCCAAGGCGGGGCCGTGCGAGGAGGGTGCCGCCGCCGTACACCAGCGGGTCACCGAGCTGTTCGCGGGGTCGCCCGGCGTCACCGGCCTGGTGGTCCACAACGAAGCGGTGGTCGAGCACCTGCTCGCCGCCCTGCGCGTAGTCGGCCGGCGGGTACCGGAGGATGTGTCCATTGTGGCCATCTGCCCCGACGAGGTGGCCGAGCGGGCGAACCCGCCACTCACCTCCGTACTGATTCCGGCGGAGGAGGTCGGTACCCAGGCCGTACGGCTGCTCATGCGAAAGCTCGACGAGCAGGCCGTACCCGATTCGAGCCTGCTCCCGCCGCGGCTGACCGTGCGCTCCAGTACCACGCCGCTCAGGTGAGCGCGGCCGCCCGGGACAGGAAGATGTGCCGCTCGCGCTCGTTGCGGGTCAGCGCGGCGGCCCGCTCGAACTCCTGCCGGGCCTCGTCGCGGCGGCCGAGCTTGGCCAGCAGGTCGCCACGTACCGCGGGCAGCTGCGGGTAGTTCGCCAGCTCCTGCCGCGACACCAGATCCTCCACAATGGACAGACCGCGATCCGGCCCGGCGGCCATACCCACCGCCACGGCGCGGTTCAGCTCGACGATCGGCGACGGCGCCACGTGCGTGAGCACCAGGTACAGCGCGGCGATCCGGGCCCAGTCGGTGTCCTCAGGGGACAGTGCGCGGGCATGGCAGGCGGCGATCGCGGCCTGCAACGTGTACGGGCCCGACTCGCCACCGAGCGCCTCCGCCCGCGAAAGCGCCGCCAGCCCGCGCCGGATCAGCAGCCGGTCCCAACGCCGGCGGTCCTGGTCGAGCAGCAGGATCGGCTCCCCGTCCGGCCCGGTACGGGCGCGGGTGCGCGACGCCTGGATCTCCATCAGCGCCGCCAGGCCGTGCACCTCCGGCTCCGCGGGCATCAGGCCGGCCAGGATCCGGGCCAGCCGCAGCGCCTCCATACACAGGTCCGGGCGCATCCAGTCGGCGCCCGCCGTGGCCGCGAAGCCCTCGTTGAAGACCAGGTAGACCACGCCGAGTACCGACGAGAGCCGCGCCGGCAGGTCGCCCGGCGCCGGCATCTCGAAGGGCACGTAATGCTTGGCCAGCGCCCGCTTGGCCCGCAGGATCCGCTGCGAGACGGTCGCCTCCGGCGCCAGGAACGCTCGGGCGATCTCCTCTGTGGACAGTCCACCGAGGAGGCGGAGCGTCAGCGCGACCCGGGAGTCGACCGACAGCACCGGATGGCAGGTCGTGAAGATGAGCCGCAACAGGTCGTCACCGATGTGGTCGTCCAGATCCGGCTCGGCCTCCTCGACCACCTGCAGATCGCGGCCGAGCTCCACCAGCTTGCGCTCGTACGTGCGGCGCCGGCGCATCGTATCGATCGCCCGATGCTTCGCGGTGCTCATGAGCCACGCTCCCGGATTCTCCGGTACCCCCGACGCCGGCCACTGTTCGAGCGCGATGACCAGCGCGTCCTGCGCCAACTCCTCGGCCAGGCCGACGTCCTGTACCAGCCTCGCAAGGCCGGCGACCAGCCTGGCCGACTCGATCCGCCACACCGCCTCGACCGCCCGGCGGGTGGCGCGGTGTGGATCGGTAGCCGCCATGGCTACCGATCCAACCACGAGAACGGGTGCCTTCAGGAAAAGTCCTCCGGCCCGAAGACCTTCAGCACCTCCGCGTCGCCTTCCCAACCCGGCCACAGGTCGCGGTGCAGCCGCATGAACCGGGCGGCCCACTCCACCGCCTCCTCCTTCGACCGCACCTCGTACAGCGCATAGCTGATCATCTCTTTTGCCTCGGTGAACGGGCCATCCGTCACGGTCAGCTCGCCGCCGGCCAGCCGCACCTGGGCGCCGGCCGCGCTCGGCGCCAGCCCGGCGGTGTCCAGCAACACGCCGGCCTTGGTGGCCTCCTCGCCCAGCTTCATGATCGCCTCCATCAGGTCGGGCGGCGGTGGCGTGCTGCTCTGGGCTGCCTTCAACAGAATCAGGTACCGCATCACAAGCTCCTTCTAGTGCTGGTTTCAGTGGATGCCCGGCTGCGCCGAGCCACGGTACAGGCGTACGGCCAGGGCCGAGAGCCAGGCCCAGGCGAGCATCACGGCCGCCACGAAGGCCAGGTTGACCGCCGCGCTGTGCGACCCGCTCGCCACACCGGCGAAGCCGGCGAGGAACAGCACCCCGGTCAGCGCCGAGAACACCCGCCACCCGCCGCGCTCCCGGCGCGCGACCGCGAGGCAGGCCAGGATCAGGCAGAGGAATCCCACGCCGCCCGCGACAAAGTGCAGCGCGCCGTGCCAGGTGACAACACCGCCGGGGGTACCGGGTGGGAAGCCCAGAGCCGGGTCGGCGCGGAACATGCCGGCCGCGACCAGGCCGAGCCCGTACCCACCGACCAGGCGCGGCACCCATCTCGCACCGGTACCGCCGTCCAGGGCCCGGCGCAGTCCGACCGCGAACGCGATCGTCATCGCCCCGGCCACGATGAAGTTGGTGACCTGGATCCAGCCCAGGTGCCCGTTGGCGAGCAGGCTCCAGGCGTGCCGCCGGATGTCGAATCCGTGCCGGGTCAGCGCCTGGGCCAGCGCTACGACGACGTAGATCGGTCCGGCGATCACGCCGTACCCCAGCAGGCTCTTGGTGATCCGGGTCGCCGGGTCGCACCCGGGCGCCACGGCCGGTACCTGCGCGATCGTGCTCTGCGACATGGCTCGTTCTCCTCGTTTCGGCGGCCCCTCGTGGGGCCTGTCACCTACGCCTCGAACGAGTGCCGGCGGATCCGACACGCCTCTTCAAGATTTTTTGGTACGGCCTGATCTTTCAGTACCGCCTGGCACGCAGATGGAACGGAACGGAACGCCGAAGCTGTGACGGCGCGGCGGCGAGCGGGCCGGGGACCATGCCCTGACCGGAAGCGGATCTATCATCGGCGGCCCCGGGCGGCGAACTCAGGGACGGTCCGCCCCTCCCGCCGCGCCGCCGGGCGCTACTCCGTCGCCTTCGGGTGGCCCGTACCAGGCCCGCTCGCACGGGACAACGCGCCGGCCGCTCTGCCTCTACGATGCCGCTACATGGCCGTACCGTCCACGGGGGAGACAGCCGTGAGTATCGACAACTTCGCCGACCTTCTGGAGTCGGCCCGCAAGCTCGTCGGTGCGGTGGGCGCGCCGCCACCCGACGCCGGCGCGGAGGACGAGACCGCGGAGTTGCGCGGCACGGGTACCTCTCCGAACGGACTCGTGACCGCGGTGAGCACGGTCGGCGGCAAGGTGGAGTCGGTGACCGTGGACCCGCGCGCCATGCGCCTCGATTCGCACACGCTTGGTGAGCAGGTTGCCGCCGCGGTCAACGCGGCGCTCGAAGACCTGGGCGGCCAGGCCGCCGAGGCGCGGGTCGGCGGCATTGATACGGTCGCCCTGAGCGACCAGCTCCGCAAGGTCCAGGAGACGTCGGTACGGCAGATGCACTCCTTCCTGCAGGACATCTCCGCCGCGCAGCAGCGCCTGCTCGCCAAGGAGCGCTGAGCGGTGAACCTAAAGGTCGACGCAGATTCCGTGCGCGCCTCGGGCGGGGCCGTGGCCTCGGTGGCCGACCGGTTCGCCGCGGCCCTCAACCGGTTCGCCGGCGAGCTCGCCCACTTCGGTGAACCATGGGGCAACGACGACATCGGCTCGCTCATCGGTTCCGCGTACGCCGAGGTCTACGACTGGGCCATGGAGTGCTACACCGACGCGCTCGAGGAGCTTGGGGCGATGGGTACCGACCTCGGCGCGATGGCCCAGGCGCACGAGGAGAACGACGCGCATTCGGCAAAGGTGTTCCAGCGGCTCTCCCAGGCGATGGAGGCCTGAGCATGGGCTTGCAACTGCCGGGCGAGTTGATCGAGCTGCTGTCCCTGCTCGGGTACAACTGGCCGCAGGCCGACGAGGAGAAGCTCTACCAGATGGGGCAGGTCTGGACGGAGTTCTCCGGCCAGATCCACGCCACCGTGGGCGAGCTCGAACCGGCCGCCGCCGGGGTGTGGACGCAGAACGCGGGCGGCGACGTGCAGGCTTTCCAGGCGGCGTGGACACACGAGGACGGCCCGTCGAAGGTACTTCAGGACGGCGCGACCGCGGCCACGCTCACCGGCATCGGGCTGATGATCTGTGCGGCGATCGTCCTGGCACTAAAGATCAACATCATCGTACAGCTGACCATCCTCGCCGTGGAGATCGCCGAGGCGCTCGCCACCGCGGCCGCGACGTTCGGCGCCTCGCTGCTTGAGATCCCGGTCTTCCAGCAGCTCGCCCGGACCATCATCGAGAACCTGATGCAGCAGGTCATCTTCCAGCTACTCGACGCATGACGGGGGCTTCGATGCGAGGGAAGCGCTGATGGCGGGCGCGCGCGGCAAGGCGGGCGGCAAGCTTGTCCGGGCCGGACTGCGGCACCTGCGCAAGACGCGGCGCCGGGGTCCGCACCACACCCCCAAGCCGAGGCACCCCGGCGTCGTCGGCAACGACCGACGCCTCGGGCCCCGGCACATCGTGCACCGGCGGGTCGCGGGGCTCACCAAAAACTGGAAACGGTACGGCGGCATGTCCCGCAAGGACTTCGTCGACAAGTACTGGGAGCCGGGTACCGCAACCAGCCCCGCCCACTGGCGCTACCCCGACCACGACGGGTTCGCGACGGTACCCCGCGGCGGCAAGATGGTTCCGGACCGGCACACCGAAACGCTCCTGCCGGGCCAGCGCATCGACCGGTTCGGCCCGGAGAACGGGCGCTTCCTCTCCCCTGACGGCACCCCGTTCGAAGACCGTGCCCTGCCGCCAGACAGCCTGACCGCCCGGCCGGGCGATCCGGTACCGCACGGGTACCACCGGTACCAGGTGGTCCGGCCGTTCCAGGTCAGTAGCGGCCCGGTGGCACCGGCGTTCGCCCAACCGGGCGGCGGTGTCCAGCACTACCTCGACCCCAGCCTGTACCCGCCCGGTGCCGACCGCAACGTCGAGTGGCTGGTGAAGAATGGGTTCCTCAAACGCGTCGGCCTCGGGAGGGCGTAGGTGGCGGAGTCACCGGAGATCACCGATCGCCGGAGCCTGATCGCCGCGCTACGTCAGGCCGGGGTACCCGACGGGGCCGGCTACGCGATCGTCGGGCTGGTTTCCCCCGCGGTCGCCAGCGACCCCTTCCTCAGCCTGAGCCGGCGCGGCGACCGCTGGGTGATCAGCGACGTCGAACGCAGCCACGACGACGTACGGGCCGAGTACGGCACCGAACGCGAGGCGGCGCAACGGTTCTACGCCGACGTCGTACGCCAGTGGGAGGCGGTCCGCCACCCGGTCCGCCGCGACCCGGCCGCGCCCCGGTTGAGCAAGGCGGAGTTGCGGGCCGAGATCGAGCGGCTGCAGGCCGACGCCGCCGCGCGCAACGCGGCGCAGGAGAGGGAGTTCGAATGAACCGGACGGAGCTGCGCGACCGGCTGGCCGAAGCGGGCGTTCCCGACTCCCTGTACAGCATCCAGGGCGTACACGAGCTGCCGACCTACCTGGAGACCTTCTACATGCTCGGCGGGCCCGCCCCCGACCGGGTACTCGTCGGAGTGTACGAGCGCGGCCGGTACCGCAACGCCTTCGAGTCCCGCGATGACGAGGCGGCCTGCGATCTCCTCTGGAACGAGCTCGTGTTCGAGGAGCCCGAGCCGGAGGTGCTCGACGAGCGGGGCACCGTCGACGCCGGGGCGCGCAGCGCGGAGCTGGTCTTCGAGGTCCGGCTCGCGCTGGAGCGGGCCGCCCATACCGGCGACGTGGCGAGCATCCGGTACGAGCTACAGCCCGACGACGTGGTAGACCGGTTCGGGCCGGAGAGCGGCTCGTTCCTGTACCCGGACGGGACCCCGATCGCGGAGCGGGCCCTTCCGCCGACCGCGGTGGAACCCGACGGTACCGAAGATCCGGACAACTACCACCGGTACCGCGTGCTCAAGGCGCTACCCGTACGGGCCGGCGTGGCGGCACCCGCGTTCGAGCAACCCGGCGGGGGCGTGATGTTCAAGCTCGATCCGGAGTTCCTCGCGCCGGCGCCGGCCATGCTGACCGTCCGTTGGCTGCTCCACCACGAGTACCTGCGCCGGGTGTTCTAACCGTCCCGTGTGGTGCCACCGGTTCCGGAGCGCAGTTGGGCGAATGCGTGGTCGGCGTCGGCGACCGCCTCGGGGTGGACATCGCGAGCGGCTCGACCGTCGGCGAGCTTCTGCCAGTTGGTCCGGGCCAGTACCCGTTGGACCGCGAGTACCTGGGCGGCCCGCAGCCGCGCCTCGATGCCCGGGCCGAGGGCACCGGCCAGGGCCTCCTCGTCGTCGAGCAGGTACTGGGTCAGCCGCCCGGCCAGGCTCGGCGTCGTGAATACCAGGCGGTGGAACGCCAGTACCTCGGGATGGTCGTTGAGCCCGGTGACCGGGTCGTAGCGGTCGAGGCCGGCCCGGAAGTGCTGGTGCAGCGCGGTTAGCGGCTGGACGCCGGGCTTGCGGCCGCGCACGACCCGCGCGGCTTCCCCCTGGTGATCCGCGAACCGGTGCAGGACCAGGTCCTCCTTGCTGGCGAAGTACCGGAAGAGGGTCGGTTTGGAGACCTCGGCCGCCGCGGCGATGTCGGTGACCGAGACCCGGTCGAAGCCGTGCGTGAGGAACAGCGAGATCGCCGCGTCCGCGATGGCGTCGTGGGTTCGCGCCTTCTTGCGGGCCCGCAGCCCGGGCGGTTCGATCACCAGATCAGCCTAACATTTCTTAACCGGGTTGCGTTTTTAACCCGGTTAAGTTTCGATGATGACGTGACGCAGACCGATGTCCTCGTGGTGGGTGCCGGACCGACCGGCCTGACGCTTGCGTGTGATCTTGCCCGGCGTGGCGTCGCGGTGCGGATCGTCGATCGGGCACCGGAGTTTCCGGCCGGTTCCCGCGGCAAGGGGCTGAGCCAGCGCAGCCTGGAGGTGCTCGACGACCTCGGGGTGATCGACCAGGTACTGGCCTCCGGCGCCACCCACATGCGGCACCGCAGGTATCGGGGCGCGGAGGTCATCGCCGAGGTCGATCCCGAGGCCGGACTCGTACCGACGCCGGACGTCCCGTACCCGACCGGGCTGCTGATCCCCCAGTGGCGGGTGGAGCAGATCCTGCGCGACCGGCTGGCCGACTGCGGCGTGGCCGTCGAACTCGGCACCGAACTGCGCGACTTCAGCCAACACACCGACGGCGTGACCGCCACGATCGGCGCGGCTGCGGTATCCGCGCGATACCTGGTCGGCTGCGACGGCGGCCGCAGTACCGTCCGCAAGGCCCTCGGCCTGAGCCTGCGCGGCGAAACGCCCGACGTGCAACTCATGGCCGTCGGCGATGTCGAGGTCGACGGGCTTGGCCGGGACGTCTGGCACCAGTGGTTGACCGGCGAAGGCGGGATCATGCTGTGCCCGCTCCCCGGCACCAACGCCTTTCAGGTACAGGCGGCACACGAGCTCGGCCAGGACGGTTCGCCGCTGGAGCCGACGCTGGAACGGTTCCAGCAGACCTTCGACCGGTTCGCCGGCGTTCCAGGCGTGCGACTGCACGATCTGGCGTGGCGCTCAAGCTACCGGGTCAACGTTCGTATGGTCGACCAACTGCGAGTGGGCCGGGTTTTCCTCGCCGGGGACGCCGCGCACGTCCACCCGATCGCGGGTGGCCTCGGTATGAACACCGGGATCCAGGACGCGTACAACCTTGGCTGGAAGCTGGGCCTCGTACTGGCCGGCAACGCCTCGCCCGGCCTGCTCGACACGTACGAGGAGGAGCGGCTGCCGATCGCGAGTTGGCTGCTCAACATCACCTCGGAGACGCTCGACACCATCCTCGACGCGATCAAGGAAAAGGGCGGGGGTATGGACGCCGCCTTGTCCGAGCTCACCCAACTCATGCTCCGGTACCCCTGGAGCCGGCTCTCCCGTGGCGCGGCGAGCCGATCGACCGGACCTCGCCCAGGCGACCGGGCACCGGACGCGCCACTGCGCGACGCCGATACCGGATCCCCGATCCGCCTCTTCGACCTCTTCCGGGGGCCACACTTCACCCTGCTCGGCCTCGGCGAACGCAGTACCGCCGCGGTGTCCTGCGAAGCCGAGACCGACATCCTCAAGCCGTACCTGGTCGGGCCGGGTGGCCTCCTCGACGACGACGGACACGTGGCACACGCGTACGGCACCGACGCCCTGGTCCTCGTCCGCCCCGACGGATACGTCGGGCTGGTCGCCGACCCGACCGATCCGGCGAGCGTTGCCGAGTACCTCCGCGCGCTGTAAGACGGATGGGCGGCTTCGAGGGATGCTGCGGAGGTGAATGGGTTGGCGGTACTGCGCGGCGCACCCAGGTTGGCGGGTCTGCTGGTCGCGGCCGTATGCGTCGGCTACGCCCTCGGCGCCTGTTCCGGCGGCGCGGCCCGCCCTACCGGCTCGGCCGCCTCGGTTGCCAACAAACCGGCGGCCCCAAGTCCGAGCCTCACCCGCATCGGGAATGCCACTCCGGCACCACGATGGTTGGGAACGCGGGTCCTTCGGGTGGGGCCTGGGGGCTTCGCCCCTGCCCAGAACACCCCACCAGAGCTGCGCAACCGATCCATCATCACCGTCGACGACCTGCCGCCGCCGCCCGATGGCCGCTTCCACGCAACCATCGCGACGGTACCCGCCAGCGTGCTCGCCCGGTCCAGCTGGACCAAGGAGTGCCCGGTGGCCGCCGCGGACCTGCGCTACCTCACGGTGACCTTCCGCGGCTTCGACGGGCGCGCCCATACCGGCGAGCTGCTGGTCAACGCGCGGGCGGCCCACGATCTGGTCACCGTGTTCGGCCGGCTCTTCGCCGCCGGCTTCCCGATCGAGCGCATGCGGATCTCCAGCGCCGCCGAGCTGAACGCGCCGCCGACCGGCGACGGCAATACGACCGAGGCGTTCGCCTGCCGGCCGGTACGCGGCCAGACGGCATGGTCCCAGCACGCGTACGGGCTCGCCGTGGACGTCAACCCGTTCCAGAACCCGTACCACAAGGGTCAGGTGGTGCTACCAGAGCTGGCCACCGCCTATCTCAACCGGGCCGAGGCGCGGCCCGGGATGGTGGCGCCCGGCGGCCCGGTTGTACGGGCCTTCGCCGCGATCGGCTGGCAGTGGGGCGGCGACTACCGATCGCTGAAGGACTACATGCACTTCTCCGCCAACGGCGGCTAAGCCTCGTCTCAGCTCCCGGCCGTCGGGAATAGAGGCAGGTCGACGTCCACTTGCCCGTTGTCAAGCTGCAACTGCAGGCTGCCGGAGAGGCTGGGCGGACCAGCATAGGTGCCGATCAGGGTGTAGGCGCCCGGGTCGACGGCGAATCGGAAGCCACCGTCGGGGCCAGTGACCACCTCGATCCCAGCCGGGTCCAGCCGGATCGTCGCCCCCTCCACCGGCAGGAAAGTGGTCGCGTCGAGCGCTCGGCCAATGAGATTCCAAATCACGGTTACTGTGAAGGCCGCCTGGGCCAAGGGGCTGACCCGGCCGTGGCGGTCGACCGCCACCGCGTACACGGGATGCTCACCGCTCACGCTTCCGACGTTGATGGTCACATTCGCCGTGCCGTCCGGCGCCGCCGCGACCTCGCTGTCCAGGTGAGTGTCGTCGACGCTGTACTGAAACTTGGTCACCTTGGTGTCACCGTTCGCGTCGAACCTGATGGCAAGCTGGCCACCTTCGGCGACGCTGTCCCCGTTCGGGAAGCTGATCGTCGGTTGGAGAGGCTCCCTCGTCCCGGCCGGTCGCTCGACGGCTGCCGACGCTGGCGGCGCCAGCAACGCCGACCCGGCAGCCAGCAGTACCAGCGACGCGGTCATCACAACAAGCCCACGGCGATGAGACCGCAGCCGCGCACTCAAGGTTGGTCTGACTGACATTCCAGCCCCCGCATCATCAAGCCGTCACGGCGTGATTACGGTAGCCAGTAGACAAACCACAGTCAACGTGATCAATGTCCGGATCTGCTGGGCTGCCCGCGTAGTAAGGCTGCTACACGCGTTGCTACAGGGATCAGAGATGCGAGTGGGACTCGGAGAGTTGCCGCTGGTGGGACCCGGTGGGCACGGCTGGGTTCGAACCAGCGACCCCTCGGTTGTAAGCCGAGTGCTCTTCCGCTGAGCTACGCGCCCGGGACAGGCGGCAAGTGTACCGTGCCGCGCGACGCCGCCGCCCTACGCGGTCGCACGCGGGTACCGGTCCGGCGGCGAACCGGACCGGGGCGTACCGGGGTCAGCCGGTGACCGAGGCCAGCGCCTTACGCCAGGCTTCCTGGTCGCGAGCCTGGCCCGGGGAGTTCATCTCGGCGAACCGTACGATGCCGTCGCGGTCGATGACGAAGGTGCCCCGGTTCGCGATGCCCCGCTCGTCGTTGAACACGCCGTAAGCCTGAGCCACCGCGCCGTGCGGCCAGAAGTCCGCGAGCAGCGGGAACTCGTACCCCTGCTGGTCGGCCCAGATCTTGTGGCTGTACGGGGAGTCGACGCTGACCGTCAGCAGCTGCACGCCCTCGTTGACGAAGTCGTTGAGGTTGTCCCGAACCTGGCACAGTTCGCCCTGGCAGGTACCGGTGAAGGCGAGTGGGTAGAAGACCAGCAGCACCGCCTTCTGCCCCCGGAAGTCCGACAGCCGGACCTCCTGGTTGTTCTGGTCCTTGAGGACGAAGTCGGGCGCCGACGCGCCTACCTCGATCGGCATGGGTACCCCTATCTGCTGATCAGCGCTTGCTGCGGGCGGCCCGGGGTGCCACCAGGCGAGCGCCACTCCAGTCCTTACCAGCACTGATAATAGAGGTCTGCTGGAGACCGGCCGTCGGGGCCGACTCGGTGATCTCGCTGGGCTCGACGTGCCCGGGGCGGCCGGCCTTGGGGGTCAGCAGCCACACGGCGCCGTTGTCGGCCAGCGGGGCGATGGCGTCGACCAGGGTGTCCACGAGGTCCCCGTCGCCGTCGCGCCACCACAGCAGCACCACGTCCACGACCTCGTCGGTGTCCTCGTCGACGAACTCCTCCCCGCAGCGGTCGATCAGGGTGTCGCGGAGATCTTCGTCGACGTCGTCGTCGTACCCCATCTCCATAACGACCATCCCCGGTTCGATGCCGAACCGGTCCGCCAGGCTGCGTACGCCGTCGGCGGCCTGACCAGCGGTCGCGCTCACTGTTGCTTGCCTCCTCAAGTGTTCCTAGCGGCGTCGCACTCCGACACCGTTAGCGCGTAGTCCACAAGGTCCGGGCGCCCCGCGCAAGTGGCGCACCGTACACATCGCAAAAGATACGGCCTAACTCTCGAGGATGGAGTGCGCACCCTGAATGATGGACTCCTCGCTGACCAGGACATGTCGGGCGGCCGGGCCGAGCGGGATGAATGAGTCGATCGAGGCGACCCGGCGGACGGAGCCTACGTAACCACGGTCCGTCAGCGCCGCGAGCACGCCTTCGCCGACTCCCCCGGCGCGCCGGGTCTCGTCGACCACCAGGACCCGCCGGGTGGCGGCCGACTCGCGGACGATGTCGTCGATCGGGAGGGGCGAAAGCCAGCGTAGGTCCACCACGCGGGAGCCGATCCCCGATTCGGCGAGGATGGTGGCTGCCCGTAGGGACATGCGTACGCCGTTACCGAAGGTGAGGATGGTCAGCTCGGTACCGGAGCCGATCACGTCGACGCGGGCGCGACCCACGGGTACGTGCGCCTCGCCCCACTCGGCCGGCGCCGGGTACGCGCGGGCCCACCCGCCGTCACCGGGCTCGTACAGGTCGCGCGTGTGGTACAGCGCGATCGGCTCCAGCAGGACGCCGACGGTACCGTCGACCAGCGCGGACGCGAGGAGGGTTCGCAGCAGGGCGGCCGCGTCGTCCGGCCGGGCCGGGCACGCCACCAGCAGTCCCGGGATGTCCCGAAGCACGCCGACCGCGTTGTCGTTGTGGAAGTGGCCGCCGAACCCTTCCTGGTACGCCAGGCCGGCCAGCCGCAGGACCATCGGGTTGCGGTACGCCCCACTGGAGAAGAAGGACATCGTGGCCGCCTCGCCGCGCAACTGGTCCTCGGCGTTGTGCAGGTACGCGAGGTACTGGATCTCGGGGATGGGCAGCATGCCGGCCAGGCCGGTACCCAGTGCGAGCCCGAGGATCGAGGTCTCGTCGAGCAGGGTGTCGAAGACCCGGGACGCGCCGAAGCGCTCCCGCAGGCCCTTGGTCACCCCGTACACCCCGCCCTTGACTGCCACGTCCTCGCCGAACAGCAGCGACTGTGGCCAGGAGATCAGCGCGTCGGTGAGGGTGGCGTTGATGGCCTGGGCCAGCGTCAGCGGCCCGGCCTCCTCGGGCAGCTTGTCGCCGAACACGCCGACCCGGTCGGTGTTGGCGGCGCCGGCGGCGCCGGCCTCCGCGACGGCGCGGGCCACCCGCGCGGGCCGGCGCGGCGCCAGCGGCGCCACCACCTCGGCCGCGCTCTCCAGCTTGGGCTCGCCGAGCACCTCCTCGGCGACCTTGCGCACCTGCCAGCCGATCTCGTCGTACCGGGCCAGCAGTTCGGCCGGAGTGGCGAAGCCCGCCTCGACCAGCAGTTGCGCCGTCGCGACCAGCGGGTCGCGGGCCAGGTCGTAGGCGATCTCGCCGGGCGAGCGGTAGCCGACCTCGGCGTCGGCGCCCGCGTGGCCCATCAGCCGCACCATCGACAGGTGCAGGATGGCGGGGCGGCGCTGCTTGCGCACCCAGGTGGCCGCCTCGGTGGCTGCCTCGAAGCAAGCGACGAGGTCACAGCCGTCGGCGGCGAAGTAGCGCAGCCCCGGGCGGCCCGACAGCGCCTGATCCACCCAGCCTCTCGGCGAGCGCACGCTGACGCCGATGCCGTTGTCCTCGCATACGAACAGCAGCGGCAGCCGCAGCCCGGTGTGGTCGCACCAGCCCGCGGTGTTGAACGCTGCCGTGGCGCTGGCGTGGTTGATCGAGGCGTCCCCGAACGAGCAGACGATCAAGGCGTCGGCGGGCCAGCCGCCGGCTGCCGCAGAGTCCTCCCCCGCGCCGGTGGCGGGCACCCGGCGGGCCCGCTCGATCGCGAACGCGATGCCGATGGCCCTGGGCAGGTGCGACGCGATGGTCGAGGTGGTAGGGATGACGTTCAGCGGGGCGCTGCCGAAGACCTTGTGCCGGCCGCCGGCGATCGGCTCCTGGGCCGAGGCGACCAGGCCGCGCATGATGTCACGGATGGCGTCGTCGAACCGGCCCGCCTGCATACCGCGGGCGCAGAAGAACGCGCCGGAGCGGTAGTGCAGCAGCGCCGGATCCGTCGTGCGCAGGGCCGCGGCGACCGCGGCGTCGCCCTCGTGCCCGGACGAGCCGATGGTGTAGTAACCCTCGCCGAAGCTGCGCAGCCAGCGAGCGGCCAGGTCCAACTGGCGGCTGGCGAGCTGGGCCTGGAAGAGTTGGTATGCCTGGGTACCGGTGAGCGTGGCGCCATCGCGTACCGGCTCGTCATGGTCGCGCCGGCTCGCCGGGGCGGCCAGCGCCCCGATCACGCTCCGGAACC
>JBPYFB010000539.1:0-6654 GCA_051986465.1 Rugosimonospora sp.
GCACCATTCAGATCCAGGCCGGCGCCCATACCCTCACCGCTGCCGACCCACTACCCGCCGACCTCCGCCAAGCCCTCGATCGCATCCACTCCGACCCGAGTGCGCACTAATCTGGCCTAACTCGGGACCTCGGCCATCTCCGGTACGAGCTGCATCGGGTTGGGTATGCGTGAACCCATCTCTACCTCCGTAATCGTTGCCTCGCCGCTATGACGGCTGGCAACCCGCGGAGGTAACACGAGCGCCGTACGCGACCCGACCCGGCGACCGTCCACTGTGTCCACCGGCTAGCCTCGCCGGCATGGATCAACCTGTAGCGAACGGCGTCCGGGCGCTGCTCATCAACGGTACCGTCGGCTCCGGAAAGACGTCGGTCGCGGATACCGTCGGAGACCTGTTGGCGGAGGCCGGGATCGCCAACGCCGTCATCGATGTCGACTGGCTGCGCCGGTCCTGGCCGCATCCGCCCGGTGACCCGTTCAACAACGCCATGGCCCTGCGCAACCTGAGCGCTGTCGCCCGCAACTACCTCGATTCCGGCGCGGTCCGGCTTGTCCTGGCCGGTGTGGTGGAAAGCCGTTCCGAGCGCGACGCCTATCAGGCCGCGTTGGGTGTGCCGCTGACCGTATGCCGGCTTCGGGTGGCGCTGCCGACCGTACGGCAGCGGCTGACCCGGCGCCACGACATCGACGCCGACCGGCTGCCCTGGCACCTGGAGCGTTCGGGGCAGCTGGACGACATCCTGGAGCGGGCGCGGGTCGAGGACGTCGCCGTCGAGGCGGGTACCGGATCGGTTCGGCAGGTTGCCCAGGCGGTACTGGCCCGGATTGGTTGGTGAAACTGGTTCGGCGGTCGATGTAGAGAACGCCGCTCTGGCTTCGTCGTCTTAACGAGAGGCACCCACCGGGGGCCACAACCGAAGGAGCGGACGATGTCCGAACTGATGATGGCCGAGATGACGTGGCGCATGACGAACGTGCCCGAGGCCCGGCGCCGCGAGGCGGACGAGGTGGCCGGCCGGCTGGTGGCCAACTGGTCGCGCGGGCTGCGCCGGACGCGCGGCAGGCGAGGCTGACCAGAGCGCGCGAGAGGCTGCCCGGAGCAGCCCGCGGGCGCAGCCTCTATAGTCGGGCAATGCCGACCATCGCCACCACCACGCGAGTCGAGCGTGAGCAGCTACTCGATTTTGTCCGAACCCGACACCGGCTGACCCTGGTGACGTTCCGGCGGGATGGCCGGCCCCAGGTGTCGCCGGTCTCCGGGGGAGTCGACGACCAGGGCCGGATCGTCATCTCGACGTATCCGGATCGGGCCAAGGCGGTGAACCTGCGCCGCAATCCAGCGGCCACCGTACTGGTCCACTCCGACGAATGGAACGGCCCGTACGTGCAAGTCGACGGTGCGGCCGAGGTGCTGGACATGCCGTCCGCCAGCACCGAGGACGCGCTCGTCGAATACTTCCGCTGCATCGCCGGCGAGCATCCGAACTGGGACGAGTATCGCGAAGCAATGCGCCGCCAGGGCAAGTCGCTCATCCGCATCACCGTTGACGATTGGGGACCGATCGCCACCGGCGGCTTCCCCGCAGACCGCGCTCCGGCGAGTTGAGGCGACCATGGCATTGCTACACAAGGCGGAGCTGCAGCCCACCAAGCTCGAACTGTTGGCGGAGTGGATACCCAACCACCCCTGGTATGCCGGCCCGGCCACCGGCGAGATAGTCCGAGTCGCGGGGTGCCGGTTCGACGACCCGGCCGGCGCGGTCGGTATCGAGACCATCCTGGTACGGGTCGGCGATGGCCCGATCCATCACACCCCGCTCACGTACCGGGGTGAGCCGCTGCCGGGTGGCGAACGCTGGCTGGTCGGTACCACCGAGCACAGCGTCCTTGGACCGCGTTGGGTGTACGACGCGTGCGGCGACCCGGTGTACGGGCAGGAATTGGCTCGCGCCATCCTCACCGGCGGCGGTCAGGCCGAGGAGTTCCTCGACGACGGCGGCGAGCTGCGCCGTCGCGAGCCCGCGATGGTGGTCAGCGGCAGCGGCGCCCCCGGTGCCGATGTGCCCGCCGTAACGGCGATCCAGCACGTCGTCGACGACGACCCGACGCTCATCATCGCCGGCCCGGTGGGGCTGGCCGTGGTCCGCGTCGTGCGGCCGGAAGAGGCGGCAGTGGCGGGCGGGACAGCAGAGCAGAATCCGGCGCTGGCTGGGACCTGGGATGGCCAGGCAACGCCGGTACCGCTGGCATACGTGCTGCGCTAGCGTCCCGCTAACGTGCCGCTAACGTTCCGCGGGGAGCCGGTAAACGGATACGTGCGAGCGTGACTCCGCGGTGAACTCCGCACCGCTCCAGTCGGCGTGCCGGCTCTCCAGCTCGAATCCGGCCAGCTGTCCCATCAGGTCGAGCTCGGCCGGCCAGATGTACCGGTGCGGGGTGCGGGTCAGCCGGGCCTGCCGGGTCTCGTCGAACCGGAAGTGGTGCGACACCACCTGCTGGTCCAGCACGTCGTACGTGTCCAGGCCGATGTAGCCCGGTTCGACGTGGTAAACCATCGCCTGCTGGCCGGGTGGGAGCCTGCGCAGTTCGGGTACCCACAGCTCGATGACGAACCGCCCGCCCGGGCTCAGGTGCCGGGCCGCGTTGCGGAAGCAGGCAACCTGCTCGGCCTGGGTGAGCAGGTTGGCGATCGTGTTGTAGACGAGATAGACGAGGGTGTACGTGCCAGGAGCCGTCGCCGTCGCCATGTCGCCCATGATGACTGGGATCGTCGCCTCGTCCATCTTTTCGCGCAGCCGGTCGACCATCGGGCGGGACAGCTCGATGCCGGTGACGGATACGCCGCGCGCGGCCAGCGGGATGGCGACGCGTCCGGTTCCGATGGCGAATTCGAGCGCCCGTCCGTCCCCGGCGAATTCGGCGAGGCGTTCGGCGGTCGGTTCCAGAATCTCGGGTGCGAACATGCCGGTGTCTGGCGTGTCGTAGCGCTGGGCGGTCACCGTGTCCCAGATGTCTTCCTGCCGCATGCCGCCACGATGGCCGGGTCGTAACCCGTTGTCTACCGATTTGGCCTGCCCGAAGCCCGCAAGCCCAGTGACAATGTGATCGTGGTTTTGGGTGCGGGTGGACGCCGCCGCAGCAGCCGGCCGTGGGTGACGGGCGGCGTTGCCGCCGGATTGCTGGGCGCGGGCGCGCTGGTGGCGTGGCAAATCGGCGCCGCGTTGGGCATCAGCTTCCGGCCGGCCAACGTGCTGGCGCCGCGGTCGGTTCCGGCGCGCCGGAGCGGGGTGGCGGCGCCGCCGCGGATCAGCCGGATCGACGCCCCGGAGGATCTTCGGGTACGGCTGGCCGCGCGCGCCGTCGTGGAGGCGTTCACGGCCCGGGGTGCGGTGGCACCGGTGGTGGTCGCCGGTTCTCCCGATGGCGCCCGCACGTTGCGGGTCGCGGTATCGGCGACTCCTGGGCTCGCCGGGGAGGCGTACCGGCTGCGCGGCTCGCACGGCGGCCTGCTGCTGGAGGCGGCGACGCCCGCCGGAGCAGCGGCCGGGCTGTACGCGCTCGCCGACCGGATCCGCTCCGGTACGGACCCGCTGCCGGCTGGCGAGGACGGCCGGGTGGTCGCGCCGCGCCTGGGGCTGCGCCTCGTGGATACCGGAGCGGTCGGGCTCTCTGACGACCCGGCCGGTTTCGTGGCGAGCGACGACTACTCACTCAACACCGACGTCGTCGGGCCCGCGGTGCTGCCCGGACCGCCCTATGTGGACACTGCCCAGGTGCGGCGCATCGAGGGGCAGTTCCGGCAGCTCGTCGAGCACTGCCTCGCGCTCGGATACAACGCCATCGTCATCCCCGGGTTCCTGGAGTACGTGACGTTCGCCGGGCTCCCGGTCTACCCGGCCGGTGACTCGCACGTGGCGCGGGCCCGGGCCATGGTGGCGGCGTTCGAGCCGGTGTGGCGGTACGCGCACGACATGGGTATGCGGGTCTACTTCGCGACCGACATGCTGGCGCTTTCGCCGCCGCTGCGCCAGTACCTGACCCGCACCTTCGGTGGCCTGAAGACCGACGACCCTCGACTGTGGACGGTCTATCAGGCCGGACTGCGCGAGCTGTTCGCCTCGCTGCCATACGCGGATGGGCTGGTGATCCGCGTCGGTGAGGGTGGGGCGAGCTACCGCTTCGAGGGTTGGGACTATACGTCGCAGATCGCGGTGAAGACCGCCGCTTCGGTACGGGCGATGCTGCGGGCCTTCCTGGAAGTGGCGGGGGAGACCGGACGCGAGATCGTCTTCCGCACCTGGAGTATCGGCCAGGGCGCGGTCGGCGACATGCACACCAATCCGGAGTCGTACCACGAAGTCCTGGGCGGTATCGACGACCCGCACCTCATCGTGTCCACAAAGTACTGTCTCGGCGACTACTACAGCTACCTGCCCCTGAACACCACCCTGGAGACCGGTACCCACCGGCGGATCGTCGAGTTCCAGGCGCGGCGCGAGTTCGAGGGGTTCGGCGCGCTTCCGAACGACCTCGGCGCGCTGCACCAGCAGGCGCTGGACCGGTTGCTCGCCGCCAACCCGCACATCGAAGGCGTGTGGACGTGGACGCAGATGGGTGGACCGCTGCGCGCCGGCCCGCGCACCCTGTACCTGCGCGCGGGGTTCTGGCAACTCTTCGACCTGAACGTGTACGCGCTCGGGCGCCTCGCCTGGGATCCGGGTACCGATCCGGCGACGCTGACGGCGGACTGGATACGGCAGACCTTCAGCACGGATCCGTCCACTGTGGAGGAGATCGGGCGGGTGCTGGCCCTCTCCCGCGAGGCGATCGAGAAGGGCCTGTACATCGGCGCGTACGCCAGCCGTAGCGTCAAGGCACTCGGCCTGGAACCGCCGCCCATGATGTGGATCTTCGAGTGGGACATCGTGACCGGTGACAGCGCGGTGCTCGACAGCATCTACGCGGTCAGCCGGGACCACCTCGACGAGGCGATCCAGGAGGGCGAGCAGGCGAGCGCCGTCGCCCGGCAGATGCGTGCGCTGCTCGCCTCGACCGCACCGGCGACCTGGCACGCCTGCGGACTGCGCCAGCATTTCGTGGACACCCTGGACTTTCAGGTCAGCCTGTTCGACACGCTGGGCGCGTACCGCACCATGTTCCTGCGCCACGCGCAGTGGCTCGATACCGGCGCCCCGGCCGCCCGCGCCGCCTGGGCCGAGGCGCGCGTCCAGTACCGGGCCGCGCGCGACGAGCACGTACGGCGCTACACGGGCAACGTGGACCTCCCGCCGTACCGGTTCCCCGCCGCCGACCTCGGGCTGGCCCACGCGCAACGCGACCTCGTGATGGCGTTGCTGGCCCGGTGCCTGCTCGCCGCGCTCGCGGTCGGGTTCCTGCTGGGCAGCCCGGTGGGGCAGCGGGTACTGGCCGCCCTCGCCGGCCGGACCGTACCGGGTGCCGCCGCACTGCGCGCGCTGTGGACGGGAGCCGTCGCCCCGTGGCGCGTCGCTGACCTGCCATCCCCAACCCCACCGGGTACCGTAGATCGTGTCCTGGTCTGGGCGCTGCCGGGACTGGCCCTGCTCCTCAGCCGCGCGATCTACACCTGGTTCGGCTCGCCCGTCCACCTTGCCGTCAGCCTCGGCGGCTGGGCGCTGTTCGCGGGCGTGCTGCGCGCCTTCATCGGCGGGGCCGACCCGTTCGCGCTCGGCGCCGCGCTGGGCGGTGCCGCGCTGGCCCGCACCGGCATCCTGCTCGGCGCGCTCGCCGAGCGCGGGCCGGGACTGTACTGGTTGGACTTCTGGACCCGGCCGCAGGCGCGCTCCGCATACATCACGGTGGCGTTCGCCGCCTTCCTGTGGGTACTGTTCGCCGCTTATCACGCACTGCGCGGCTACGGCCTGACCGGTCCCCGCCGCGCCGGCCTGGTCCTGATCGCCGCCGGCACCCCGGTCGCCGCCCTCGGCGCCACCGCCTCGGCCACCGGCATGGAGCGCGCGCTGACCGCCTGGAACGACCAGATGAACCTGTTGCCCTGGGGCCTGTCCCGGATCCTCGGCATCACGGTATTCCTCGACATCCCGCCGTGGCTGCCGGCGGCGGTGACCGCGATCGGCGGCGGGGTGATGGCCGCCGGCGCCGCGCTCGCCACCCGGCTGCGGCTGCGCCGGTAACTGTCCATCCACGACCGCCGCGCCCCGCTGAACTGAGCGTCGTTGATGTGCGTGTCAGCGGTTGGGAGGGCGCATGGCGGTCGTTGGTCAGGTGGTGGGGGGTCGCTTCCGGTTGGTGCGGCCCATCGGCGCCGGTGCGATGGGTACGGTTTGGCAGGCCGAGGACGAGGTCCTGGCCCGCGATGTCGCGATGAAAGAGGTCGTCGCGCTGCCCGGGCTTCCGCCGGGCCACGCCGACGTGTGGGGGCGCACGGTGCGCGAGGCGCGGACCTCCGCGCGGTTGACGCATCCGAATGTCGTTCGGGTGTACGACGTGTTGCTCAGCGACAAACGACCGTGGATCGTCATGGAGCTTGTCGTCGGCCGCTCGCTCGACGTGGTGGTCAAGCGGGACGGACCGCTCGCCCCGCTGGACGCCGCCCGGATCGGTCTGGCACTGGTCGACGGGTTGGCCGCCGCGCACCTGGCCGGCGTGCTGC
>JBPYFB010000540.1:0-9236 GCA_051986465.1 Rugosimonospora sp.
CCCGTCCCGGAACTGTCCACAGTGTCCTTACCGGCGGTGCCGTTCATGCCGGCGTTCGCGGCGTTCGCGGCGTCCGCGGCCAGGTGGCCCATCACCGCGATGGCCTGGACCGTCTTGCCGAGCCCCATCTCGTCGCCGAGGATGACCCGCCGCTGCACCAGGATGAACCGGGCGCCGAAGGACTGGTATCCACGCAGTCGCAGGTGCTCCGACAGGCGGGAGGTGTCCAGTGGCTGCGCGTTGATCCGCTCGACGATGTCGGCCGGCAGGAAGCCCTCGGAGGCCGCGTCCCCGCCCAGGCGGACAGCCTGACCGAGCACGCCGTAGTACTCCACCGAGCGCCGTTCGAAGTCGCGCCAGACCTGTTCCGGGCTGGGTACCGTGATGTTGCGGATGTCGTGCGCCGCCCGCAGTAGACCGCTGGAATTCGCCTGCTGCAGCCGCTGCCGGATCCGCGTCGCCGCCGCGTCGGCCTTGGCCCGTTCCCGGCGCGGTACGAACAGGGTGCGCAGCCGACCGGCCGCGGCCGGCTCGGCGATCGGGCGGTCGGCGGCCAGCTCCTCGGCGAACTGGGCCGCCTCCTGCGCGTGTGCCGCACCGGCATGGCGTACCGCGGCCCATACTGCCAGTGCTTGCAACAGCCTGGTGGTCTCCGCATCGGTCGGGTCGAGCTCGATGCGGAACCGGTGCGAGTCGCGTGCCGCCTGACGTATCCGCTCCGCCGCGGCGATGACCTTCGGAGCGGTACCCGCGCCGATGCCGGGCACCTTGGTCAGTTGATCAGGTCCGGCGCGCAGCACGTCGGCGACGCTGAAGAAGCCGTGTACCGGCAGCTCGTCCAGGCGTACCCGGCCGTCCGAGATGTCCTTGATCGCCTCGATCGACATCTTCTCGGTGGCGACCCACACCTGCCGCTCGCGCACCACGTCGTACGCGGACACGACCTCCTGGTGCGCCGCGCGCACAATCTCGGCCAACTCCGCGGCACTCGCCTGCGCCTGCGCCGCCGTCCGAAGCATCGCCCTGGTTGACCGGCTCAACCGCGGCCCACCAGGCGCTTCGACGACATGCATTGACGGTACTGTCCGCGCGGGTACCCTGCCAGCGCACGGCGGGTGAGTCGTGGCTCAGGACAGCGGATATGCGACAAACGCGAATCGCTGACTCTCGGGTGACCAGCTGTTGACGTTGAGTGTGCCCTGGCCGCCGAAGAGTGGGTAGCGCCGGAGCGAGGTGCCCCAGTCGCCTGCCGCGACCACGTGGACGACGACGTCCAGATCCGCCGGATGCCCGAGCGTCCCCTTCGGGAACGAAAGGTAGGAACCGTATTGGCCGTCCGGCGACAGGTGCGGAAACCAGTCGACCGTCTCGCTCGCCACGAGCCGCTCGGGGATACCGCCGCCGTCAGGCATCCGCGCTAGCTGTGCGTGTCCCGGGGCATCGGTGAACTCCTCGGTGTTGTAAAGGATCCAGCCTCCGTCAGGGCTCCACTCTGGACCGTCGATATGCCCTCGCCCGGTTGGTACCGCCATCGGGCTGCCGGCGCCGATCGGGAGGATCATCAGGCGGCCGGGTCGCTCAAAGGTCTCGATCTCGACATAGGCCAACCGTGACCCGTCACCCGAGACGCCGTGCAGGAAATGCCAACGCCCATCGTCCGGCGTGAGCCGTACGACCTGCCCGCCAGTCAACGCGCCGCGATAGATGTGCCCGTCGTCCGCCGACATGAACACGTGCTGCCCGTCTGGGTCAAGGACGTGGTCGTTGTTGAGGGGAGGCAGACCCTCGAACGCGACCGGCGTGATTCCGTCGTCGGGCCGGTCAACCGGTAGCCACCACAGCGCACCGTCGCCGTTGAGGTACAGACGCGAACCGTCCAAGGACCAGTTCGGCGCCTCCAGCAGGAGATCCTCGGTCTCGAAGAGCAGGCTCGGCGTAGAGATGTGCGGCCCGCCGAGTAGAACGCGCGAGCGCTGCGAGGGAGCCAGCGTACGGGCCACCATCGACCTCCGTCTCGTCGGTACGGCCTGCGACCGGACGAGATCAACATTATCCCGCCACGCCGCCACCTCACGCCGGCATCCTCCGTCGCGCGCCGTCGGTCCTACGCATCTGAGCGTTTGTGGCAATGAGTTGGTCGACCAGATCGGGTACCGCATCGGTGATGTCGACGCGGATCACCTCGGCCGCCAAGTGGTCGTACGGGGTGGGGTCGCGGTTGATGACGACCAGGTGCGCACCGCGCTCGACCGCGATCCGGCACAGTTGTGCGGCTGGCTCGACCAGCAGCGATGAGCCGACCGCGAGCAGCAGCGGGGTAGCGGCCACGGGTCCGGGACTCGTCCGAGCCACGCAATTGCCGCCGGCTGCCCCGTTCGAATGCCTATGACTGAGTGAAAGTTGCACAAATCGGCGAGATTGGCCCGCCGAGCAAATAGGCGATCGACCAGGGCGGATCCCTACGACCCGTGACGCCGCTCATTGTCTGGGTATCCGGATCAAGTTCTCAGATATTTAAATGCAACAATGCAAGAAACTGAGCCCGAGGGCGCCCTAGCGGCGGCCCCTGAGCCGGCGGGCGGTGGATTCTCCCGGCGCCGGTTGATCATTACAGGTGCGGCGGCCTCGGCCGGTATCGCCGTCGGCACAGCGGCGGCGACGGTCGCCGAGGGTGTGACGGCGGATCCGGCCGCCGCGAGCCCGACCGGTACCGGCACCGGCACGCTCGACGCCCCGGTCGGCGCCAACCCGGTAAACGTCGACCTCGTCGTCAACGGGGTCCCGCGCCAGCTCCAGCTCGACCCGAGGGTCACCCTGCTGGACGCGTTGCGCGACCACCTGAGCCTCACCGGTACCAAGAAGGGTTGCGACCTCGGCCAGTGCGGCGCCTGCACGGTGCATGTGGACGGCCACCGGGTACTGTCCTGCCTGACGCTGGCCGCCACGGTCGATGGGCGGCCGGTCACCACGATCGAGGGTCTCGCGAACGGCGACACGCTGCACCCGATGCAGCAGGCATTCATCGATCAGGATGCCTTCCAGTGCGGGTACTGCACCTCTGGTCAGATCATGTCCGCGGTGGCGCTGGTCGCCGAAGGGCTGCCCGCGACGGACGACGACATCCGCGACAAGATGTCGGGCAACATCTGCCGGTGCGGTGCCTACGCCAACATCCTCGCCGCCATCAAGGCTGTAGTGCGCTCGCCTGACGCCGCTTCGACAAGCTCTGTGGGGCGGTGACCGGACGATGAATCCCCTCGACTTCGCCGCCGCCACCGACGTCCCTGACGCGTTGCGCCGCACTGCCGCCGGCGACTACGCGTATCTGGCCGGCGGTACCAACCTGGTCGACCTGATGAAACTCGGGGTCATGACGCCGAGCCACCTGGTGGACATCACCCGGTTGCCGCTCACCGGTATCCGGGTGGACGCCTTCGGGCTGCACATCGGCGCGCTGGAAAAGATGAGCGCGGTACAGGCCAACCCGCTGGTGACCGCGGCCTACCCGGTGCTCGCACAGGCGTTGAACGGCGCCTCGGCCCAGCTGCGGAACATGGCCACCATCGGGGGCAACCTGATGCAGCGGACCCGGTGCGGCTACTTCCGCGACACCGATACACCATGCAACAAGCGCCAACCGGGTACCGGTTGCCCAGCGCTGACCGGGGAGAACCGCACCCACGCGATCCTCGGTACCAGCGACTTCTGCGTCGCCACGCACGCCAGCGACTTCGCGGTGGCATGTATCGCGCTGGACGCGCAGCTGTCGCTGACCAGCCCGGCGGGGCCCCGGGTCCTGCCGCTGTCCCAGTTCTACCGGTTGCCTGGCGCCACCCCGCAACTGGAGCACAACCTGCGCCCAGGCGAACTGATCCGGGGCATCCTGATTCCGCCGCTGCCCTGGGCCAGCCGCTCGGCATACCTGAAGACGCGGGACCGCCGATCGTACGGGTTCGCACTCTCCTCCGCGGCCGTGGCGGTGAACCTCCTGCACGGCGTCATCTGGGACGTACGGGTCGCGGTCGGCGGAGTGGCCTCCGTGCCGTGGCGGCTGGCGGCGGTGGAGAGCGCGCTGCGCGGTAAGCCGCTGACCCAGGCCGTGGCCGAGTCGGCGGCGCGCCTCGCGGTTGTCGGTGCCCGTCCGCTGGCGCAGAACCGGTTCAAGCTGGCTCTGGTGCAGCGGGTCATTGTCCGTGCCCTGATGGGCCTGGCCGGATGAGTACGGGAGACAACAATGGCTGACACACCACTGGGCGGTTCCGTCAACCGGGTGGACGGAAGGCTCAAGGTCACCGGCGGCGCGAAGTACGGCGTGGACCACGACGCGGACGGTGTCTGTCACGGCTACCTGCTGCTCAGTACCGTGGCAAAGGGCACCATCCATGCCATGGACACCACGCGGGCAAGCGCCTCGGCCGGCGTGCTCGCCGTCTATACGCCGTTCAACCCGCTGCCGCTGAACACGTTGCGCGGCCCCACCCAGAACTGGGTGCCGCTGCAGGACGACCAGATACGCCACTATGGACAGATCGTCGCCCTGGTCGTCGCGGAGACCTTCGAGCAGGCCCGGTTCGCCGCCACTCAGATCCGCGTGTCCTACACCCCGCAGCCGGCGGCTGTGTCCTTTGTGGACGAGCTGGCCAACGCCACGGAACTGCCGCCGACGGACATCCTCGCGGACGGCGTCGCCTCGATCGACGACGCCCTTGCCGCGAGCGAGGTGACCGTCTCCGGTACGTACACGCAACCAGCCAAGCACCACAACGCGATGGAGCCGCACTCGATCCTCGCCGTATGGCAGGGAGACAAGCTCACCGCGTACAGCGGCACGCAGAGCCCGATCGGCCACGCGGCGAACATCGCCGCCGCGCTCGGTATCCCCGCCGCGCAGGTACACGTGGTCAGCCCGCATGTCGGCGGCGGCTTCGGCAACAAGGCGAGCACCTGGACGCATGACCTGGTAACCGCGGCCGCCGCCTGGGCTCTCGGCCGGCCGGTGAAGACCGCGCTGACCAGAGCGCAGACCTTCACCGTCACGGGGCACCGGTCGGCGGTCCAGCAGACCGTCACGCTCGGCGCGGCACGCGACGGTACGCTCACCGCCCTCAAGCACGACGCCTACTCCAGTCTGTCCGCCTCGGGATGGACCTTCGAGTCGGCGCCGGGGAGCACCTCGCGCTTCCTCTACCAGACCACCAACCTGCACGTCGGGCAGAAGACGGTGACGCTGGACTGGCCGCCGTCCACGGTGATGCGGGCGCCCGGCGAGGAGTCCGGCTCCTTCGCCATCGAGAGCGCGATGGACGAGTTGGCCCACGCGCTGCGGATGGACCCGGTGGCGCTGCGCCTGAAGAACTACGCCACCACCTACCTGGGCCGCGGTGTGCCCTGGTCGAGCAAGCATCTGGACGAGTGCTATCAGGAGGGCGCCGCGCAGGCCGGTTGGTCACGGCGCAACCCGGTGCCGCGCTCGGTGACCGATGGCGACTTTCTGGTCGGCCTGGGCATGTCCACCGCCGTGTATCCGGCCAGCCACCTGCCCACCACGGTGCGGGTCCGGTTCCAACCCGACGGTACCGTCGGCATCGCCTCGGCCACCGCCGACCTCGGTACGGGCATGTGGACGGTACTGACCATTCTCGGCGCGGACCGGTTGGGCGTGCCGCTGGACCGCATCCAACCGGGTCTCGGTGACTCCACGCTTCCCGCGAACCTGGGCGCGTTCGGGTCCACCTCCACCGCGAGCGTCTCCAGCGCGGCCGTCGCCGCCGCCGAGGCCGCCAAGCAGGCGCTGATCCAGCTCGCCGTCACCGACGAGCACTCGCCGCTGCACGGCATGGATCCCGCCTCAGTGTCCTATCAGGACGGTGAGCTGGTCGCGTCCGACCAGCGCGTCGCCTTCGCCGACCTGCTGCGTGCGACCGGTTCGTCCGGCGTCGAGGGTACCGGAAACGACAGCGGGGGAGACGCCAACCAGTACGCGTTCCACTCCTTCGGCGCGCACTTCGCCGAGGTACGGGTGAACCGCTGGACCGGCGAGCCGCGCCTGACTCGGATCACCACGGTGATCGACGCGGGGAAGATCGTCAACCACAAGACGGCGCGCAGCCAGATCATCGGCGGGGTCATCTTCGGCATCGGCCACGCGATGTCGGAGGGCGCGCGCGTCGAGCGGGCCAGCGGCCGGATCGCCAACACCAACCTGATGGACTACATGTTGCCTGTCCATCTCGATGTGCCGCCGATCGACGTGTCCTTTGTGGAGCATCCGGACACGGTCTTCAACCCGCTCGGGGTACGGGGCATCGGCGAGCTGGGTACGGTCGGCGCGGCGGCGGCGATCGCGAACGCGGTGTTCAACGCGACCGGGGTACGGGTACGGGAGCTGCCCATCACGCTGGACAAGCTGCTCACCATGTGACGCCTGGCCGATCGGGCGCCGACGCCGTGGCGGCGCCGGGGAATACCCCGGACCCTCCGCTGCCGGCAGCGGCATGCTCACCGTCAGGGTGCCGGCAACGGGTTGGTGTTGGCCGAGTTGAACGCCTGTACGCCGGCCTCGTTGTCGCCGTCGAACGGTGTCACCGGGCTGTTGGGGCCGAGGCAGAAGTCGTCGCCCTTCGGGTCGGCGAACCAGGCGCCCACCTGGTTGAGGTCCACCCGCACCCGGCTCCCGTTGACGAGGGTGGATGAGAAGGCTTCCTGGACGATCAGCCTGAACCTGTTCCGCGCGCGGCCGCGCTTGTCTGACGTGAAGTCGCCGATGTATTCGGCGGCGCCGAACGGGGAAACCGCGGTCTGCAACAGGAAGACCGTGAACGCTGTGTTCGGCGGCAGGTTGCGACCGCTGATCACGAAGGTGTCAAAACCCCTCTGATCCGTGGTGAGGCGGACGTCGACGTTCACCTGGACGCCTGGCATGCAGCCGGCCAGTTGTGCCGAAGACGGCGTGAGCTTGAGATGAACCACGTTGGTGTCCGGGGTGTTGTTGGACGCGGAAGCCGTGGTGCTTGTGGTCAGCGCGCCACCTGCCGCTACCGCTGCCAGGACGAGCGTGCTCGTCATCAGTCGAGTCGTGCGACGCATACGGTTCTCCAATCATGCAAGCTTGTCTGCTGTTGGGCACGGCGATTCGCCTCCCGCGTATCGAACGGAAGGCACGGCTCGGACTCTCAAGCTGGGGAGAATTCGGCTAACCAGCCACCCCAGATGCACGCCGAGAGTAACCGACCCGGTGCCTGGGTTGCCGGCGAACAGCCAACTTGGCGCCCGCGTCTTTCGCGTCCTTGTGGTCCGCGAGTCAGGTGTTGAGCTGGGCAAACGCGGGGGGATCTGGTGTCCGTGTCACGTCATGTGGGCTGTGGTGTCTGTGCTGTTGAGCGGGCGGTCTGTCGCCCGGCGAAAAGCGCTTGACTGGGGTGCTGAGGTAGCAGTGTGGTGTACCGCAGCGCAGGACTCTCCCCGTCGACGCTTGAGGCCGTAGCGAGCCTGGAGCGTCGAGTTGTCGCGGCTGACGGCGGGCGGCTGAAGTTGGAATGGAACGAACTGCGCGGTCGCACAGGACGAGACGTCGAGGATCTGCTGTGGTGGAGTGATGGGCAGCTGCTCGGCTTCCTGGGGATCTACGCCCACAGCGCGCCCGTCCTGGAACTGGCCGGCATGGTCGATCCCAAGTTCCGCAGGCAGGGGATCGGCACCGCGCTGCTGAACGAGGCGCAGCAGGTATTGCGTGAGCGCGCGCATGCCGCCACGTTGCTCATTGTCCCTCGCGCGTCGGTGGCCGGGCGGGCGCTGGCACTGCGTCGAGGAGGAACGCCGCACCACTCCGAACACGCCCTGCGGTTGCCCGGGCAACCGAACAACGTGCGCGCCGATCCTCTTGTGACGATCCGAGCAGCCACCGTGCAGGACCTGCCGGCCGTGTATGAACTGCTCGACCTCGGGTTCGGTTGGCGACCGCCGGCGACCGGTAACCCAGGCAATGACGGCCCGAGCACTGTCGACCCGAACATGCTCGTGGTCGAACGCGACGGTGCGTTGATTGGTACCGTTCGCTTGATTCGCGAAGGAGACGATGCCGGGGTCTACGGCTTCGTCATCCACCCCGCCTATCAAGGACGCGGCATTGGACGCGATGTCCTGCACCGGCTGTGCCGCAAAGCCCGGGCCGACGGCGCGCAGGCCGTCAACCTGGAGGTCGCCACCGACAACGACCGGGCGCTGAACCTCTACACCTCTCTCGGATTCGTTCAGGTGACGACCGAGGACTACTACGCACTGCCTGACTGAGGACACTCCGCGGTTGGCTAGTGCTTGTCCTTGTCGTCGCTCGGCCGGACCGGCGGCACGACGATCGGGGTATCCGCCAGCCGCAGCTCGATGTCGAAGTTCGACCGTACCAACCATTTGGTGTCCCGGGTCAGCCCGTACTGAGCCAGCAACTCGTTGTGGTTGGCGACCATCTTCGGGTCGGGCATCTCGCCCTCCCACGTTTTGAGCAGGTCGGACAGCTGCACCATCTCGCCGCCGTGCACCGTCGCGCCGACGATGCGTCCCCCGCCGGCCTGGGTCGCCGCCGTTCCACCGTACTGTGTGGACTGAGTCTTCATGGCCGCGGCGTCCTCGGGTAGCCCGGCCTGGATCGCCAGGTTGAACTGAATCACCGAGCGGACGTTCTGCACGCCGGTCAGCCGCAGCACCCGGATGCCGCCCGCCGGTACGCCCAACGCCCGCATCGCTCGCAGGTTCATGTACGTGGACAGCGGCGTACCCTTGCCCGCCTGCAACGGCGGCTCTGTGTTCAGCCAGCGACGCTCCTTCGGAATCATGTCGAGGTTGGCCTCGCGGTACTGCACCTCGCCGGTGGCCGGGTCCCAGGCGCGCTCCACGTGGCCGAACGAGCCGTCCGCCCCCTTGACCTCGATCCTGACGACCCGCCACCGCCCTTCGGTGCGTACGGGTTCGTTGGTGAACGTGAACTCGCCGACCTTGCTGGCGGCCGGGTCGACCGCGCCGTACAGCCCCTTGACCCGTCCGGCCACGAAGCCCTCCGGCAGCTCCGCGAGCCGGGCGAGTCGGGCCGCCCGCATCGCCTGCAGCAACTGGGACGCCAGGGACGCGCCCAGTACGAGCGCCGCGAGCGCGAACGCGATCGCGTCGGACTCCATCGCGGCCTTGGCCTCGTCGACCACCCCGCCGGAGACGATGTCGGTACCCGGCTGGGCTCCCGCGGCCTT
>JBPYFB010000541.1:0-23849 GCA_051986465.1 Rugosimonospora sp.
GAGTTGATTCATGCGGCCGCTGCCGGCGAGCGGGCCAAGGATGTCGTACGCGACGGCCAGGTCTACGCCGGGTACCGGTACTTCCAGGACCCGGCGGTCGGCGTGCCGGACGAGTGCTACGACGTCACCGGCGAACTCCAGGTGCGCCACCACCTCGCCGGGATGGCCTTTGACGGCGCCCGGCTGCGGCTGACCGGGCACGCGTACATCGAGCACGTGGACACCGTCGACGTGGCCACCGAGTTCGTGCTGCGGGACAAGCTGGGCCGCGCCGAACACCGCTGGCCGGTGACCGTGGTGGCGACCCCCGGCCTCGACGAGCAGGTCGGCCAGGGCCGGTACCAGTACGGCACGGCCGGGTTCGAGATCGAGTTGGACCTCGCCGACCTGGGTGACGGGCAGCCACTGGCACCGGGCACCTGGAACGCCTTCTTATCCGTACGCAGTCAGGGCGTGTGCAAGGAGGTACCGGTGGGCGGCCACCGGGACGCGTCGATCGACGGTCCCGCCCTCAGCCAGGTACCGGTACCGGTACCGGCTGGTTCCCCGGGTACCGGCACGATCTCGGCCGCCTTCACCAGTTACGGCACGCTGACGCTCGACGCGCGGCCGGCCGGCTGAGCTGAGCTGTTGGGGAGGCGGTGAGGATGCGCGTACTGGTCACCGGCGGCGCCGGGTTCATCGGCTCGCACAGCGTGGACCTGCTCGTCGAGCGCGGGCACGACGTGGTGGTGCTGGACAGCCGCCAGGAGCGGGTACACGCGGGAGCGTGGCCGGCGTACCTGCACCCGGCCGCCGAACGGGTCGCCGGCGACGTGCGCGACCGCGATCTGCTGGCGCGCCTGCTGCACCGGGTCGACAGCGTGCTGCACCTCGCCGCGTACCAGGACTACATGCACGACTACGCCACCTTCATCGACACCAATGCCGCGTCGACCGCCGCCATCTTCGAGATCGTGGAACGGGACCGGCTCACCATGGCGTCGGTGGTGGTGGCGTCTTCCCAGTCGGTCGCCGGCGAGGGCAGCTACCTGTGCCCGCGCGAGTACGGCACGGTACCGCCGCTGGATGTCCAGGTACGGCAACCCGATTCGGTACCGCCCGCCACCCGCCGGCACGCGTTCGTACCCGGACCGCGGCCGGAGCGCCAACTGGCCGCCGGCCAATGGGATCACGTGTGCCCGGAGTGCGGTGCGAGCGCGGCCCCGCTGCTCATCGCCGAGGAGGTGGTGGCACCGGGAACGGCTTACGGCATCAGCAAGGCCGCCGCCGAACGGTTGACCGTCGTGCTCGGCACCCGCCTGGGCATCAGCACCTCGGCCATGCGCTACACGTACGTGCAGGGCGCCCGCAACTCGTGGCGCAACGCCTACAGCGGCCTGCTGCGCCGGCTGGTCCTCGCCTACAGCCAAGGCGGCGAGCCGACCCTGTACGAGGACGGCCGGCAGTTGCGCGACTTCGTCAACGTCCGCGACGTGGCCGAGGCCAACGTGCTGGCCGTGGAGCGCCCGCGCGGTCAGTGCGTCTACAACGTCGGCGGCGGGCGCGCGGTCAGCGTGCAGGAGGTCGCGGACGCGGTCGCCAAGCGGTTCGGGCGCGAGTCGCCCCAGCCGGCGCAGCCCGCGGCGTACCGGGTCGGCGACACCCGGCACACGGTCAGCGACATCAGCCGGCTGCGCGCCGAGGGCTGGTACCCCCGGCACGACACCGGTGAGTCGATCGACGAGTTCCTCGGCTGGTTCGACCGGGAACCGGTGGACGGTACCGTGCTCGCGCGCGCCGACGCGGCCATGCGCGAGCAGGCGGTGGTGCGGCATGTCGCGCCCTGCTGACCCGCGGGTGGCCGTCATCGTCGGCGGCAGCGGGCGGCTCGGCGGCCGCATCGCCGGCGCGCTGGCCACCGCCGGCTGGACCGTCGTGGCCGCCTCCCGCCGCGGCACCTACGACGCCAATGCCGGCCGGCACATCGGTGCCGGGGTCGACGTGCGGCAGCCCGACGAGTTGGCCGGCCTGGCCCGGCTCGCACTGTGCCAAGGGCCGTTGCGCGGCTGGGTCAACGCCGCGGCGACCACGGGTCCGGTGGGGCGGCTGGGCCCGGTGGACGTGGCCGCGTGGCAGGAGACCGTCGCGGTGAACCTGCTCGGCTGCGTGGCCGGGTGTGCGGCGGCGGTGCGATACGCCGCACCGGGTTCGGCCGTGCTGAACATTTCCGGTGGCGGCGCGGCGGGGCCGCGGCCGGGCGTGGCGGCCTACGCCGCGAGCAAGGCGGCGGTGGTCCGGCATACCGAAACGCTCGCCGCCGAACTCGGCCCGGCCCGGCTACGCGTCAACGCGCTGGCCCCCGGCGCCTTCGCGAGCGACCTGTGGTCCGGTGCCCTGCAAGAGGTTGAGGGACCGGCGCCCACCGCGACCGCCTCCGAGGCGGTGCTGCGCCGGGCGGCGGCGTGCGCGGCCTGGTTGCTGTCGGACGAATCGCGGCCGTTGACGGGAAAGCTGGTTGCCGCGCAGTGGGACCCGTGGGACACCTGGGCTCCCGACTGCCTGGCCGCGTTGCAGGACAGCGACCGGCTGACCCTGCGCCGCCAGCCCGCGGAGCCGGTGCGATGACGCTACGGGTCGGGATTCTGGGCTGCGGCCAGATGGGCCGGCGGCGGGCGCGGGCCATCCAGGCCTGCGGCGACCGGGTCACCCGGGTGCACGACGTCCTTGCCGAGCCCGCGCTCGACCTGGCCGGGGAGTGCGGCGCCCGGCCGGCGCGCTGCGCCGAGGAACTGGTCGAGGATGTCGACGCGGTCGTGGTGGCCACCCCCAACAGCGCGCTCGCGGCCGGCGTGCGCCGGTGCCTGGACAAGCGCCTGCCGGTACTCGTGGAGAAGCCGGGCGCCACCGACGCGGAGACCCTGGAACGGTTGGTATGCACGGCAGCCGGCTACGGGGTGCCGCTGCAGGTCGGGTACTCGCTCGTGCACTACCCCGGTGTCCGGGCCTTCCTCGACGCGACCGCGGATCTCGGCGAGGCACTGCACCTGCGCGCGTCGTACGGCCACGGCGGGCGCCCCGGCATGGCGGCGGAGTGGCGGGCGGATCCCCGGCGCTCCGGTGGCGGCGAGCTGCTGGACCAAGGGGTGCACCTGATCCACCTGTCCCGGCAGTTGCTCGGCGAGGTGGCCGCGGTCAAATCGCTGCTGTCGGCCAAGGCGTGGGGGCTGCCGGTTGAGGACACCGCGGCGCTGTTGCTGTCCCAGGAGCGCGGCACGGCCGTGCTCACGGTGAGCTGGTCGTTCTGGCGCAACGAGTTCCGGCTCGACTTCGCGGCCACGAAAGGCAGCGTGCACCTGTCCGGACTCGGCGGCAGCTACGGGGACAGCCGCCTGGTGCGGCACCGGCGCCGCGCCGACCGGGCCGGCCCCCCGGTCACCGAGGAGCTTGCGGTACCGCAGGGCGACGTATGGGAGCGCGAGTGGTGCGACTTCCGCGAGCTGGTAGGCGCGGGCGCGCCGGGCAACGGCGGCCTGGCCGTATCGGTACTGCGCGTCGTCGAGAAGGCCCGGGCCAATGGCTGAGCTGCCGCCCGTCTTCGTCCTCGCCGCCGGCCTCGGCACCCGGCTGGGTTACCACACGGCGAAGACGCTGTACCCGGTGGCCGGCCGGCCGGTGCTCGACCGGATCCTGGCCGAATGCGAGGCGCAGGGCGCCCGCCGGGTCACCGTCACGGTGCTGCGCCAGCACTCCGCCGCGGTGCGCGCCTTTCTCAACAGCCGCGAGGGTATCGATGTCGCTCTCTGCGTTGACGAAACGCCGCAGGGCACCCTCGGTACCCTGCGCCGTGCCTGGGCGGCCGAACCCTGCCCGCGGTTCCTGGTCTGGCTGGGCGACATCGTGGGCCGGCCACCGCTGGCCGCGCTGGCGCGCGGGGTACCGGACGCGCCCGCGGTACTGCTGGCACACCAGCGCGAGGACTACGAGAATTCGGGCGTCATCACGGCCGGCGCAGCGGTGGGTCCGGACGGGGTGCGGCCGCTGGTCGCGTTCCGCGAGAAGCCGGGCCGGCTGGGCCCGCGCAGTTGCCGGGTCTGGGCCGGGGTGGCGGCGCTTTCGGCGAGCGCGATGCACGGCTGCCACGGCGGCGACCTCGGCCGCGACCTGTGGCCACGCCTCGCGGGCGAGGGTGGCGGGCGGGTACTGGACTGCCCGGCCTCGGCGCCGCTGGCCGCGGTCGACCGGCCGCGGGACGGCACTGTCCTCAGTGGACGACTGCTAGGGAGGGAGCACCGATGATCATCGCCCGAGCGCCGCTGCGGATCAGCGTCACTGGCGGCGGTACCGACCTGCCGGCCTTCGCGCGACGGGCGGGCGGCCAGCTGATGAGCCTGGCGATCGACAAGTACGTCACGGTGATCCTGCACCGCCCGGTCGCCGACGACCTGGTACGCGCCAAGTACGGCCGGGTGGAGGAGGTCGAGCACGTGGACGACCTGCGCCACGAGCTGATCCGCCCGGTACTGCGCCAGCACGGGCTGCACACCGGCATCGAGATCCTCAGCTGTGCCGACGTGCCGTCCGGTACCGGCCTCGGCAGCTCGGGGGCGTTCCTCGTCGCGCTGCTCGCCGCCGTGAAGGCGCTCACCGGTACCGCCACCACGCCGCGCGAACTGGCCGAGGAGGCGGTACGCATCGAGCAGCGCGAGGCGGCCCGCCCGGTCGGCTTCCAGGACCCGTTCCTCAGCGCCTTCGGCGGGCTGCGCCGGCTGGTGACCGACTCGGGCGCGCACGTGGAGGTCTCCGCCGACCTGTCGGCCGAGCCGCGGGAGGCGGTTTCCTGGCTGCGCCTGTACTACACCGGGATTCGCCGGGAGAGCAGCCCGGTGCTGCGCGAGGTGCAGCGCAGCTATTCCGCGGAGACCGAAGCGACGCTGCACGTCCAGCTCACCGACGCGGTACACGCGGAGAAGGCGTTCCTCGACGGCGATCTGGAGCGGTACAGCGAGTACGTCAACGAGTCGTGGCGGCGCAAGCGGATGGCGAGCGCCCAAACCTCGTCGGCGTGGATCGACAAGCTCATGGCGGCCGCGGTGGAGTTGGGGGTGTCGGCCGGCAAGGTGGTCGGTGCCGGCGGCGGTGGCTTCGTGCTGTTCGTCGCCGCACCCGACCCGGTGCGCGCCGCCCGGCTGGACCGGCGGATGGCGGAGCTCGGGGCGCGACCGGTGCGGTTCGCGCCGGTCCACGACGGGGTGCGGGTCACCGCGCTGGGCGGGCGGTCGGCGTGAGCCACGTACGGGTGTTTCTGGATGAGATGGCGAGCCTGCTGACCGGGCTCGACCAGGAGCCGGTCGACCGGCTGGTGGGCCGGCTGGTCGAGGTGCGCGAGATCGGCGGCCGGGTCTTCGTCCTCGGCCTGGGCGGCAGCGCGAGCAACGCCAGCCACGCCGCCGCCGACCTGCGCCGGCTGGCGCAGATCGACGCCTTCTGCCCGACCGACAACGTCAGCGAGTTCTCCGCCGCCGTCAACGACGACGGCTGGGACGACAGCCTGGCCGTCATGCTCGCCACCGCCCGGCTCGGCCCGGACGACCTGCTGCTGGTCTTCAGCGTCGGCGGCGGTGACCTCGCGCGCCGGGTGAGCGTCCCGCTGGTGCACGCCTGCCGGTACGGCAAGGCGCGGGGCGCGGCCATCGTGTCGGTCCTCGGCCGCGGCGAGGGCGCCGTCATCGAGTACTCCGACGACGTCATCCTCGCCGGCGGAGTCAATCCCGCGACGCTGACCATGCACGCCGAGGCGGCCCAGGCCGTGATCTGGCACCTGCTCGTCTGCGACCCGCGGCTGCGCCGCCGCGCCGGGCACTGGGAGACGCTTCTTGAGACCAGCGGCCTTCCTTGACCGCGACGGCGTCCTGCTGCGCCTCGTCCGCGATACCGACGGTGGCCGCCGCGGTGCCCGGTCGCTGCCCGAGGCTGCGCTCATCGAGGGCGTGGTACCGGCGGTGCGCGCGCTCGCCGGCGCCGGGTACGCCTGCGTGGTCGTGACGAACCAGCCGGACCTCGCCCGCGGTACCCAGACCCCGGCGCAGTTGTCGGCGGTGCACCGGTACCTCCGCGCCTGGCTGCCATTGACTGCTGTCTACTCCTGTTGGCACGACGCGGCGGCGGGTTGCCGCTGCCGCAAGCCGGCACCCGGCATGCTGGTCGCCGCCGCGGCGCGGCACCACCTCGACCTGGCCGGCAGCCTCATGTTCGGCGACCGCCGCGGCGACCTGCTGGCCGCCCGCGCCGCCGGCTGCGGCTTCTGCTGGATCACCGCGGACGCACAGGATCGCCTGCCGCGCGAATACACCGGGTCCCGCGCCCAGAGCCTTTACGACGCGGTACGCGCCCTGCTGGCCGGCGGGGCGCGGCCGTGCAATGTTGCGAGGAGTTGATGACAGATGTGGGACCTCGGTATCGGCATCCTGGCCGATGGTGGTGACCCGGCCGATCTGGCGCGGTGGCTCGCGCATCCGGGCATCGCGGGCGCGACCACGAACCCCACGCTCCTGCGCCAGGCCGGCGGCACCCTGGACAACCTGCTCGCCATCCTCGCGCCCGCGCTTGCCGGGCGGCCGATCAGCGTCTATCCGCTGGCATCCGGCGACGACGACCTGTTGCGCCAGGCCGATCGGCTGCGCGGCCGCTACCGCGGCGTGTTCATCAAGGTGCCCGTCGTCGACCGCGACGGCGTACCCAACGGGGCATTGCTGGAGAAGCTCGCCGCCGACGGGCAGCGGCTCAACGTGACCGCGGTGCACGACATTCCCCAGGCGCGCCTTGCCGAACAGGCGACCCGGTCGGCGCCGCAGCGGGTGGTCTCGGTGTTCGCCGGGCGGCTGGCCGACTCCGGCCGGGATCCGGTGGAGGCGGTCGCGGAGATCTGCCAGGCGCTGGCCGACTCCCGCCGCCTGCAGGTGGTGTGGGCCAGCAGCCGCCAGGTCTTCGACGCGGTCCTGGCCCGGCGGGCCGGCTGCGGCCTCATCACCATACCGACGGGGGTACTGCGCCGCGCCGACCTCTGGGGCCAGGATTCCGTTGCCCTGGCGCGGGCCGCGGTGCGCCAGTTCGAGGAGGCGGGCGAAACACAGTGTTAGACGGTGTATCCGTACCGTGGTGACTGGGCCGGCTCGCGCCGTTATCGTTGCGCCATCCCGACTCCAGGAGACGACGCGGATGGTTGACAGCACCCTCCCCGATTCCCCGGGCAGGCCCCGGGTGACCGTGATTCTTCCGCTGTTCGGCAGCCACCGCGCCGGGCAGACCCTGCCCACCGTCGCCCGGGCCTGGCTGAACCAGGACATGCCGTGCGAGGTGGTGGTGGCGATCGCCGGTGACGTACCGGTGGCGCTCGACGAAGGCGAGTTCGCGGACGGGCGCCTGCGGATCCTGCGGCTGCCCGCCTCGATGCGCGCGGCCGGGCGGCTGCGCAACGCCGCCGCGGCTGCCGCCCGTACCCCGCTGTTGTATCTGTCGGACTCGGACGTCCTCCCGCTCGGCCCGCGCTTCCTGCGCCACGCCCTCGAACTGCTCCAGGACGGCGGCCGGGTCATGGTGCAACCGTGGCTGTACCGCCTGATGCCCGGCCCGGACTGGCAGGGCGTCACGTCGTGGACTCTCCCACCCGGCAAGGTGTGCTTCGTGACGTCCACTGTGGACGGGGTGCTCACGCCGCTGCCGGGCGAGCGATTCGTCCGGGCGGACAAGGGGTTGGTGCGGCTGCCGCGCGGCATGGAGCGCGAGAGCGATCCGTGGGAGCAGCGCGTGCTGAGCAACTACCACTGGGGCAGCGTGCTCATCGAGCGGCAGATGTTCCACGAGGTCGGCGGGTACTGCGGCGAGTACAGCGAATGGGGCTCGGAGGACGACGACCTGCTGGTCAAGCTGCGCAGCCGGTGGCCGCTCGTGGAGGCGTGGCGGCTGGGTACCGTACCGGCCGGCCTGCACTTCGAACACCCGCGGCCGTACGGCGGCGCGGATCTGGCGCCGAACATGGACATCCTCAACCGGCGTACCGCGATGGGCCCGGAAGCGATGATCCGGGCCGATGTCGAGGCCGCGGCGCGGGCCGGCGGATAGCCGCTGTCAGTCCTGCCCGTAGCCGTGCTCGGCGTCGAATTTGGCCAGGAGCTTCTTGGGTGCGTTCAGCCGCCACGACTCGGTCAGCAGCTCGACCAGCTCGTCGTGTTCGATCGCGGTCAGCCGTACCAGCATCCCCGGGTATCCGCTGTAGTGCGGGGTGATGAAGAACTTCTCGGGCTCCGAGTCGAGCAGCCCGTCGCGTTCGGCGATGTCGACGCACCTGACGAAGATGGCGTCCGGTTGCTCGTGCACGCGCACGAACAGCTTTCCCCGAACCCGGAATCCGGGCAGGTGGTTGTATGACTGTTCGAACGCGCCGGGCAGGGACAGGGCGACGTCGCGTACGTCATCCTCGCTGACCATTACTGGATGATATGCGCGTTCAGCGGTAGGCGCGCGCCTGCAGGGCGAACAGCTCGGCGTAGAGCCCGTTGTGCGCGACGAGCTCGTCGTGGCTGCCGAACTCGACCAGGCCGCCCTCGTCGATCACGACGATCAGGTCGGCCATCCGTACCGTCGAGAAGCGGTGCGACACGAGGATGGTGATCGCCCCGGTCTTCCGCGACACCCGCCGCGCGCCGCCCGCGTACCGCTCGAACAGGTCGTACTCGGTGGGTGCGTCGAGGCTCGCGGTGGGCTCGTCGAGTACGAGGAGCAGCGGAGCCTCCCGCATCATCGCCCGGCCCAGCGCCAGTTTCTGCCACTGGCCGCCGGAGAGGTCCAGGCCGTCGTCGAAGGTCCGGCCCAGCTTCGTCGCCATGCCGCTGGCGAGGGAGTCGAGCACGTCCGTGCCGCCGGCCCGGACCAGCGCCGCGGTCACCGCCGGCTCGTCCTCGATCCGCGGCAGGTCGCCGACGCCGACCGTCTCCCGGGCCAGCAGTTCGAAGCGCGCGAAGTCCTGGAAGCCGGCGGCCATCCGGGTCCGCCACTCGGCGGGGTCGATGCGGCTGAGGTCGACGCCGTCGACGAGGATGCGCCCGGAGGTGGGGTCGTAGAAGCGGGACAGCAGCTTGATGAGCGTGGACTTTCCGGCGCCGTTCTCGCCGACGAGCGCGACCGTGGTACCGGCCGGGATGTCGAGGGTGAGGTCGCGTACGACCGTGCTGTCGGTCTCCGGGTAGCCGAAGCTGACATCCTCCAGCCGGATGCCCTGGCGCAACTGGTCGGGGGCGGCGGCCGGATCGGTACGGCCGAACCGGTGTGCCTTGGCGTAGTCGGAGAGCCAGGCGAGCCGGCCCGCCGTCTTGAGCTGGAAGTAGAGCCAGCCCGCCATGAAGACGACACCCTGCACCAACTGGTTCACGCTGGCCGCGAGCTTCAGCGTCATCACCACGTCGCCGGTGGTCGCCCGGCCGCGTACCGCGAGCGTCACGACGAGGAAGATGGCGCCCACGTACGCCGAGGAGAAGATGAGCCAGCCGACCGAGTGCAGGCCCGACCACAGCCACGAGGCCCGGTTCTGCGCGCTGTCCGCTTCTGTCCACAGTCGACGGTGCCGGGCGATCAGGGTCGGCCCGAGGCCGAAGACGCGGACCTCCTTGCCCGCCTCGGGTTCGGTCGCCACCTCGAACAGGTGCTTCGCCGTACGCAGTTGCTCGACCGTGCGCTCCTGCGCCCGTACCCACAGCCGTTCGGCGAACATGCCGGCGGTCAGCGCGATGGCGCCGACCAGCGGCAGGAACAGCAGCCACGGGCTGATCTGCGCGAGCAGCAGGACGGATCCGCTGGCGAGCATCAGCATGCCGAGGTTGTGGCTGATCGCGTCGACGACCTCACCGAGTTCACCGCGGCGCAGCCGCAGCAGCTCCAACTGGTCGCGGTGCTTGGGCGTCTCGTGTACCCCCAGGCCCGGTACGGCCAGCGTCAACTCCATGATGCGGCGGTCGATCAGCAGGCTGGTCCGTTCGATGACCGTGGCCCGGGCGGACAGGCTGCCCTCGGTGGCCGCGCGCCCCAGCAGCAACGCGAGCACCATGAGCGCGGCGGCGAACACCACACCGCTGGCATCCCTGGCGACCACGGCGTCGGTGATGAGCTTGAGGGCGTACGCGTTGGCGAGCACGGTGCAGAAGCCGATCGGGGACCGGGCCACCAACCACGTGGCGCCCCACGGGTCGGCCTGGAAGGTCAGCTTCAGGATCAGGCCGGCGGCCCGGAGGTTCTCACGCATCGCGGGTACCCGCCAGTTCGGTCTGGTCGGCGAAGCGCGCCGCCTGCAGGGTGAACATCTTCGCGTACTGGCCGCCGGCGGCGACCAGGTCGTCGTGTACGCCTTGCTCGACGACCCGGCCGCGGTCCAGAACCACGATGTGGTCGGCGCGGCGCACGGTGGAGAAGCGGTGCGAGATGACGATGGTCGTCCGGCCCTCGGTCAGTTCCAGGAAGCGGTCGTAGAAGTCGGCCTCCGCCCGGGCGTCGAGCTGTGCCGTCGGCTCGTCGAGTACCAGTACCCCGGCGCCGGCGTCCACCGCGAACAGCGCCCGGGCGAACGCGATGCGCTGCCACTGGCCGCCGCTGAGGTCCACGCCGGCGGCGAACTCAGGCGACAGTACCGTGTCCCACTCCTTCGGCAGCGAGTCGACCACCTCGCTCGCGCCGGCACGGCGCACCGCGTCCCGCAGCGCCGCCGTATCGTGCGAGTTCGAAAGCGCACCGAATCCCACGTTGTCCCGGACCGGCAGCGCGTAGCGCACGAAGTCCTGGAAGATGGCGCTGACCCGGCGGGACCAGGCGCGCGGATCGAACTCGCGAAGGTCGGTGCCGTCGACCGTGATCCGGCCCTCGACAGGGTCGTACAGCCGGGCGAGAAGCTTGACCAGCGTCGTCTTTCCGGCACCGTTGGCACCCACGATCGCCAGCGAGCGGCCCACCGGAATCTCCAGGTCCAGCCCGCTGAACACCTCGTTCTGCTGTCCCGGGTACCGGAACCGCACGCTCTCGAACCGGATCGCCCGCCGCGGCCGGTCCTCCACCGGCCGGGTACCGGGCAGCTGGTACTCCGGCGTGCGCATCTCCCGCTCCAGCTCCACCGTGGCCAGCATCGGCCGGGAACCCTTGTCCAGCTTGCTGTCCGACTCCGAGTCGGCGAGGTCGCCGATGCCCGGGATCGCCACCAGGTACACCACCATGGCGCCGGGGGTGATCGTGCCGGCGAGCGCGCCGCGGCCGATCAACCAGAGGATGAGAACGTGCGCCGCGGTCAGCGCGGCGATCGAACCCCACAGCAGCGGACCGCCCTGCCGGCGCAGCCGCCACACCCCGGACATCGTGCGGGTCCACTCGCCGACGAACCTGTCGACCAGCCACCGGTCCAGCGCGAAGACCCGGGTCTCCTTGGCTGCCGGGGAATCCAGCGCCAGGTCCCGGAAGTAGCTGCTGCGGCGCAGCGAGCGCGTGTTGAGCGCGGTCAGCTCCAAGGCGCCGCGCATCTTCTGGATGAACGCGCGACGCAGCAGCAGCCAGGCGCCGACCAGCAGGAACGGCGCCCACCATGCGAACGCGAACAGCAGCGACGCGGAGACCAGCCCCTGTAGCTGGTTGCTGTACTTCTGCACCGCGGCGACCACCGCCGCACGGGGCAGCACCTCACCGAGCCCCACGGCCTGGGCCAGGGTGATCCGGTCCTGCACGTCCGGCCGGTCCAGGTGGGCGACGCCGGGCGGGTCGAGGACGGCGCCCATCACGCGTGCGCGCAGCCGGCCCTCCACCTGGCGTCCCAGCATCTCGCCGAGGGTGGCGCGGATCGGGGTGAATGTCATCTGCACCGCGTAGACGACGCCGATCGCGATGACGAACGCCGTCAGCCGCCGTCCGGCCGCCGAGTCCAGGCCGCCGCGCACGGCTTCCGGTACCGCGTCGATGATCCGGCCGGTCAGCACGATGCTCGCGCCGGCCAGGATCGGCGGCGCGACCACCGCCACCACCAGCGCCGCCGACCAGCCCGGGCCGCTGCGCATCAGTTCGCGCAGCAGCGTCCAGCGCAGCCGGATCAGCGAGAGCCGAACCTCTCGGACATCGTCGGAAGACTCGCCACCAGGCATCGAGCACCCTCTCCATCACCTGTCGGACCCTGAACGGGTCAAGGCTGGCTGGCCGGGAGATCCTGTTCACATCTAACACGGACACCGAACGACACGACAGGCGATTCGCGGTTACCGCGCACACCGGATACCGTTTGACTGCCCGCCGCGCCGTAGATCGCGGTCGATGCCCGCGCGCCCGTCTGTCCACTATGGATGATGTGGTAAATTCCGCGCTCCCCGCGCATTCTTCCCGGCTGCCCACTATGATGGCCGGGTGGTAAGGGGAGGGGCCATGGCAGACAACGAGGTACGCCCGTATGCCCTCGCGGCTGGCCAGGGCTGGACCTACAACTTCGGCGTCGACTTCACCGTCAAGGTGGGCGAGCTGGGTCAGGGGCGCCGGCTCGCGGTCGTCGAGTACACCACCCGTAAGGGTGAGGAGCCGCCCGACCACACCCACGGCACCGAGGACGAGATGTTCTATGTGCTGCAGGGTGCGGTCCGGTTCCGGTGCGGCGACGACAGCTTCGACGTGGCCGACGGCGGGTTCGTCTTCCTACCGCGCGGCATCGAGCACGGCTACGAGATTCGCAGCGCGGACGACGTACGCCTCCTGGTCCTCACCGCCCCGGCGCCGGAGGACGCGGCGGTCGGCTGGGGCGGCTTCGTATCGGACTTCGAGTCGCAGGGCGAGAAGCGCGGCACCCCGTAAGCGGTACCCCGTAACAGTCACGCGGTGTGCGCCGAGCGATGAAGCGGGCGGCACTCCACGATGAAGCGGCCGGCGGCGTTCGGCGCGGCGGCGAGCACCTCCAGCCCGGCCTCGCGGGCCAGGTCCCGGAACTCGGTTATGCTCCGGTGCCGGCCGCCCAGCAGCACCATCATCAGCAGGTCACCACCGCCGGTTGAGGTATCCGGATGGACCCCGCTCACAATCACCACCCGGCCCGCCGGCCGGACCTGAGCGAGCCACCGTGCGGGGCAGGTCGACCAGCGTGCCGTGGACATCCGGCCGGACGCGCAGGATCGCGGCGAGCAGGGCCCCGGTACCACCACCGACCTCGACCACCCGGCGGACCGCCTGCCAGTCCCCGGTGACCAGGACGTCCGGGTCGGGTGCGCCGTGCCCCTCGGGCCCCATCAGCGCGTCGAAGCTCGCGGCGATGTCCGGGTGGGCGTCGAGATCCGCCCAGAACGGCTCGCCGAAGACGTCGTGGTACGCGGAGCGGCCGGTCCGGACCGCGGCGAGCAGGCTGCTCCACGCACCCGCCATCCGGCCGCCGAAGCCGTCGAGGTCCAGGCCGATCCGCAGGGCCGGATCGAGCAGTCCGCGGGCCGCGTCGGTCAGCGCGAACTCGCCCGCGGCCGACTCCCGGAAGATCCCCTTGACCGCCAGGTGCCGCAGCACCCTCGCCAGTGCGGCCGGGTCGCAGCCCGCCGCCGTGGCCAGCTGGTCCACCTTGGTCGTGCCTGCCGAGATGTGTTCGGCGATCCGCAGCGTCGCCACGACATGCACGCACCACGGGGTGGCGAGGTCGCTGCACGCCCACAGATCCACCGGTTTCCGTATCGCCACCACAGCCACCTCCGGGCCCAATCTCGCACACCACACTCTGGCGTCGAAACCATGCGGCAGTACCGCATCCGTGGTAGCCGGAAGATACCGCGAGGTATGGACGCCAACCGGCTACCTCGCGGGTTAGCGTTTTGCCATTCGCCGGGTGTGCGTCGGGCCGCCCGGTCGTGTTGCGGGAGCGAGCCGATGACTGACCTTGCGATACGCGGGTTGCACAAGCAATTCGGCGCGGTGCATGCTGTCGACGACCTGAGCTTCGACGTGTTGTCGGGACAGGTGACCGCATTCCTCGGGCCTAACGGCGCGGGCAAAACCACCACGCTGCGGATCCTGCTGGGCCTGGTACGGGCGGATCGTGGCGAGGCGCTGGTCGGCGGCCGGCCGTACGTCCAGCTTGCCCACCCGCGCCGGACCGTCGGTGCGGTACTGGAGGCGACCGGTTTCCACCCCGGCCGTACCGGCCGCAACCACCTTCGGGTGCTGGCACAGGTTACCGGTGTTCCACCGTCCAGAGTGGACGATGTATTGGAACAGGTGCATCTCAGCGCAGACGCGGACCGCCGGGTGCGCGGGTACTCGCTGGGCATGCGGCAGCGCCTCGGCCTGGCCGCCGCCCTGCTCGGCCGGCCCGAGGTGCTCATCCTCGACGAGCCGGGCAACGGGCTGGATCCGGCCGGCATGGCGTGGCTGCGCGGGTTGCTGCGCGAGTTGGCCGCGCAGGGCAGTACGGTCCTGGTTTCCAGCCATGTACTGGCGGAGGTGGCGCAGACCGCCGACCACGTCGTCATCGTCCATCGTGGACAGTTGCGGTACGCCGGAACGCTGAAGGAGCTGGCCGAGCGGGGCACCTCGCTGGAGGACGAGTTCCTGCGTGTCACCGCCGACGGGGAGCTGCCCCTGCCGTCCGGCCACGACCCGTCGACTGCGAATCGCTGAGGAGATAGCGTGTCCACACTGCTCGTCAACGAGGTGCTCAAGCTGCGCACCGTCCGTACCTGGTGGCTCGTGCTGATCGCCACCGAGGTGCTGGTCCTGCTCGGGGTGACCGGGAGAGTGATCAACGCTGGGCAGGTCAATGACCCGGCCATTCCCAGCGGCGCGGCGGCCCACGTCGGCCTCGCCTCGCTGTTCCTTCTCGTCCTGGGCATCACCGCCGTGGCGGGGGAGTACCGGCACAAGACGATCGTGGAGACCTACCTGGCCACACCGCACCGGGGCCGGGTGATCCAGGCCAAGCTGTACGTGTACACGGTGGTGGGTCTCGTGTTCGGCATCATCGCCAGCGCGACCGCGATCGGCGCGCTCGCCATCGAACTCGCCGCGCGCGGTGGTTCGCTGGACCTGTCCGACGGGGCGCTGTGGCGTACCCTCATCGGCGCCGTGGTCTGGCAGGCGCTGTTCGCCGCGATCGGCGTTGGCGTCGGTGCCTTGGTCCGTAATCTGGCCGGCGCCGTCGCGGTCGCCCTCGCCTGGGTCGCCGTTGTCGAGGGTGTGCTCGCCGAACTGGCCAGCGGGTTGAGCCGGTGGCTGCCGGCGAATCTCGGCACCCGCCTGGCCGACATGCAGGACACCTCCGGCGGTATCCCGCAGTGGCTCGCCGGCGTGGTCCTGATCGGGTACACCGTCGTCATCGCCGCCGCCGCCCTGGCGACCTCGGTGCGGCGTGACGTGGTCTAGTCGCGGCGATGGCCGGCCGCGGCGCCCCGCCGAGTCGGGTGGTCGCCATGTGGCGCAAGGCACGCCCGGCACCCGGGCGGCATCGCGGGCCGACGTCGCGATCGCGGCCGTACTGGCCGGCGCGACCGTGGTGACCATGCTGGTCGGTCGGGGGCCCGGGCCAGCCGACCTCCGCACGCTGCCGCTCGCCGCGGTGGCGTGCGGAGTGCTGGCGCTGCGGCGCCGCTGGCCGGTCCCGGTTCTGGTGATTTCCACGCTCGCGGTCGAGGCCGTCATGGCGCTCGCCCGGCGCCATGACTCCGGACTGGTGCTGGCCGCCCCGCTGATCGCGGTGTACACCGTGGCTGAGGTGGGCGCCCGCCGCAAGGCGGTGGTGGGTGCGGGCTTCGTCGTCCTGCTGCTGGCCGGTACCCACATCATCGGCCGGCCCAGCCACTGGATGAGCGTGGCGAACGTCGCCCTCGCGGCGCTGGGCGGGCTCGCCGTGGCCGCCGGCGACGCGTCGCGCACCCGGCGGGCCTATCTCGCCGCGGTCGAGCGGCGGGCCCGCCAGGCGGCGGAGCAGTCGGATCGGGAGGCCCGCCGGCGGGTCGCCGAGGAGCGGCTGCGCATCGCGCGTGACCTGCACGACGTGGTGGGCCACCACCTCGCGCTGATCAATGTGCAGGCCGGCGTGGCAGCCCACGTACTGGACGAGCAGCCGGTACAGGCCCGGCAGTCACTGGCCCATATCCGCCAGGCGAGCAGGGCGGCCCTGGCGCACCTGCGGGAGACGGTCGGGCTGCTGCGCGACCCGGACGAACCCGCGGCGCCGGCCATTGTGGCGCAGCCGGACGCGTCCCAGCGCGACGCGGTCCAGCCGCGGCGACCTACCTAAACCCCCGGCAGTATCAGTCGGGTGTCCGACTAGTCGGCGGATCACGGTTGCCGTGCGGATAGCTTTTGCCCCGATGACCTGCGGAGACCACGCGGCGAGCAGGGGGCGAGCCAGGTGCAGGTGAGGCTGCTCGGACCGGTGGACCTGATGGTGCGCGGCGCGTCCCGACCCGTTCCCGGGCTGCGCCGCAAGGCCGTCCTCGCGGCGCTGGCCCTGCAGCCTGGCCGGGTCCTCGGCACGGATCACCTCATCGACGTCGTCTGGGGCGACGCCGCACCGGCGACCGCGGCGAACACGCTGCAGAGCCACGTCTCCCAACTGCGCCGGTTCCTGGGCCGCGACGCGATCGTGGCGCGCCCACCGGGCTACCTGCTCGACCTCGCCGGACAGTCCACCGATGTGCAGGCGGCGGAGCGGCTGATCGGTGAGGCTGGCCGGGCCGCCGATCCGAGCGACGCGGTGGCACGGTTGGGCGCCGCCGTCGCGCTGTGGCGCGGCCAGCCGCTGGCCGACCTCGCCGGGCTCGCCTGGTTCGACGACCACGCGCGGCGGCTGGAGTTGTTGCTGCTGCAGGCCCGCCAGGCGCTCGGCGACGTGCGGCTCGCGGTGGGCGAGCATGCGTTGCTGGTACCGGAGCTGGAGGCCTTTTCCCGCCAGTACCCGTTGGACGAGCGGATCCACGGCCAGCTGATGCTCGCCCTGTACCGGTGCGGGCGGCAGAGCGACGCGCTGGAGGTCTACCACCGGCTGCGCCGCACGCTCGACGACGAGCTCGCGATGCGGCCCGGCCAGAGCCTGCGCGACCTGGAAGCCGCCATCCTGCGCCAGGACCCGTCGCTCGACCCGCCCGCCGCCCCGGTCACCGGTACGCCCACGCCGGTCGTACCGGCGCAGTTGCCACCCGCCCTGCACGCCTTCACCGGCCGCGGCCAGGAGCTCGCCTGGCTCGACGGGCTTCTCGACCGGGCCGCCACCGGCCAGCCGGAGCGTCCGGTCGCGCTGCTCATCACGGCGGTCTCCGGTACCGCCGGGGTCGGCAAGACCACCCTCGCCGTGCACTGGGCCCACCAGATCGCCGACCGCTTCCCGGACGGCCAGCTCTACGTGAACCTGCGTGGCTTCGACCCCGGCGGTACCGTGGTCGACCCGGCCTCCGCGGTGCGCGGGTTCCTGGACGCGCTCGACGTGCGACCCGAGCGGATCCCGCCGGACCCGGCCGCGCAGGCCGCGCTGTACCGCAGCCTCACCGCCGGGAAGCGGATGCTGGTGGTGCTGGACAACGCCCGCGATGACGAGCAGGTACGCCCGCTGCTGCCCGGTTCGGCCGGCTGCCTGGTGGTGGTGACCAGTCGCAACCAGCTGACCGGGCTGATCGCCACCGAGGCCGCGTACCAGTTGACCCTCGACGTACTGTCCACTGTGGAGTCCCGCCAGCTGCTCGCCCGGCGGCTGGGTGCCAGTACCGTCGCGGCGCAACCGTACGCCGTGGAACGGATCATCGCGGCCTGCGCCCGGCTGCCGCTCGCCCTCGCGGTGGCCGCCGCCCGCGCCCAGGTGACCGGCTTCCCCCTCGCCACCCTCGCCACCCAGTTGGACGACGCCGGTGGACGGTTGGACGTGCTGGACGCCGGCGATACCACGACCCGGGTGCGTACCGTCTTCTCCTGGTCCTACGCCGCGCTCACGCCGGCGGCGGCCCGGCTGTTCCGGTTGCTGGGACTCTGCGCCGGCCCCGACGTCTCGGTACCGGCCGCGGCCAGCCTCGCCGGCCAACCCCAGCCGGAGGTACGCGCGCTGCTGACCGAGCTGGTGCGCGCCAACCTGCTCACCGAGCACGGGCCCGGCCGGTACAGCTTCCACGACCTGCTGCGCGGGTACGCGACGGAACTCGCCCAACTGGAGCAGCCGGACGTTCTCCAGGCCGCCCGGCTGCGCCTGTACGACCACTGCGTGCATACCGCCGTCGCCGCGGATCGCCTGGTGGAACCGGCCCGCGATCCGATGCCCGTACCGCTGGGCCAGGCCAGCCCCGGTACCCGCGCGGAGAGCCCGACCGATCACGAGGCCGCAATGGCGTGGCTGCACACCGAGCGGCACGTCCTGCTGGCCACCCTGCGCCAGGCCGGCGAGACCGGCTTCGATACCCACGCCTGGCAACTGGCCTGGGCGCTGGACCGGTTCCTGGACCGGCGGGGGCACTGGCCCGACCTGATCGCCGCCTGGCGCGGCGCCCTGCGGGCCGGCCGCCGCCTGGCCGACCCGGGCGCGCAGGCCGTCGCCCACCGCCTCCTCGGCTACGCCAACATCAGGCTGGGCCGGTACGTCGAGGCGCACACCCACATCGGCCACGCCCTCGAGCTGTTCGCCCAGGTCGCGAACCAGACCGGGCTGGTATACACCTACCGGGACCGGGCCATCCTGTGGGAGCGGCAGGGCCGGTCCGACCGGGCGCTCGACGATGCCGAGCAGGCGCTCCGCCTCTCCGGGGCGGCCGGCCACCGGGCCCAGGCGTACGCCCTCAACGCCGTCGGCTGGTGCCGCGCGCAGATCGGTGACCACGCCCGTGCCGTCGGCTACTGCCGGCGCGCCCTCACCCTCCACGAGCAACTCGGCGACCTCAGCGGGCAGGCCGCCACCTGGGACAGTCTCGGCTACGCCCACCATCACCTCGGCCGCCACGACCTCGCGGTCGACTGTTACGAGCAGGCTCTCGCGATCTACCGGCAGCTCAGCTACAACTACTACCAAGCCACCACACTGCTGCGCCTGGGCGAGACCCACCAGGCCGCGGGCGATACTCCCGCCGCCCGCGACGCCTGGCAGTCAGCGCTCGCCATCCTCACCGAGCTGCGGCACCCCGACGCCGACGCGGTCCGCGCGAAGCTCCGCGAGCTCGCCGACTGCCTCGCGGGTTGTGGCTAGCACCGATGGGGATGCGGGTCACGCGCGGCGGCGGTGCACCGTCCGGTACTGCGTCGGCGAGATGCCGAACCATGCGCTGAACGCCTGGCGCAGGGCTTCCGCGGAGCGGAACCCGGTCGCCTTGGCGATCGACGAGACCGGCTGATCGGTGGTCACCAGGGCGGTGGCCGCCGCCTCCAGCCGCAGTTGGCGGACCAGCCGGGCCGCGGTCTGCCCGGCGTGGGCGACGAGTAGCCGGGTCAGGTGCCGCTCGCTCACACCGGCCACCGCGGCGAGCCGGGCGGTGCAGAGGTCGGTATGGGGATTGGCCGTGACGTGGTCGAGGACCCGCCGCACCACCGCGTGCTCGGGACGCCGGGCCCGTACGAACAGACTCATCTGCGCCTGGTTGCCCGGTCGCTGCAGATAGGTGACCATGCCCATAGCCACCCAGCGGGCCAGTTCCGCGCCGTGGTCGGCCTCCACGAAGGCCAGGGTGAGGTCGAGCGCCGCGGTGACGCCGCCGGAGGTCCACACGTGACCGTCCCGCACGAAGATCGGCGCGGGGTCGAAGCGCACCGCCGGATACGCGGCCGCCAACTCGGCCGCATGGTGCCAGTGCGTGGTTGCCCGCCGGCCGTCCAGCAGCCCGGCCGCGGCGAGCACGCTCGCGCCGGTGCACACCGATACCACCCGGCTCGAACCGCGGGCCAGCCGCTGGACCTCAGCGAGCAGGCCGCGGTCCGCGGCGGCCGCGGTGTGCCCGAGGCCGCCGGAGACCACGAGGGTATGCACGGCAGGGCGCACGTCCGGCAGCGCCACCTGGCCGGGTAGCTCCAGCCCGGAGTCGCAGCGCACCGCGCCGCCGGAGAGCGTGGCGAACCGTACGTCGTATGCGGGCGTCGCGCCCAGCCGGTTGGCGACGTCGAGACAGCTCGTGACGCATGCGACGTCCACCAATTCGATGCCGTCGTAGCCGACGACGACCACGCGGCGTTCGTGCACGCTGGCCATCGTACGAGCGCATGCGGCGGTCCGGCGGGACAGGTATCCCAGGATCTCGGACATGATTGCCGCCGCACCTGTCCGCACCGGATGGGTGGCGCATACGGTTCCCAGATGCAGATCGCGATCATGCTGTACCCCGGCACCACCGCCCTCGACGTGGTCGGCCCGTACGAGGTACTCAGCCGCATACCGGGCGCCGAGGTCCGGTTCGTGGGCAAGGAGACCGGCCCGCTGCTCACCGACGGGAGCGTCCTGTTGCTCGGCGTCACGCACACGCTCGCCGAGACGCCCGCGCCGGATCTCGTGCTGGTGCCGGGCGGCATGACGACGCCGACCGCGATGGTGGACAAGGAGATCCTCGGCTGGCTGCGGTCGGTACACGAGACCGCGACGTGGATGACCTCCGTGTGCAGCGGCGCGGTGATCCTGGCGGCCGCGGGACTCCTCAAGGGCCAGCCGGCGACCACGCACTGGATCGCCATGGGCGGGTTGCGGATGATGGGCGCGATACCCCGACCCGACGAGCGGATCGTGCGTACCGGCAAGGTGGTCACGGCGGCGGGGGTATCCGCCGGCATCGACCTGGGACTCTGGCTGGTCGGCGAGATCGCGGGCCGGGAACTGGCCGAGGCGATCCAACTGACCGTCGAGTACGATCCGCAGCCGCCGTTCGACTCAGGCCACATGAGCAAGGCGTCCGAACCGGTACGCAAGCGCGCCAGGCAGTTGCTCGCCGATCGGACGGACTTCAAGCAAACGTTGGTCAAGCCGAGGATAGCCTGGAACCGATTGATCGACTTCGTGCGTACCGGCAAGTGAATCCTGGAGGCTGACGTGTCCTACCCCGAGCCCACGTACCAGGGCGACACCGGCGAGCTGAGCGCTATGTTCCGTCCCGCTGATTCGGAGCCTGAACTGCGGTACAGCCGCTCCGGCGGTACGGTTCACTACCTGGCCACCGGCGCCACGACCAAGGGCGAGTTCGGCCTGTACCGCTGGACGATGGGCCCCGGACCGGGCGGGCCCGACCCGCACTTCCACAAGACGATCTCGGAGTCGTTCTACGTGCTGTCCGGTACCGTCCAGCTCTACGACGGTACCCGCTGGATCGACGGCAAGCCGGGCGACTTCCTGTTCGTACCCGAGGGCGGCGTGCACGGGTTCCGCAACGAGTCGGGCGAGCCCGCCTCGATGCTGCTGCTGTTCGCGCCCGGCGCGCCGCGCGAGGACTACTTCGAGACGCTGGAGCGGTTCGCGCAGGGCCTCACGATGACCGACGAGGAACGCGCCGAGTTCTTCCTGCGCCACGACACGTACTGGCTGTGAACCCGTGCGGCTGAGTATGAGCGTCACCAACTTCTCATGGCGTGACGAGCGGCAGGGCCTCGGCGGGCACCTCGCCGGGATCGCCGAGGCCGCTGACCGCGGCGGCATCTACGGCCTCTGGGTGTCAGACCACCTGCTACAGGCCGATCCGTACGGCGCCGGCCCGGGCGAGACCGAGATGCTGGAGGCATACACCACGCTCGGCTACCTCGCCGCGCGAACCTCGCGCATCCGGCTCGGCACGCTGGTCAGTGCGGTGACCTTCCGCCCGCCCACCTTGCTGGTGAAGGCCGTCACCACCCTCGACGTGCTCTCCGGCGGTCGCGCGATGTTCGGGATCGGCGCCGGCTACCACGGCGAGGAGGCCGCGGCGATGGGCCTGCCGCTGCCGCCCCTTCCGGAGCGGTTCGACCGGCTGGAGGAGACGCTGCGGATCGCACTGCAGATGTGGGCGGGAGACGCGTCGCCCTATCACGGCCGGCACTACACCCTGGACGGACCGGTGGGCAGCCCGGCGCCGGTATCCCGCCCGCACCCGCCGATCCTCATCGGCGGTACCGGCGAGAAGCGGACGCTGCCGCTCGTGGCCCGCTACGCGGACGCCTGCCACGTCTTCGACATTCCCGACGGCGGAAAGACCGTACGGCACAAGCTCGCGGTGCTCCGCGGGCTGTGCGCCGACATCGGCCGGCCGTACCGCCAGATCGAGAAGGTGATCGCGACCCGGCTGCAGCCCGGCGAGTCGACGGCCGCCTTCGTGACCCGCTGCGCGGCCCTCGCCGACCTCGGTATCGACCACGTCAGCGTCATCACCACCGGGGTGTGGACCGCGGACGGCGTTGCCACCCTGGTCGAGGCGGCCGACCAGATCGCCGGTATCGAGGCCGCCTCCGGCGAGCCGGCCTGACCGACTGCTCAGAAAGGACGCTCATGGCCTTGGTGATCTGCGACATGTCCATGTCGCTCGACGGGTACGTCACCGGCCCGAACGACAGCCGGGAGAACCCATTCGGCGATGGCGCCGGGACGCTGCACGACTGGATTTTCGGCGCGGCGACCGACCAGGACCGGGCCCTCCTGCAGGAGATGCTCGACGGTGCCGGTGCCATCGTGATGGGCCGCAAGTCATTCGAGAAGAACGAGGGCGACGGTGGTTGGGGCGAGGGCGGCCCGATCGGCGACACCCCATGCTTCGTGGTCACCCACAACAAGCCGACCGCGCCGTACCCACCCGTGTTCACGTTCGTCACCGACGGCGTTGCCAGCGCCATCGAGCAGGCCAAGCGGGTAGCGGGCGACAAGGTTGTCGGCCTGCATGGCGCGACCGTCATGCAGCAGGCACTACCGCTCGGCCTGGTCGACGAGATCCGGGTGCACGTGGTACCCGTACTGGTGGGTGGCGGTACGCCCCTGTTCGCCTCGCTGGACTCCGCGATCGCCCTCGAACGCACCCGCGTGCTGGCCACCCCGGCCGCGACGCACCTGGGATTCCGCGTGGTGCGGTAATACGCTGATCGAGACGTTGGTGGCGATGCCAGGGCGGGGGCCGGCGATGAGCGACGATCGGATCGAACGTTCCAGAATTCTCTATGAACGGGCGGTGTTCAGCGGCGACGCCAGTGTGCTGACCGACGCGGAGCGGGATCTGGACGCGCTGGAGGCCGATACCGCGTTGGCCCGTGGGCGCCTCCTGCACGTGCGGTTTCAGAACGAACGCGCCAGCGCCGGCTCGTCAGCCGTCGAGGACCCCGCGGAACTGCCGTTGTTCGAGCGCGCGATCGAGCTGTACCGGAGGTTGGGCGACGTGCGCGGCGAGGCCGAGGCGTTGTTCTGGATCGGCTGCCTCCATCAGTCCATCCGGCGTGACAACGAGACCGCGATTCCGTACCTGGAGCGGTCCTGCCAACTGGCGGCGCAGGTCGGCGACGAGCGGACCCAGTCCCTGGCACTGCGCCACCTGGGTATCGTGGCGCATACGGCCGGCCGGCTCGATGAGGCGCGCCAGCGGCTGGAGGAGTCGTCGCGGCTGCGCCGGGAGGTCGGGCCCCTGTCGGGCGTGGCCGCCAACATGGTCGGGCTGGCCTACATCGCCGCCGCGCAGGGCCGCCACGCGGATGCGCTCGCGACCCTCGACGAGGCGAACGACATCGCACAGGCGCATGGTGCCCATGCCATCGTGCGGCAGATCGAGCAGGCGAGAACGGAGCTCTGAACACACAGCCCGCCGCTTACCCTGATGGTCCATTGTGGAGGTTGGGTGGTCGGGTGGTGTAGCGGTGGCCGAGTGGGCTGGTCCATTGGAAGACGCCGGGGTGGATCTGGTGGAGTTTCCAGCCGCCTTCGTGTTTGAGGCGGTGGT
>JBPYFB010000542.1:0-8529 GCA_051986465.1 Rugosimonospora sp.
AGGTCCGCGAGGGTGGGGTTCAGGGTGGTGGCCGGCAGCGGCCTGGCGTCGGGTGAAGGTCGCATGTGGACGGTTGGGATCAGGAGGCTGGCCGGGTGGTGAAGGTGGCGTTCGCACCGGCCGGCAGCCGGTAGCTGTACGTCGTGCCGCCCCACGTCACCGGGAAGGTGGCCGGCGCGCTACCCGAGTCGTACGCGGCCTGGATGCTCGTACCGTTGAGGGTCGCGTCGCGTCGCTGTACGGTGCCGCTCGCCGGTGGAGGCGGGGTGGCGGAGCCGGGCGTGTACACGTTCAGCTCGTGGATCGACCACCAGCTGCCCGAGCTGCCCTGGTTGGTCAGGCGGATGAAGCGCGCCGCCACCGGTGGCAGGAGGATCGTCGTCACCGTGTTGCCCGCCCCGGTGGCCAGCGGCGAGCTCCACGTGGTGCCGTCCGTCGAGACCTGTACCTCGTACCGGCGCACGAAGTCGCCGGAGCTGCCGCTCGTGTCCAGCACGATCTGGTTGACCGTCTGCGAGCTGCCGAGGTCCACCTGGTACCAGTCGCCGGGCGTCATGCCGTGCCCGGTGCTCCAGCGGGTGGCCGGGTCGCCGTCGACCGCCCCGCCCACCGGGTCGTCCGGGCTGCTCGCCGACGCGGATACCGCCCAGCCGCCGCGGGGCAGCGCCACCTCGGTGGTGGGCGGGGTGAGCGAGGCGCCGGTGGGCAGCGAGTACCCGAGCCACTGGTCGCCGATGCGTACCTCCGCCTGGCCGGCCAGGGTCGCGCTGTCGTAGCTCAGCAGCAACTGGCTGCCGTCCGGGTTGGTCAGCGGCACGTCGACCGAGCCGATCGCCGCCGGGTCCACGGTTCCGTGCTGGCTGCCCGTCCATACGAACGTGGCCGCGGCCCCTCCGGCGAGCGTGTACCCGAACGAGCGGTTGCCCCAGCGCACCCGGAACGCATGCGCGGTGGTACCGGTGTTGAACGCGACCAGCGCGGTCGAGCCGTCCGGGTTGGTGAACGCCACATCCGTTACCGCGCCGAGGTTGTTGGAGGCGACCCGGTGCGCGCCCGGCCGCACGTACCGGCTGACCTGTCCGAGGCCCCAGTAGTCGACCGTCTTGTCGTACGTCCACGTGCCGTCGGGCGCCTGGTGTACCGTCACCACGCCGCGGCAGGTGTCGCAGCCGCCGTTGGTGGGCCCGTTGTTCTCGTCGAGCGCCATGTTCCAGCGGATCACGCCGCGCGCCCAGTTGCGGGTGGAGTTGATGACCAGCCCCAGCGCGCCGGCGAACCCGGCCTGGTCGTCGCCTTCCCACGTGCCGCCCGAGCACTCGGTCTGGAAGGCCGGCTTGTTCGGGTAGTCGTTGTGCGACGTGGACTGGGTCTGCACGTCGCCGCCGTAGCAGTGCCAGGCGGTACCGGCGACGTAGCCGGTGGCGGCCGGGTCGGCGTACATGGTCTCGGGGTAGCCGATGACGTCCCAGTTGTGGTCGTAGCCGAGGATGCCGGTGGCGAGGTGGTGCGCGCGCAGTTCGGGACCGAGGTAGTTCGCGATGAGCTGGTCCTCCTGCTGCGCCGGCAGCGACATGCCCGGGTACCCGCCCGGCACGTACAGCGGCTCGTTCTGCGGCGTGATGTAGTTGACCGGTACCCCGGCCGCCGCGTACGCCTCGACGAACTTCGTGAAGTAGTCGGCGAGCGGCTGGTACGCGTCGGCCCGCAACGTACCGCCGATCATCGAGTCGCTCGTCTTCATCCAGCCGGGCGGGCTCCACGGCGTGGCCATCACGGTCAGCCGCGGGTTGATCCGGCGCGCCTCGCGCAGCAGCGGGATGATGTACGCCCGGTCGTGGTCGACGGAGAAGTGCGCGAGCGTCGGGTCGGTCTGGCCGGCCGGCATGTCGTCGTACGAGTAGCTGCCGGCGACCGCGAAGTCGCTGGCTCCCATCGGCTGGCGCAGGAAGGACAGCCCGATCCCGTTGTCCCCGATGCCGAACAGGTCGTGCATGAGCGCGTCCCGGGTGCGCGCGTCGAGCTTGGTGCCGACGAGCCACGCGGACGAGTCGGTGAACGACGCGCCGAAGCCGGTGATCTCCTGGTACCGCCGGCTCGTGTCGACGGTGATCGTCGCGCCGGCCGGAGCGTTTCCGTTCTGCCAGGCGATCGGTGCCTGCCGGGCCAGGTGCGCCCCGGCGGCGAGATCGGTGAGGTAGACCGAGACTTCGGTCGAGCTGGCCGGCGTGGCCGGCACCATGAGGGGCAGGGCCGCGAGGGCCGATGCCAGGGAGTAAGCCTTCCACCGTCGTGCCATCTGGTACCCCTTCCGCTGCGCCGCGGATCGACGTTTCCAGTTACTTCAATACTCTATCTATGTCCTGAACGCCACCGTGACGGGCGCACCAGCGGCGCCGGCAACCGGGTCGACGCGTCGCCCTTTGCCGCGCCCACCTGGGCCTGGGTGAGGAAGAGGGCACCGGTCAGGTCGGTGCCGCGCAGGTCCGCGCCGCGCAGGTCGGCGCCGATCAGGTCGGCCTGGCGCAGGTCCGCGCCGCGCAGGTCCGCGCCGATCAGGTACGCCCCGCGCAGGCTCGCCCCGCGCAGGTCCGCGCCGCGCAGGTCCTTGCCCATCAGGTCGGCCCGGCGCAGGTCGGTACCGCCCAGGCCGGCACGGGCCCGCTCGCTCGCCCGGGTCAGCACCGGATCGGCGGCCCGCCACAGCGCCTCGACGTCGAGCGCGCGCAGCCCCTCGGGGTCGAGCCCGGTCAGCTCCTCGATCCGCTGCCGCAGCTCCCGCGCCTCGGGCACCTGGCTCAGGTACCACAGCAATTCATGCAGTTGCCGCATGACTGGGAACACCGCGAACATGCGCTCGGCGGTACCGGGATCGCCGCGCCAGTCCCGGCCGCCGAACGTCACCTGGGCCACCTGCTGCCCGGCGCCGAAGCAGTCGTACGCCACGCAGCCCGGGAAGCCCTGCTCGCCGAGGCGGTCGTGGATGCCGCAACGGGAATCGGCCCGCAGGTTCACGCAGGGCCGCCCGGCGGGCTTGTCGATGGCGAAGTCCGCGGAGGCGGCGAAGGTGGGCACCACGCAACACAGCGCGAAGCAGCGGGTACAGTCCGCGACCAGCTCGATCACTGGCCAACCTTACAGAACGGTTCGTGGCGGGCACGGAATCCGGTGCCGCGCCCGCCAGAATCCGCGTCAGGAGGTCAGCGCGGTCCGCACCAGCGGCGCGTACCCGCTGGCCTGGCCGGTCCGGTTGGGGTGGTAGGACTCACTCGTCGGGTTGGACAGCCCGTTGATCCACTCCACCGAGTCGCACACCGCGTGTCCGGTGAAGGCGGTGCGGGGATCGACGAAGCGGAAGCCGTGCGCGGTGGCGCGGGCCTTGATGGTGTTGTCCAGCAGGTCGGCGCTGGCGTTGAGGGACGACTGCTCGCCGGGGCTGATCCGGGCCAGCGACTGGCAGTCGCTGACGTTGAACAGGCGGGGGTACCCGACGATCGCGACCGTCGCGTTCGGCGCCAAGCTCTGGATCTTCGAGTACAGCGTGTCGAGGGTACCGGGCAGCGTGTTCGTGATGTACGTGTTGGCGTTGGTGATGGTGCCCCAGCACGTGTACGGCCACGGCAGCGCGCAGCGGTCGATGACGCTGCTGAAGCCGGCGTCGTTGCCGCCGACCGAGAGGGTCACGTAGCTGGTCGAGGCGTTCAGGCTGGCCAACTGTCCACTGAGGACACTCGCGACGGTGGCGCCGCCGCACGCCGCGAACGTCAGCGTGGCACCGAGCAGGGGAGCGTCGAGGTACGGGTACGCGTAGACGGAACGCTGGCAGCTCGTACCGTCGGAGATGTAGGCGCGGGTACCCACGCCCGAGGAGTACGAGTCGCCGAGGGCGGTGTACGTGAGGGTCGCGGCGTGGGCGGGTGCCGCGATGCCGAGGGCGATGACCAGGCAGGTGCCGGTACCCGCGGCGAGGGTTGCGAAGCGTAGGGGCCAACGGGGCATGACTTCCCTCCGGGGGTGAAACCACCGGGGGAGCGGGCCGGTGGCTCTCACTTTGAGGGTTGTGAATCTCCGCTGGCAAGAGGGGCAAGACCATTTGAGGATCCCGGCATACCATGCATCCCGGCCTTGTCAGTAGCCGCGGGTACGAAGTGGCCGCCGGATCGCCGGCCGTGGCATGCTGCCAAGCGTGGCGGCGAGCGAAGCAGTAGAGGCGGCACCGGCGCGGCGATCCGTGCGCCCGTACCTGATCGGCCTGACCCTGACGGCGATTCTGGCGCTGTTGTTCGGGGTTCCGTGGTGGACGCTGGTCGTCGCGGGCGCGCGATGGCCGGGCGGCGTGGTGGTCGCCGGAACCGTCGTCTTCGTCCTCGCCCTCGTCGCCTTCCCGCTGTTGATGGTCACCGGCCACGGCCGGCGCCGCCTCGACTGGGCGGCCCGCATCGGCGACACCATCCTGGGCGTCGTGTGGGTGCTGTTCACGTGGGCACTGCTCGGCAACGTGCTGCGCGGGGCGCTCGCGCTCGCCGGGGTTGCCGACCCGGCGCGCTCGCGCACCGTGGCGGCGGCCGTCGCGGTGATCTCGGTGCCGCTGTTGTTGTGGGGGTACGCCGAGGCGATGCGCGTGCCGCGGGTACGCCACCTCGACGTCGCCCTCGACCGGCTCGGCGCCGGCCTTTCCGGCGTGCGCGTCGTGCTGCTCACCGACACCCACTACGGTCCGATCAACCGGGCCCGCTGGTCCGCCCGGGTGACCGAGATCGTCAACGGCCTCGACGCCGACATCGTCTGCCACACCGGCGACATCGCCGACGGCAGCGTGGCGCAGCGCCGCGAGCAGGCCGCGCCCCTGGGCGAGGTACGCGCGAGGCTGGCCCGCGCGTACGTGACCGGCAACCACGAGTACTTCGGCGAGGCGCAGGGCTGGCTCGACCACATGCGCGACCTGGGCTGGGAGTCGCTGCACAACCGGCACATCGTGGTGGAGCGGGGCGGCGACCGGCTGGTGGTGGCGGGCGTCGACGACCGGACCGCGGCCTCGTCGGGCAACCCGGGACACCGCGCCGACCACGCCGCCGCGCTCGCCGGTACCGACCCGGAGCTGCCCGTACTGCTGCTGGCACACCAGCCCCGGCAGGTCACCGCCGCGGTCGAGCACGGGATCGACCTGCAGATCTCCGGGCACACGCACGGCGGGCAGATCTGGCCGTTCCACTATCTCGTGCGGCTGGACCAGCCGGCGGTACAGGGGCTGACCCGGCACGGTGCGCGGACCCAGCTGTATACCAGCCGGGGTACCGGCTTCTGGGGGCCGCCGATGCGCATCTTCGCGCCGAGCGAGATCACCGTACTGACGCTGCGCGCGCCGGCGTAGGCGCTGCCGCTCTTGCCTACCGGCTATACGCGCGTATAGTCAACTGCTGTCGTGAACAGTAGGCCGTACGCGCGTATAGGACTCGGGCATGCAGGCTGATCGGGCGGTCGAGGACCTCACGGCCCGCGCACGCATCAGGGACGCCGCGATGCGCCTGTTCACCGAACGGGGGATCGACGGGACCACGATCCGCGACATCGCCAAGGAGGCGGGCGTCTCGGCCGGGCTCATCCGCCACCACTTCGGCTCCAAAGAGGCGCTGCGCGACGCGTGCGACGAGTACGCGCTGGCCCGGGTCATGGAAGTCAAGGAGCAGGCCTTCGCGGACGGGCAGCTCGCCGATCCGGGCTTCATGACCGGGATGCACCCGGCGCTGCTGGGCATGTACCGGTACCTGGCCCGGGCGCTGCTCGACGGCTCGCCCGCGGCGGCCGGGATGTTCGATGAGATGGTCCGGCTCGCCGAGGACTGGATCGGCCGGTTCGGGCCGCACGGCGCGAAGGACCCGCGCGCCTACGCCGCCGTACTCATCGCCATGCAGGTCGGCATGCTCGGCATGCACGAGCACCTCTCGCGCGCCCTCGGTGCCGACATCCTCGGCCCCGAGGGGAACCTGCGGATGGCGCGCGGCATGGTCGACCTGCACTCGCAAGCGATGCTCTCACCGGAACAGACCGCCCAGATCAACGCGGCACTCGACCACCTTCAGGCACAGCGATCCGCCGCCGGCGTGCCCCCACGGCCGGCGGAGAAAAAGGGAGAGCGATGAGCGATGCAATCTGTACCGAGGGCCTCGTCAAAACGTTCGGGCACACCCGCGCGCTGGACGGGCTCGACCTGGCCGTCCGTACCGGCGAGGTGCACGGCTTCCTCGGCCCCAACGGAGCCGGCAAGACCACCACGATCCGCGTCCTGCTCGGCCTGATCCGGGCGGACGCGGGCAGCGCCCGGCTGCTCGGCGGCGACCCCTGGCGCGAGGCGACCGCGCTGCACCGCCGCCTCGCGTACGTGCCCGGTGACGTCGCGCTGTGGCCCAACCTCTCCGGCGGCGAGGTGATCGACCTGCTCGGCCGGTTGCGCGGCGGGCTTTCCAAGCAGCGCCGCGCCGACCTGCTGGAGCGCTTCGACCTGGATCCCCGGAAGAAGGGGCGCGCCTACTCGAAGGGCAACCGGCAGAAGGTGGCGCTGGTCGCCGCGCTCGCGTCCGATGTGGAGCTGCTGCTGCTCGACGAGCCGACCTCCGGCCTCGACCCGCTGATGGAGGACGTGTTCCGCCAGGTCATCCAGGAGGACCAGGAGCAGCGCGGGCGCACCGTGCTGCTCTCCAGCCACATACTGTCCGAAGTGGAGGCTCTGTGCGACCGGGTCACCATCATCCGCGCCGGGCGGACGGTGGAGACGGGTACCCTCGCGCAGCTGCGCCACCTCACGCGTACGAGCATCCAGGCCGAGCTGGCCGGTCCGGTGGCGGGCCTCGCCGAGCTGCCCGGCGTACACGACCTGCAGGCGCACGACGGGCGGGTGCGCTTCGACGTGGACGCCGCCGCGCTGGACGAGGCGCTGCGCCACCTCACGAGCGTGGGCGTACGCAGCCTGACCAGCCAGCCGCCGACGCTGGAGGAGCTGTTCCTGCGCCACTACGAGGTGACCCGGTGACGTCGTTGACCGGTACGGGCCGGCTGCTGCGCCTCGTACTGCGCCGCGACCGGCTGCTCATGCCGCTGTGGGTACTGTTCCTCGCGCTCGTTCCGCTGGAACTGCTCGCATCGCTCAAGAAGCTGTTCCCGACCGCCGAGAGCGTCGCGCATTACGCCGACGTCAGCGCGCACAACTCGGCGTTCACCGCGCTCTACGGCCGGGTCTACGGCGACTCGTTGGGCCCGGTCACCGTCTGGCGCGCCGGCTTCATACCGGTGGTCGTCGGCCTGATCAGCCTGCTCGCTGTGGTGCGGCACACCCGTACCGAGGAGGAGGCGGGGCGGCGCGAGCTGATCGGCTCCACGGCGGTCGGGCGCCACGCGGGGCTGGCCGCGGCGCTGCTCGCCGCGCTCGGCGCGAACCTCGTCATGGCGCTGCTCATCGCGCTCGTGCTGAGCGGCCAGGGCCTGCCGGCCGGCGGTTGCCTCGCGTACGGCCTGGCGCTCGCCGCCGCCGGCTGGGTCTTCGCCGGTGTCGGCGCCGTCGCGGCGCAGCTGACCAGCGGGGCGGGCAGCGCGCGGGGGGTGGCCACCGGCGTGCTGGGCGTCGCGTACCTGCTGCGGGTCGTCGGCGACATCAGCGGGCAGGCCGGCGGCGGGCTGAGTTGGGTGGCGTGGCTGTCGCCGCTGGGCTGGGTGGAACGCATACACCCCTTCGGCTTCACGCACTGGTGGCTGTTCGGGCTCGTCGTACTGTGCACGGCCGCGCTGCTCGTCGCCGCCGTCGCGCTCTCCGCACGGCGGGATCTCGGCTCCGGGTTGCTGCCGGCCCGCCTCGGCCCGGCCACCGGCGCGGCCAGCCTGCGTTCCCCGCTCGCCCTGGCCTGGCGGCTGCACCGGGGCCTGCTTGCCGGTTGGGGCGTGGGGTTCCTCGCGCTGGGTGTCGTCATGGGCTCGGTCGCGCAGAGCGTCGGCGACCTGGTGCGCGACAACCCGAGCCTGGCGAACATCTTCACCCGGCTGGGCGGGCGTACCGGGCTGATCGACGCGTACCTCGCCGGCACGCTGAACCTCCTCGGGCTCATCGCGAGCGGGTACGCGATCCAGGCGGTACTGCGGCTGCGGGCAGAGGAGACCGCGGGCCGGGCCGAGCCGGTACTCGCCACGGCCGTGGGACGGCTGCGCTGGGCCGCGAGTCACCTCACCTTCGCCCTGCTGGGGCCGGCCGCGGTGGTGATGCTGGCGGCGCTCGCGATGGGCCTGGTACACGGGCTCAACGCCGGGGACGTCGGCCACCAGGTACCCCGGATGCTCGCCGGCGGTGCCGTACAGGTGCCGGCAGTCTGGGTACTGGCCGCCCTGACCACCGCGCTGTTCGGCCTGGTGCCGCGGGCGAGCGCGGCCAGTTGGGGTGCGCTCGCGATCTGCCTGCTGTTCGGCCTGATCGGCGCCGCGTTGCGGCTCAGCCACTGGATCATCGATGTCTCGCCCTTCACCCACCTGCCGAAGGTGCCGGGCTCCGCG
>JBPYFB010000543.1:0-4725 GCA_051986465.1 Rugosimonospora sp.
GGACGGCAGCGCGGCCGTACCGTGCGGCAGGCACAGGGTACGGAGAAGGACGTCTGCGCGATGCTCTCCTGACCGTTGGCGCCCCTTGGTCACTGGTGGCTAATGTATAGCCACCAGTGACCCGGGCTCGTCACCGACGGGAGCGCGCCGTGACCACCACCTATACCGACGACATGATGCGCGAGCGGCTGGCCCAGGCCAGGTCGTACACCATGGTCGTGTTGCGCACCACTGACCAGTACGGCACGGAGGGCACCGACAAAATCATCTGGGAGCACGGGCGTCGCAACATGGGCCTGCAGGCAGACGGCGTCATGCCGATCGTCTGCCCGGTCGGCGACGGCACCGGCCTGGCCGGCATCGGCATCTTCGTCGGCGATCCCGGGCAGGTGCGCGCCATCATGGACGCCGACCCAGCCGTCCAGGCCGGCATTCTCAGTTACACGGTCCACCCCTGCCGCGGCTTCCCCGGGTCGGCGCTGCCCGGCTGACCCTCAACGATCCGGCATAGTTGTTCGTCCGGCCCGGCCGTCGTGTTCGCTTGGCGGCGGCCCGCCGTTCACGTCTCGTCCATAGGTTGCCTGATTGGCCCCTCGAAGGGCTGCGGCGCGTATCCGCGTCCGCGCTCCGTGGGAAAGGACAGAGACGGTGTTACGAGTGCGAGTAGCGCCCCGGTCCGCGGTGCGGATCGGGGTAGCGGTGGGCCTCATCGGCCTGCTCATCCCGGCGGTCGCCAGCTATGCCGGCGGCGGCACGGCGACCGGCGGCAACGGCGATACCACCACGCCGATCAAGCACGTGGTCGTGATCTTCCAGGAGAATGTCTCGTTCGACCATTACTTCGGCACCTACCCGAAAGCAGCCAACACCTCCGGCCAAAGGTTCACCGCCGCCGGACACACGCCGAGCGTCAACGGGTTGAGCACCGCGCTGCTCACCAACAACCCGAACCGCGACGCCGCCGGCAACCAGGTAAACCCCCGGCGGCTGGATCCGGCGAACATCAATGACGTGTTGACGTGCGACCAGGACCACAGCTACAACGACGAGCAGAAGGCGTTCGACGGCGGGGCGATGGACCAGTTCGTCACGGCCGTCGGCGCCGGTTCCAACAAGAACCCGCTCGGGCAGCCGTGCGCGAAGAGCGACGTGATGAACTACTACGACGGCAACACCGTGACGGCGCTGTGGAACTACGCCCAGCACTTCGCGATGAGCGACAACTCCTTCGGTACCACGTTCGGGCCGTCCGCGCCGGGAGCGGTCAACCTGGTGGCGGGGAACACCGGCAACGTCGGCGTCATGATCAACGGAGCGAACACCGACGGCGACACGGTACCGGACGGCGCCGGCGGCACCTCGCTGATCGAAGACGCGCAGCCGTACTACGACGACTGCTCCACGCGGGACGCGGCATCGTTGAACGGCCAGAACATCGGCGACCTGCTCAACGCGGCCGGCCTGTCCTGGGGCTGGTTCCAGGGTGGCTTCAAGCCGACGACCAGCTTCGCCACCGCGACCGGAGGCACCCAGCCGACCAGTACCTTCACCCCGGACCAGTTCAAGGGCAAGTTCGCCACACCGCCAGCCTCCGACCAGGGCCTGTGCAACGCCGTGCACCCGGTCGGCGCGGCCTTCGGCGGTACCGGCGGCACCGTGCCGGGCGGCACCAACTACGGCAACAAGGACGACTACATCGCGCACCACGAGCCGTTCCAGTACTACGCCTCCACCGCGAACCCGCACCACCTGCGGCCCGCGTCGGTGTCGGCCATCGGTACGGACACCCAAAGCTTCATCGGCGGCACGCCGCAGTTCGACACCGCGAACCACCAATACGACATGAGCGAATTCGACTCCCTCGTGGGCGCCATCGCGCACGGCTACCTGTCGCCGGACCACCTGCCCGCGGTCAGCTTCCTCAAGGCACCGGGCTACCAGGACGGGCACGGCGCGTACTCGGACCCGATCGACGAGCAGCAGTTCATCGTCGGCGAAATCAACGCGCTGCAGCACACCCCGGACTGGTCCAGCACCGCGGTGGTCATCGCGTATGACGACTCGGACGGCTGGTACGACCACGCCTACAGCGGCGTACACAACCCGTCCGACACGTCGGCCGTCGCCAACCCGCCCGGACCGCAGGACTTCCTCACCGGTACCGGCATGTGCGGCGACACCACCAAGCAGACCCCGCTCGCCGGGCAGAGCGGCCGCTGTGGCTACGGTCCCCGCCTGCCACTGCTGGTCGTCTCGCCGTGGGCCCGGCACAACGCGGTCGACCACACGCTGACCGACCAGTCCTCCGTCATCAGGTTCGTCGAGGACAACTGGCGGCTGCCGCGCGTCGCGGGCTCCTTCGACGCGATCGCGGGCAGCTTGACCAACCTGTTCGAGTTCCACGGCCGCGGCGGGGGCGACGACGCGAAGCTGTTCCTCGACCCGGTCACCGGCGAACCCGTCCGGAACTGACCCCGCACCTACCCGGCAACACCTGGGATCCCGGCGGCCTCGCCGCCGGGATCCCTTGCCACGCCTGACGTTACCGGCGGCCCGGCGCGGGTGGCGCGGTGCTCGACCGCACGACCAGGGTGGTGGGTAGTTCGATCCGGTCTGCCGACGCGTCCTGCCCGGCGGCCAGGGACAGCAGGAGCTCCGCCGCGGCGGCGCCCATCTCGCGGAACGGCTGGCGCACCGTGGTCAGCGGTGGCCCGCTCCACTGTGCGGACTCGATGTTGTCGAAGCCGACCACGCTCAGGTCCCGGGGGACGCGCAGATCGGCCTGGCGGGCCGCCTCGTAGACGCCGAGCGCCTGAAGGTCGTCGCCACACATGATCGCCGTCGGCGGGTCCGGCTGGCGCAGCAGTTCGAGCCCGAGTTTCAGGCCGTCCTGGAAGGCGAACAGACCCGTACGCAGCAGCCGCGGGTCCAGCGGCGCACCGGCGGTCTCCAGCGCGGCGCGGCACGCCTCGAGGCGCTCGATCGCACACAGGTAGTTGCGCGGCCCGCTGATGACGCCGATACGCCGGTGGCCGAGGTCGAGCAGGTGCCCGGTGGCGGCCACGCTGCCGCTCCAGTTCGCCGCGCCCACGGATGGCGTGGGGTGCCGCGGCTGGCCGGTCGGGTCCAGCGCGACCAGCGGGATGGCGCTGGTCGCCAGCCGGGCGTGGTGCTCGACGGTGAAGTGCGTATAGGTGGCGATGACGCCGACCGGTCGCCGCGAGAGCAGTTGCTCGGTCCAGGAGCGGCTGCCCGAGGCGCAGGCCCGTACGTCGGTGAAGCCCACGCCGAGGTCGTGGCCGCGGACGACCTCTTGTACGCCTTGCATGATCTGGATCGCCAGGTGGCTCTCCAGTTCATAGAAGACGACCTCGACGGTTGGCGACGGCGGGCCGACCCCGGGCCGCTGGTACCCGTGCTCGCGCAGCAGTTCCTCGACCCGCCGCCGGGTATCCACGGCCACTCCCGCCCGGCCGTTGAGGACCCGGGAGACGGTCGGCGGCGAGACGCCAGCCAGTTGGGCGATCGTGGCGACGGTCAGTTCACCGCGCCGGCGGCGTCCGGTCGCGCCCGTGGCCTTGCCGGCTCTGCCGTCCACGGGCTGTCGTCGCGCTTCCATGTTCATTGTTGTACCGGAACCCCTTTCCTAAGCCCAGATCCAGCCGCCACCTCGGGCGCCACTTGTGCGCTGAACTGTTCCGGTCCATACTACGGAAGATTTCAGGGATCGGTGTACATCGAAATAGTCTGAGCTGGCTCTGCCGCATGGCAAGCAGCACAGCCAGCGGCAGCGCGAGCACGTAGATAGCTCGGAGGCGGGGCAACGCCTCCGCACCGGTACCCGCCCGGATTCAACGGCCCCACGGGGGCAACCGGGGGGTCGGTCGGGTCCGGGCGGGACTGGTCGCCCTGATCTTGGCCCGCGCGCCGCAACTTCATTGAAATTGCGGTGTCCCGGACCTCCCAACCCCGCAACTTCAATGAAGTTGCGGGGATCTTGACCGGCGCGCGCGGGGGGATCTTGACCGGTGCGCCCGGGGATCTTGAGGGGAGTACTTCGTGAGGAAGCATCTGAAGGCCCTGATCGCGGCGGCGGCGATGCCCGTCGTGGCCGCGACCGTACTGCTGGCCGCCAGACCAGCCGCCGCTGCCTCGCTGACCCAGGTCACGAACTTCGGCAACAATCCCAGCAACCTAAACATGTACGTGTACGTACCGGACAAGGTGGCACCCCGGCCCGCGCTGCTGGTCGCGATCCACTACTGCACCGGTACCGCCTCCGCGCTGTACAGCGGATACTTCCACGACTACGTCACCGCCGCGGACCAGTACGGGTACGTCATCGTGTTCCCGGAGGCCACCCGCAGCGGGCAGTGCTTCGACGTCTACTCCCCGCAGGCGCTCGTCCGCGGCGGCGGCAGCGACCCGGTCGGCATCATGTCGATGGTCAGCTACGCCGAACAGCACTACAACGTGGACACCAGCCGGGTGTACGTCAGCGGGGTCTCCTCCGGCGCCATGATGACCAATGTGATGGCCGCCGAGTATCCGGACGTGTTCAAGGCCGGTGCCGCGTTCATGGGGGTACCCGCCGGATGCTTCGCGACCGGCAGCAGCACCAACACCTGGAACAGCCAGTGCGCGAACGGTCAGATCACCAAGACCGCGCAGCAGTGGGGTGATGCCGCCCGGGCCACGGATCCCGGCTACACCGGGGCGTACCCG
>JBPYFB010000544.1:0-5817 GCA_051986465.1 Rugosimonospora sp.
GCGAGGCCGTGTCGTACTTGAGCAGCGACCGCTGGGTGTACAGCCGGGCCACGGCGTCGGCGATGCCGCGCTTGACGGGCTTGGGCACCGCCCGGCCGTACGTGGACGTCCAGTACGCCAGGGCCTCGCCCGGCTCGTCGGCGCGCAGCAGCACCGAGTCCACGATCTGCCGGGCCCCGGGAATGCCGGCCTCCTGCATGGCCTTGGCCGCCTCCAGCGCACCGACCAGCGAGGCTGTGCGCATGTTGGCGTGGCTGCGCAGCCAGCGCAGCAGCCCGGCGGTCCACTGTGGATCCGTCGCCGCGACCGTGCGGACCAGGTCGGCGTAACGGCGATCCCGGTCTCCTGCCTTCTCGTAGAACGTGTTCTCGCCGACGAAGTCGGCCACGGCGAGCAGGAACAGCTCGCTCTTCGGATCGTGCGCGTACCCGGCGCCGCCCTCGTGGGTACCACCGGACGGGGTCGGCTGCGCGACGACCGGGCCACGGCCGACGGCCGGCCGCGCGGTACGGATGTTGAACTTGCTCATCGGCTTCTCCTTTCCGGCCGGGAGCCGCGTCCAGACAGAGGGGTGCCCGAGATCCCATCGACAACGGCACGTTGGTGCTCTGCCAGTTGAGCTACGGCGACCGTGGCCGCCGGCGGGACTCGAACCCGCAACCGCCCCATTCAGAGTGGAAGTATCCATCGTCTTCGCACCGGGCACCCGGTGCGTCTGAAGTTGTGCTCCCCGAGATCGAGTCGACGTACGGTGTGCCCGCCATCCGGGCGACACGCCCACGGGTGGGCGTGCGGGGAATCGAACCTCGAAGTAACCGAGCGTCTGCGCACCGGGGAGGTGCGAATCTAGTTGTTGGCTTCCCGAGATCCGGGCGGCGCCGGCGTGTGTGGGACTTGAACCCACGTCAGCGTGCAGCTGAGTTACCCCAAGTAGCCGTTCGCCTTCGCACCGGGAAGTAGTCGCTGTTCAGTTGGAACCCTCCGAGTTCGTATCGGCGCCCGGGTCGGCGGTACATCACCCAAAGAAGTAGCCGAAGGGCTTCGCACCGGAGGGTTGCTTGGTCGGTCGCGGTGCACACCCTGCTGCGCAGGGCTGCCCGTACCGCCCGTCGCAGGCCCCGGTGTCGAACCGGGCGCTCCGCCCTTATGAGGGGCGGCCGGGCGGCCAACGCCCGCCTGCGGACGTCCACAGTGGATGGCATGTTGAGGCCGCAGCCGGACTCGAACCGGCGTGACCGGTTTTGCGGACCGGCTCCTGACCACTCGGACATGCGGCCATGCTGAGTGCCTCGGCGAGACTCGAACTCGCGGCCGTCACGTTCGGAACCTGGTGCTCTGTCCACTGAGCTACGAGGGTGCGCCGCTGGAACTGCGTGGGAGCCGAGGGATTTTCGTAGACCTGTGTCTTGTCCGTTGGACCACGTGGGCATGAGTCCCGTCGGAAGGAGTTGAACCTTCTGTCTCCTCGTTATCAGCGAGGCGCCTGAAACCTCTTCGGCCTCGACGGGATGGCGGAGAGTGCGAGATTCGAACTCGCCCGGGGTGTCACCCGTCGACGGCTTAGCGGGCCGCAGCCTTACCAGATCAGCCAACTCTCCAACGTGCGCGTGCGGCGCCGACGGGAATCGAACCCGCTGCCTCCGGCTTGACGGGCCGGCGCTCTGACCGATTGAGCTACGACACCATGTGCTGTTGCGTACCCGGAGTGCGATTCGAACGCACACTGTCCGCGCCCTGAACGCGGTGCCTCCTGCCGTTGGGCTACCCGGGCATGTCGTGGACGTCGTTCCGCCCATCGTGGACAACCTCGGTATCGAACCGAGCAGGCGCTGTTTGCAGGACAGCGCTGCACACCTGTGCGTCGCCCAAGAGAAAGCCAGCGAGGAGGGCTGGCATGCGAGCCGGCGGCAGGAGTCGAACCCACGACCCTTCCCTTACAAGGGGAACGCTCTGACCGCTGAGCTACGCCGGCATCGGTACCCTCGGCCGGACTCGAACCGGCACTGGAGGGCCGCTGCGACCGTTGCCTCCTACCGTTGGGCTACGAGGGCGTGACGCTGGGAGCGGAGGATTCGAACCTCCACGAGCTGCTTCAGAGGCAACCATGCTGCCGGGTTACATCAGCTCCCACAGGGCCCGGCGGGCCATCCCGCCCCGCCGGCCTCGTCAGCGCATGGCGAGGGCGGCCCACGTCGGAGCGTGCGGGGTGGTCCGCAGCGGCATCCGCGCCTCGGCCGGCGTCCGGTCGCCCTTGCGCTGGTTGCAGCCGCCACAGGCGGCCATCGTGTTCAGCCAGGTGTTCTTCCCACCCCGTGAACGCGGGGTGATGTGGTCGATGGTTGTCGCCGCGGCGCCGCAGTACCCGCAGCGGTGCCCGTCGCGGGCCATCACGCCCGGCCGCGACCACGCCGGTCCGCGGGTGTAGCGCCACCGGGTGACAACGTACTGGACGAGCCGGACCACCCGCGGCAGGGGCCAGATCCCCAGCCGTATGTCAGGCTCCGCTTCGTGCACGACAGCGACCTGCCGGCACAGCATCCGGATCGCGTGGCGGAGGCTGACCCGGTGCAGCGGCCCGAGATCGGCGTTGAGGACGAGTACATGCTCCACCAGTTCACCTCCTTGTTGTCCGTGAAGTTGGAGCGGCTGCGGGGAGTCGAACCCCGATGTCCGGCATGGCGAGCCGGCGCACTTCCGCTGTGCTACAACCGCGTTGATCCTCCGGAGGGATTCGGAACCCTCGGCCTCGTCCCTACCAAGGACGCGCTCGACCCCGTTGAGCTTGGAAGGCCTGGTGCCGAGGGCGGGACTCGAACCCGCAACGACGAGGTTTGAACTGCGCGCCTCTACCGGTTGGGCCACCTCGGCAGGGACCGCGCTGGCCAGCCGCACGCTGAGGGCGGAGGAGTCGAACCTCCATAGCCGGGGCCAAAACGGCGGCCTGCCGTATAGCCGACCTGAATGGAACCGTCGACGGGAGTCGAACCCGTTGCTCCTGCTTGGAAGGCAGACATGTCACCGTGGACACCCCGACGGCATGGTAGCGAGTACGGGAGTCGAACCCGTCTTTCCGAGCTGAGAACCCGGCGGCCTATCACCGATAGCCGAACTCGCCATGGAGCTTGAGGAGCATGGTGGAGCTGCGGGGAGTCGAACCCCGGGCCTTCGGTCTGCCGAGCCGACGCTCTACCGTCTGAGCTACAACCCCACGAGTCGGGAACTGGGGAGTCGAACCCCACGCGTCCTCGCCCCAAACGAGGTCCGGTCACCGAGCCGGTCGTTCCCGATAGGGTCCGGCCGGCGGCGCGCTGCCACGGGGCCGGACCCTTTCGTATGCCATCCACTGTGGAATTCTCAACACACAACACCGCCGGCACGCCGGGGTCACGCAGGGGCGACAGGAGTCGAACCTGCAACCACTGGTTTTGGAGACCAGAGCTCTCCCTGTTGAGCTACACCCCTAGGTACGAACTGGGCCTGGGGACGAAAAAGCCGCCCGTCCGGGTTCCCCGGGGGCGGCAGGCACGGCACGCTGGGTGCGCGCTACGTGCGCCACCTGCCCGGGTAGGACGATTCGCTATCAGATAGGGATATGGGCTGCCCGCAGCCGGGCACGCCCATGCCGCCGCGCGGCGCGTGCCGCTGCGGTTGGCGGGTCTGCCACAGGCTCACGGTCGTTCCCTCTCCGTCGTCTTCCATCATTTCGTGCTGTCACCACGGTACGGCGGCTTCTGGGCTGTGGCAACGGATTTGCCGGGCCGTCGTATTCCCGCGTCGGTCACATCGGCCGATCGGTTGCCGCATGGGCTCGTCGCAGCCAGGCGGGCATCTCCCACCACAGTGCCGCGCACTGCGGCTACGCCGCGTTGTCGACCCAATTGATCGAGGTATGCCGAGGGGTCGATGAGGTACCCGTCCCGTGTTCGTTCGACGTTGATGTACCTCACCCGCCCACGATAACCAGCCAGGGCAGGCGTCCTCACATCAGCCGCACTCCGTGCGGCGCGGCCCCGTCTCTCGAAGTCGCATGACCACGACCGAACGGGCGCGTACCCTGGGCTGCCAAGTCGCCAGAAGAGAGGCACGTCGTATGGCCGGGCGCAGCAGTCCGCAGGAGAAGAAGGCGCTGCCCTACGCCAAGGATCGCCGCAACGACTACGGCGAGAACGACAAGAGTTCCCGCAAGAACATCCGCCGCAACAAGCGCATACCCAACCGTGCCGACCGGCAGCGGGAGCATCAGATGCTCACGGATGCCGCTGGACGTATCGCTGCCGAAGCTGCCGAACAGGTCGAGGACCGGCTGTCTCGGCGACGGCTGGCCAAGAAGTCGATGTGGTTCACGAAGCGGTGGCGCAAGTGGCGGGACGCGCCTCTGGCGGACATCGTCGCGTACAAGCTGCGACGGCGAGCCCACCTTGGCATGCAGGACGGCGATGCCGTCGAGGAACGGATCACCCGCATTCATCGCAGGACCAGATAGGCCGTACCGGTGCATTCTCATGCCGCTATGTGTCGACCGCGGCACTCCTGGAGCCCCTGATCACGAGCGGCTACGTCCGGCAGGCTTCGGTCACTTCATCGCGTTTCGGTCAGGTGGCGGTCCGCGATGGTGGTCGCTGACGCGGCGAGCACGATCACGGCCCCGGCGCACAGCAGAAGGCGGGAGCCGAACCCGATCAGCACGCCAGCCAGCGCGGTGCCCGCGGAGGCAGTAGCCACCTTCAGGGCCGCCGTCGAGACGAAGACCTGTGCGCGGGCCTCGGGAGGCGCGTAAGTCGACCGGGAGGCCAGAGTAGCCGTGAAGAATGGCGCGTTCGCCGCTCCGGCCAGCCCGAAGGAGAGCAGAGCCAAGGGGTAGGTGGGCACGATCGCGCACAAGGCGAACGCCACACCGATCGCGGCTGCGTACCGAGTGACCAGCCTTTCCGCCTCGCCTTTCAGCGGAAGCGCCGTGAGCAGCAGCGAGCCGAGCAGGTTACCCAGGCCGTAGGCGGCGGCCAGCGCGGCACCCGAAGCTATGCCGGTACCGAGGTGGCGGCTCAACGCGACCGCGAGCACGGCGACTGCGCCGCTCGGCATCGCGGCGAGCATGGTGACGTATGTGACTCGGCGCAGCGGTCCGGATAGCGCGATCATGCGCAGGGTACGGCGGACTGGGAATACCTCGCTGCGGGGTACCACCGCGCCCTCGGCGCGTGGCAGGGTGAGTGCGAGGGCGGACGCGACCAGCGCCGCGATGCTGAGCATCGCCATTGAGGCGAGTGGCCCGGCGATCGCGGCCAGTGCGGCGACGGCTGCTGGGCCAGCCGAGCCACCGATGCCGTAGGTGACGCCGTCCCAGCCCTGAGCGCGGCGCTGTGCCGGTTCGTCCGAGCGGGCCAGACTGGCCAGCTGGCTGCTCAGGCCGCCCGTGAGCAACGGCCCGCACAGGCCCGCCACGGCGACGAGTCCGCCGACCAGCAGTACCGGTACCTTGCCGAGCGCGACCGAACCGGCGGTGAGCGTGACGCCGTAGAGGGCGAATGCACCGGCCAACAGTCGCCGGCCGTCGTGAGCCCGGTCCAGGAACCGGGCCACCACCGGACCGAGCAGGTGTGGTGCGGTCAGGCAGGTGGCCAGCAGGCCGCCGATCATCGAGGCCCGGCTCAGGTGTGGGGTGGCCGTCGCGAGTAGGACCAGACCGACGGCCGCTCCACCGTCGGCGCCCCGGGCCAGCGTCGCCGCGACGACGTAGCGCACCAGTCCTCGCGACCGGGTCGGCGGAGCCGTGTTGGCATCCAGCACGCGATGCATACGGACTGGGGTGCGCTCGGC
>JBPYFB010000545.1:0-7766 GCA_051986465.1 Rugosimonospora sp.
GGACGCCGATCGCGGCCAGGTCGCGGGCTGCCGCCGCCGGGTCCCGGAAACCGCAGAGCGCGTCGAACTCGGTCACCGCGACCAGCAGCTCCGGCTTGTGGTACGCGTCGCGATAGCTCGCGTGCCCCGCGGCGTACGCCTCGCGCGCGCGCTCGGCGTCCGGGTGCGCCTGCAGCGACAGCGGCTCGGCGGCGGCGAGCACCTTGAGCAGGAACGGCAACCGGGGACCGAAGCGCGTCACGGCCGCCCCGCCGAGCAGCGCGGCCGGTGCCGTGGCGATGACGTCGGTCAGCGGTACCGGCGCACCGGAGCGCACCACGCTGGACGGGCTGTCCGGATGGGCGCCGAGCCACAGCTCCGCCTCGGGTCCGTCGCTCGGCACCGGGCGGCCCTGCAGCGTAGCGATCGCGGTACGCGAGCCCCAGGCGTACGGCCGGATCTGCCCTACCAGCGCTTCCATTCACAGTCCTCGATCGATGTCCGGCTCCAGATAGATCATGCAGTTGATCGGTACCGCCGCCCGTACCCGCTGCTCAGCGGCGTCGATCTCGGCGGCCACCTCAAGCGCTGTGGCGCTGGCCGGTACCGCGATCTTCGCGGCGACCAGCAGCTCCTCCGGGCCCAGGTGCAGCGTCCGGAGGTGGATCACGCGCTCCACAGGTCCGCCGTCGGCCAGCGCCCGCAGGATCGCCTCGATCTGCTCCATCGTCGCCGACTCGCCGATCAGCAGGCTCTTCGTCTCCGCGCCGAGGACCACCGCGACGAGTACCAGCAGCACGCCGATGGCGAGGGTACCGATGCCGTCGAAGATCCCGTTGCCGGTGAGCAACGTGAGTACGACGCCGAACAGCGCGAGCACCAGGCCGATCAGCGCCGCGAAATCCTCCAGCAGCACCACGGGCAACTCCGGGGCACGAGCGTGCCGGATGAACGCGACCCACGAGTGGCTCTTGCGGATCTCGTTCGTCTCACCGATCGCCGTACGGAACGACATGCTCTCCAGCGCGATCGCGACGGCGAGGACGACCAGCGGTACCCACTGCCAGCTCTCGATCGGCTCCGGATGCATCAGCTTGTGTACGCCCTCGTACACCGCGAACAGGCCACCGACCGAGAAGAGCACGATCGACACGATGAACGCGTAGACGTACCGCTCCCGCCCGTACCCGAAGGGATGTCTCGCCGTCGCGAGGCGCCGCGCCCGCGCGCCGCCCACCAGCAGCAGCACCTGGTTGCCGGAGTCGGCCACCGAGTGGATCGCCTCGGCCAGCATCGACGACGACGAGGTCAGCCCGAACGCGAGGAACTTCGTCGCGGCGATGCCCAGATTCGCCGCGAGCGCCGCGGTGACGGCGCGCGCACCACCCCCAGAACTCACGGGCGCAGGTAGTCCTTGACCTCGGAGACGGCCGGTACCGCCATGGGATCCAGGCCGTGCGCCAGGGCTAGGTAGATCGAGGCGAAGTCGGGCACCGCGACCAGCGACGCGAGCCGCTCCAGCGGTGAGGCACCCTCGGCGGTCAGCACGCTGACCCGGATACCGCGCCGCTCGGCAATCGTCTGTACCGCCTCGGCCCGGCGCTCCTCCACCTCCACCGGCTCGTTCTCCGTCTCGCCCTCGGTCAGCCCGCCGTCGCGCAGCACAACCAGGCGCAGCCTGGTCGGCCCGTCGTCGCCGTCGTCCCGGTCGGCGAAGATGTCCCGCCCGGCCTCGGCGAGGCCGCCGTAGACGCCGTCGAGCAGGCCGACGCGGCCACGTCCGGCCTCGCCGAGCGAGCCGGCGACCGCGGGGTAGCGGGCGTTGGCGGACAGCGTGTCGGCGAAGCGCCGCGCGGCGACCGTGGCGAGTGGCGAGGAACCCCAGATGACGGGTACCGACCCGGCCAGGTCCAGCGCGAGCGCCTTACCCGGGTTGACGAACGACTCGGCGGTGGTCCGGCAGCGGTCGGCGTCGACGTCCAGCCGCGATGCGGTCTCCGCGAGATCCGCCTCGTTCACCTTCACCAGGCCGAGGGTGCGCGCGGCGAGCAGTACCGGCACCGTCAGGCCCCACATGCTCGCGCGGGCCGGGGCCCGGCGGGGTACCGGAATGAACGGGGCCCGGGCCCGTTCGGCGACGGCCTGCAACTCGGAGTCGGGCGCGCCCACCGCGACCAGGCGGGCACCCCGCCGAGCCGCGGCGTCTGCGGCGCCCAGCGCCTCCGGGCTGCGCCCCGAGGCGGACACCGCGATCACCACGTCGGCCGCTCCGACCCAGCCAGGAATTCCCACACTTCTATGCGCGAGTACGGGTACCGGACAGCGCGGCCCGGCCACCGTGGCCAGGATGTCGCCGGTAAGGGCGGCGGTGCCCTGCCCGGCCACCACGACCGCACGGGGCCGCCCCTCGTCGGCGATGCTGGTGATGTTGGCCTCGGCGGCGAGCGCGGCGGACTCCCGCACCTGGGCGCCGGCCGAGGCGGTGGCGCGCAGCATCTGCCCGGGGTCGGCGGCCTCGATCGCGGCGGTGTCGTCGATCAGCGCCTCGTCGACGTACCGGTGCCCGCGGACTCCGGCCGTACCGTCGATCATCAAGCCTTCCCCTCGGAGTTACCCGGGAGCCGCGCCTCGTCCAGCAGCAGGACCGGGATGTCGTCGCGGATCTCGAAGATCCGGCCGCACTCCGTGCAGGTCAGCGTCTGAGCACCGGCGTCGTAGGTGAGCGGAGCGTGGTGCGTGTCCGGGCACGCGAGTATCTCCAGCAGTTGCGGATCGAGGCTCATCGCGTACTCCTAGTCCCTGACGATGGCGAGTACCTGGTCGCGCAGCTCGACCATTCGCGGTTCGGTCGACGCCTCCACGTTGAGCCGAAGCAGCGGCTCGGTGTTGGAGGGGCGGAGGTTGATCCAGCTGCCGTCCGGGAAGCGTACCGTCAGCCCGTCCAGGTGGTCGCACTCGTTACCGGCGGACAGTCGCTGCTCCACCTCGGCAAGCTTGGCACTCTGGTCGTCAACGGTCGAGTTGATCTCCCCGGAGGCGACGTAGCGCTCGTACTGCGCGGCGAGTTGGGACAGCGGCACCTGCGCCTCGCCGAGCGCGGCGAGTACATGCATGGCGGCGAGCATGCCGGTATCGGCGCCCCAGAAGTCCTTGAAGTAGTAGTGCGCGGAGTGCTCGCCACCGAAGACCGCGCCGGTACGGGCCATCTCCCCCTTGATGAACGAGTGGCCGACCCGGCTGCGCAGCGGCTTGCCGCCGTGCTCGGCGACGATCTCCGGTACCGCCCGCGACGTGATCAGGTTGTGGATGACCGTGGCACCCGGGTACTTGGCCAGCTCGCGGGTTGCCACCAGCCCGGTGATCGCGCTCGGCGAGACCGGGTCGCCGTGCTCGTCGACGACGAAGCACCGGTCGGCGTCGCCGTCGAAGGCGAGCCCGATGTCGGCCCCGTGCTCGCGTACCGCCCGCTGCAGGTCGACGATGTTCTCCGGGACCAGCGGGTTGGCCTCGTGGTTGGGGAAAGTACCGTCCAGCTCGAAGTAGAGCGCCTCGATCGACAGCGGCAGCTTGTCCAGCTTCGCGTCGCCGAGTACCGCCGGTACCGTGTACCCGGCCATGCCGTTGCCGGCGTCCACCACGACCGACAGCGGCCGGATGCCGGACAGGTCGACCAGGCCCCGCAGGTACGCGGCGTAGTCGGCGAGCAGGTCGCGGCGGGTCACCGTGCCACCGCCCGAACCCGGCTCCGCGGCGCCGTCCAGGAGGGCCTGCGCCGCGTCCCGGATCTCCGCGAGGCCACTCTCCACGCCGATCGGCTTGGCGCCGGCGCGGCACAGCTTGATGCCGTTGTATCGGGCCGGGTTGTGGCTGGCGGTGAACATCGCGCCCGGCACGTCGAGGTATCCGGCGGCGAAGTAGAGCATGTCGGTCGAGCCCAGCCCGGCGAGGACCACATCGACGCCCTCGCTCGTGGCGCCCTCGGCGAACGCCTGCGCCAGGTCGGGTGAGGACGGTCGCATGTCGTGCCCGATGACGATCTGGGTCACCGCGCCCTCGCCGCGCAGCACCCGAACGAAGGCGGCTCCGAAGGCGCGCGCGACGTCCGAGTTGAGCTGATCCGGTACGGTGCCTCGCACGTCGTACGCCTTGACGAATTTCGCCAGTTCAGCCACCGTCCGTACCCCTCCTGCGTTAAGAGACCCGATTCGCCGAGCGTACCGGCCACCGATGATCATTCTGGCATTCCCGGCGAGCTCTGTCAGGCCGAACGATTCCCCTGCGTACGTAGGCTGGCGCTACAGATCAATGCCGGTGAGTACCATTACGCGCGCCTCGGTGTAGTCCTCCATCGCGCTGCGCAGACCCTCCCGACCGACGCCCGAACCCTTGAACCCGCCGTACGGCATCTGGTCGGCGCGGTAGCTGGGTACGTCGCCGATGATCACTCCACCCACCTCCAGCGTGCGGTGCGCGGCGAAGGCGGTCTGCAGGTTGTGCGTGAACACTCCGGCCTGCAGCCCGTACGCGGACGCGTTGACCGCCTCGAAGGCAGCTCCGTCGGAGGTGACCGGCGAGACCACGAGGACCGGCCCGAACACCTCCTCGGCACACACCTTCGCGTCCGCGGGCACGTCGGTGAGCACGGTCGGCGCGACGGTCGCGCCGTCCCGGGTACCGCCGGCGAGCAGCTTCGCGCCGGCCGAGACCGCCTCCTCGACCCACTCGATCACGCGTACCGCCGCCGCCTCGCTGATCAACGGGCCGACGTCGGTCGCTTCGTCGGACGGGTCGCCGGTGCGCAGCGCCCGTACCACGGCGACGATCCGCTCCAGCACCGCGTCATACCGCGCCTCGTGCACGAATACCCGCTGCACCGCGATGCACGACTGACCGGCCTGGTAGTTGCTGAACGTGGCGATCCGGGTCGCCGCCCAGTCCAGGTCGGCATCGCTGGACCAGTCGCCGCACACCACGGCCGCGGCGTTGCCGCCCAGCTCCAGCGTCACGTGCTTGTGCGGCACCGAGGCGCGGATCGCGGCACCGACCGGGCCGGAGCCGGTGAACGATACGACCGGCAGGCGCGGGTCGGCGACGAGCGCTGGTGCCCGGTCATTCGGCAGTGGCAGCACCGAGAAGGTACCGGCGGGCAGGTCGGTCTCGGCGAGCAGCTCACCGAGGAGCAGCGCGGAGAGCGGGGTGGCCGGGGCCGGCTTGACGATGACCGGGGCGCCGACCGCGATCGCCGGCGCCACCTTGTGCGCGACCAGGTTCAGCGGGAAGTTGAACGGGCAGATGCCGAGGACCGGCCCGCGGGGTACCCGCCGGACCACCGCCATCCGCCCGGCCGCCGCGGGATCCGTGTCGAGCCGTTGCAACTCGCCCGAGAAGCGCCGCGCCTCCTCGGCCGCCCAGCGGAACGTCGAGGCCGCTCGACTCGCCTCGGCCCGCGCCCACTTCAACGGCTTGCCGTTCTCGGCGGTGATCAGCCGCGCCACCTCGTCGGCCCGCTCGACCAGCCGCGCACTGACGTGATCGAGCGCGGCGGTGCGGACGTACGCGGGCAGCCCCGCGACCTTGGTCGCGACCGCGGCCGCCGCGGCGACGGCCCGATCCACCTGCTCCGGGGTGGCATTGGCCACCCGCCCGACCGGCCGCCCGTCGTACGGGTGCCGGACAACGTACTCGTCGGGGCTGGTCTCGGCGGCTCCGGCGATATAGATCGGCGTCTGCTCGCTCACGCGACCAAGCCTAGACCCAGGGCTCATCGATGATCACGTCCTATGTGGACAGAGGGGTCGGGATCCCGGAGTTCCTGGCGACCGTCGCCTCAGTGGACCTTGTGGCCCTCGCCGCGCGGCACGATCCACTCGTGCGGCTGCCCGGTGATCTCCGCGATGTGCTCGATGTCGCTGTCGTAGTGCAGCACGGTCGCCCGGTGCGCCTCGGCCGTGGCCGCGACCATCAGGTCGACGACGCCGACGCTGCGGTGGTGCCCGCGCTTCGCGAGATCCTGCTGGACACCGAGCATCCGGTGCTCGGCGTCGTCGGTGCTCTCCAACCACAGCAGGGTCTCCAGGTGGTGGCGCCACCGTTGCAATTCATCGTGTTTGCGTGCGGAGTACAAAAGCTCTGCCGCGATGACGGGGCAGGTCGCGATCTCGTTCGTCATGTAAAGGTGCCTGAGCCTCTCGCGTGCCGCGTGGCCATAACGCAATTGCTCCCACGCGGACTTGTCGACGAGATAGATCATCGCCATGCCAGCGCCCGCACATCGCACTCGGCCAACGCCTCCGAGAGTTCCAGTGCCCACTCCATGAACTCGTCCACTGCGCGTTGGCGGCGATCGGCCACCTCGCGCAGTGCGCGGTTGACCGTTTCCACCTTGGTCGTTGTGCCGTATTCGGCCATTGCGGCGGCCAGCACCTGCTCGTCAATGTCCACAAGCGTCTTCGCCATCGCGCCTCCCCGGGATATCCTCGACCGCATGAAGGATATCCTGGCGGGCTCATTCCCGTAAACCCCACGGGGATCCGTACGCGACGAGCGCGTCGAGGAACGGCGCCGCGTCGAACGCCTCCGGACCCAGTACGCCCGATCCGCTCCACACTCCGGTCGCGAGCAACTCCAGCGCCACCACCGGATTAACGGCTGCCTGCCACACCACTGCCTGATGCCCGTACTCCTTCATCGACCACTCGTTGTCGACGACGTGGTACAGGTACACCTCGCGCGGGCCACCGTCCGGGCCCATACCCCGAACCCAGGTACCGGCACAGGTCTTGCCCCGCATGCGGTCGCCGAGTTCGGCCGGGTCGGGCAGGCACGCCGCCACCACGTCGCGCGGCGCCACCCGGGTACCCCGTACCTCCACCGGTACGGTCGAGTCGAGCCCGAGCTTGTGCAGCGTCTTGAGTACGTCGATGAACTCGCGGCCCAGCCCGTACTTGAAGGTCACCCGGCGGGTGGGTATCCACCGGGGCACCAGCAGCACCTCCTCGTGCTCGACGTTGACGCACTCGATCGGCCCGATGCCGTCGGGGAAGTCGAAGACCTCGGGCTCGGAGAACGGCTCCGTTGTGTACCAGCCCCGGCCCTCCTCGAAGATGACCGGCGGGTTCAGGCACTCCTCGATCGTGGTCCAGATGGAGAAGGTTGGCGCGAAGTCGTACCCGGCAACCGTGAGGTCTGCTCCGTCCCGTACCCCAATCTCATCGATGTTCTTAAATAGCTTGTCGGCCGCGTAGCGGGCGAACACGTCGGAGAGGCCCGGCTCCACGCCGATGCCCACGAGCGCCAGCCGCCCCGCGGCACGCCACTGGTCCGCGGCGGCGAACTGCTCGTCGCCCAGCTTGACGCCGCACCGGTGGTACGGGTCGTCCGGGTCTGGCCGGGACAGCGACATGGCCATATCGAGGTAGTCGGCACCGGCCGCGAAGGCGCCTTCGAAGATCGGCATGACGTACCGCGGATCCACCGCGTTGAGCACGTGGGTGATCCGGTATTCGCGGCACAGCGCCATGACCTCGTCGGTGGAGCCGGCATCCACCCGTGCCGGCAGTATCCGCGGATCCGCCACCGCCTGGGCTGCCCGGCTTGCCCGGTCGAGGTCGTAGTCGGCGACCACCAACTGTTCGAAGAAGTCCCGCCGCGCGGCGATGGCGACCGCCGCCGAACCAACACCACCGGCGCCGATGAGGAGTATCCGCACAGCGGTCAGGGTATGAAGCCACTTCGGAATCCGCAAGGATTGACACGGCCGTCAACGGAATCAGTTGCAAAGCGACGGG
>JBPYFB010000546.1:0-5710 GCA_051986465.1 Rugosimonospora sp.
CCGCCCGCGGGTGGCCGCCGCGACGCAGCCCGCCTGATGCTCGCGGGCGAGGAGGCCGCCTCGGTCGGCCAGCGGATGCTGTGGCTGATCGAGCGCAGCGGCGGCCGGCGCGGGCAGCTCAACTATCCGCTTCTGGTGCGGCTGCGCGGCGAGCTGGATCCGGCGCTGATTCCACCGGCCGTGCAGCAGTTGGTGATCCGGCACGAGACGCTGCGGACCACCCTGGCGCGCCGGCAGGGCTTGCTGACCCAGCTCATCGGCGAACCCGCACCGGTACCGGTGACGTGGGTCCAGGTCGCCGGCGAGGAGGAGCTGGCGCGCCGGATCCGCGAGGAGAGCAGCGATCCGGTCGACCCGTCCCGCTCGCCGCTGCGGGTCACGGTGTGGACTCTCGGGGACCGGGACCGGGTGGTGTGTCTCAACATGCACCACCTCGCCACCGACGCGTGGTCGTGCCGCGTCCTGGCCGAGGATCTGCTGCACCTGCTGACCACGCCGGCCCCGCTGCCCCGGGTCGGCTGGCAGTACCGGCACTTCGTGCGGTGGCAGCGGCGCGAGACGACGGCCGGGCAGTTGGCGCGCGAGCGCGGGTACTGGCAGGACCGGCTCGACGGGGCGCAGCCGGTCGCGTTGCCTGAGCCCGCCGTACCGCAGCCGACCGGCAACCGCACCATTCAGATCGACCTGGACCGCGGCGGCTCGGACGCGTTGCAGGCGCTGGCCCGCCGCGAGCAGACCACGCTGTTCACCGTGCTGCTCGCGCTCTACTACACGGCTTTGCACCAGGAGACCGGGCAGCTCGACCTGGCGGTCGCGGCGCCGTTCGCGAACCGGACCCGGCCGGAGGTCATGCGCTCGGTCGGGTTCTTCGCCAACATGCTCATCCTGCGCACCCGGCTTTCCCCCTCCGGTGACCTCGCCGGGCTGGTTCGGGCCACCCGGACCACGGTCAACGAGGCGATCGCCAACCAGGGCGTGGGCTACTACGCGGTGCCCGCCACCAACCCGGACGCCGGCGGCTGGGGACGGTTGGCCGGTGTGGTATTCCAGCTCCTGCCGGACCTGCCCGCCGCACCGGCCATTGCGGGCGGGCTCGCGGCCGAGGTGCTACCACCGCACATCGCCGGGCGCTTCGACGTCGAACTCACCGCGATCCCGCACCGGGACGGGCTGCGGGCGCTGTTCCAGTACGCACCCGACCGTGTCGACGAGGCCGTCGCACAGCGGTTGGCCGCCAACTACGAGGCGGCGATTGTCGGCGTCGCGGCCGGGGTACCCGCGCGCTGAGCCGGCCGCCGGATCGCGCCCGCGGCGTGCAGTCCGGCCATCTCCGCTTCGCTCACGCCCGCCTCGCCGAGCACCTCCTCGGTGTGCGCACCCGCACGCGGCGCACCGACCCGTACCCGGGTGGGAGTCCGGGAGAACTTGGCCGCCGGACCGGTGATGGGCGCGTGCGTACCGTTGGACAGCTCGGTGTCCTGCAGCATGTCGCGTTCCCGGACATGCGGATCGGCGGCGGCCTCCGCGAAGGTACGCACCGGGCCCACCGCGAGCCCCGCGGCCGTAAGGCAATCGACCACCTCGGCCACGGCGCGCCCGGCGCACCAGGACGCGATCAGCTCGTTGACCGCGGCCCGGTTGGCCCGCCGCTCGTCATTGGTGGCGTATCCGGGAGCGCGCGCCAGTTCCGGGCGGCCCAGCACGTCCATGAATGCCCGCCAGTGGCGGTCCAGCGCGATGACCAGATACACCCGGCCGTCCGCGCAGCCGAACGTTTTGGCCGGTACCAGGAAATCCGTCTCGTCGCCCCGGCGGGCCACCGGCGCCCCGGTCGCCGCGAGCGTGAGATAGCCGTCGCTGGCGTACAGCACCGAATCGAGCATGGCCACGTCGACGTGCTGCCCTTCGCCGGTGCGGTCCCGATGGCGCAGCGCGGCCAGGGCGGCGATCGCGCCGTGCAGCGCGGCCAGATCGTCGGCGAGGAAGGTGGGCGCCTTCACCGGTGCGCCGGCAGGGTCGCCGTTCGCCGCCATCCAGCCGCTGCCGGCGAGGACGATCGGGTCGTACCCGCGGCGCCCGGCGTCCGGGCCGTACTGGCCGTATCCGGAGATGGAGACGAACACGATGCCGGGGTTGGCTTGGCAGCAGCCCGAGTAGCCGATGCCCCAACCGTCGAGCGTGCCGGGCAGGAAGTTCTCCACCACGAGGTCGACGGTGGCGACCAGGCGCAGAAACACGTCACGCGCCGCCGGTACCCGCAGATCCAGGCCGACGCTGCGCTTGTTGCGGTTGACCGTCTGGTGGAACCAGGACAGCCCGGTACCGGGAATCTCCGGCGGCACCTGCCCGGCCCGGTTGCCGGGCATCTCGACCCGGATGACGTCGGCGCCGAGATCGGCCAGCAGGCAACTGGCCATCGGTCCGGACCAGACGGTTGTCACGTCGAGCACCCGGACCCCGTGCAGCGGTCCGGTCAGGTCGTGCCGCGCGGCGGCGTAGAAGGCGGCGCGGTCGTGATTCGCGGTCACTGCTCGACCTCAGCCCGGTCGAGGTGGCGCCACAGCCCCCGCCGGTCCACCTTGCCGCGCGCGTTGAGCGGCACCTGTTCCCACACCACGATGCTGCTCGGCCACTGCTCTCGGGGCAGCTCGGAGCGGAGCAGCCGGCGCACCTGGCCACTGTCCACAGTGGTGCCCTCGCGCGGTACCACCGCGAGGCCGATCGCCTCGCCCAGCCCGCGGTGCGGGATCGGGAACGCGACGGCCGTACGCACCTGCGGGTGCCGCAGCGCCGCCGCCTCCACGTCGGGCGGCCAGACCTTGAGGCCGCCCTTGTTGATGACATCGGCGGTACGCCCGGTCAGCCGCAGCACGCCGGCCGCGTCGAGCACCCCGATGTCGCCGGTGGCCTGCCAGGAACCGGGCGTGGCGCTCGGGTCGCGGGGCACCACGTTGGGGCCGCGCACGAAGACCTCCCCCGGCTTGCCAGCCGGCGCGAGCCCGTCCGCGGAGCGCACCTGCACCTCGCACAGCGTCGGCCGGCCCACCGTGCCGCGCACCCGCTCCTCGGCCAAGCCTTGCGAGGCAACCTCGCCGGGCGCCTCGGTCATCGCGTAGGCGTTCAGCACGGGTACCTGAAAGTGGCTCTCCAACTCGGCGGCGAGCTCGTCGGGGAGCGGCGCCGCGCTGGAGCGCAGCAGCCGCAACGCCGGCCAGTCCAGTCCGGCGCTGGCGAGGCGGTACAGCAATCGGTGCGCGCTCGGTGTCGCGGCGCACCAGGTCGGTTGGGTCGCCGTAACCGTGTCCAGCACGTCGCGCGCGGAGGTCGCGTCGGCGAAGGCGACCGAGCCACCGGCGGCCAGCCCGACGAGCACGGTCGTGACGAGGCCGAGCGTGTGCGTCAGCGGTGCGATGCTCAGCGATACGTCGTCGGGGCCCAGGCTCAGCCGGTGCGCGACGCCGCGCACGGCGGCCACCAACTGCGGGGCGCCGACGCCGAGACACTTGGGCGCTCCGGTGGTACCGGAGGAGAAGAACTGCAACCGCGCGCCGTCCCCGCCACCCGTGCGGGTCCCGGCGCCGTACCCGTCCGGCGAGCGGTCGACGATCCGCACCGGGTACCCGTGCCCGCGCGCCCAGCGCACCACGCCGGCGCCGTCCGCGTCGCAGACCACCAAGGCGGGCGGGCAGAGCGCGGCGAGCCGGTCGAATGCGGCCTGCGGGCCGGTCGGCTCGATCAGCGCGACCGAACCGTGGCGCAGGCTGCCCAGGGTCGCGACCACGTGCAGGTACGGGTCGCGCACGTGTACCCAGATGCTGGCCGGCCCAACGGCCTCGACCGCGGGCCCCGCCGCGAACGCGCGGATGTCGCGGATCAGCTCGCCGCGGCACACCTGGCTCCGTACGGGAGAGCTGAGATGGATGGCGGTACCGGAGCCACCGGTGTCCAGCAGACCTATCACGTCATCGAACACGCCACCCAGCATGACGGGCCGGTCCCGGACGCAACAGGCGTCGCGCCGTGCGGTCAGGTCGCGGACACCACGGCCGGCAGCCGTTCGAAGGTACGGAAGACCTGTACCGGGCGGCGTACCGGTTCGCCGGCGGGCGCGAAGACGGCACACTGGTCCAGCAACCGTTCCAGCACCACGGTGGCCTCCAGCCGACCCAATCCGGCACCGAGGCACATGTGGATGCCGGCGCCGAAGCTCACGTGCGGGTTGGGATCGCGGCGGATGTCCACCCGGTCCGGGTCGGTGAACTGCCGCTCGTCCCGGTTCGCCGAACCCAGCAGCAGATGCACCACCCGCCCCGGCCGGATGGTGAGTTGCTCGACCTGGATCGGTTCCGCGGCGTACCGGGAGATGTGCTGGATCGGCGCGTCGTAGCGCATGAACTCCTCGATCGCGGCGCGCACCAGCGACCGGTCGGCGCGCAACTGCGGATACACCTCGGTGTGGCGCAGCAGCACCGAACCCACCGTCGCGATCGCGTGCACCGTGGTGGTGAAGCCACTGACCAACAGGAAGATAAGGTTGTCGATCAGCGCGCCGCGGTCGAACCCGCGCTCGGCGCCGCCGTCGCGCAGGGCGGCGAAGATGGTGGCCAGCTTGCCATCCACCGACGACGCCAACCGCTCGTCCAGGTACCGGCGCATCTCCTCGATGGCCCGATCCACGCCGGGCCGGTCGGCCTCGGGCAGAATCACCGTGAAGGCCTTGATGATTTCCAGGCCCCACTGCTCCATCAGCGGGCGGTCCGCCGCGGGTATCCCGATCATGTCGCAGGCGACCGCGATCGGCACCGGCAGCGCCAGATCCGCCATCACGTCCAGCTGCCCGGCGGCCAACCCGGACGCGATCCGGGCGTCCGCCACCGAGGCGATGCTGGCGCGCAGTTCGGCGGCGGTGGTCGCGTGCATGCTCGCGTTGAGCAGCCGGCGCAGCAGGGTGTGGTCCGCGCCCTCCCGGTGCAGCAGCACGTGCAGCAGGAAGTCGCGCGAGGCACCCTCGCCCATGCGCATCTGCTGGAACTGTTCCGGCCATTCGCTGCGCAGCCGGGGGTCGCGCAGCAGGCGGGCGACGTACTGGTGGCGCGCCACAATCCATTGCGTGGCACCGTCGCGGACGATCGGGCCGGCCTCGCGCAGCCGCGCGTAGATCGGGTACGGGTCCTCGAGGAACTGCGGGGCGAGCGGGTCGAAGACCGCGTTGGGTCGAGTCTGCAAGGACATTCGGACACTCCCGAGGGGTTCAAGTGCGGGAAGTCCGCACTTGGGCACGGATGGGGTGCAGTTCGACGCCGCGCCAGCCATCGGTGTCGTCGCCGCACGCCACCCGTACCGGGCCGGCGGTGACGCCGGTGGCGAGCAGCGCGGCGGCCAGGGCCGCGAGGACGACCCCGTGCGCGCCGTACAGGTCGCCGCAGTCCGCGGTAGCTTCGAGCTCCGCCGGCCGCGAGCCTCCATTGTCTCCCTTGTATCCATTGTGGACGGTACGGAGTCGGGGCGCGTCCGGTGCATCCTGCGCGGGTTCGAGTATCACGCACGCCGCGCCGGCCCGCAGCGCGCCGCCGTGCAGGGCCACCGCCACCTCGTCACCGGGTTCGGTACCCACCACGACCACCCGGGTGGCGCGCCCGGAGCGCAGCAGCAGCGCGCCGAGCCCGACGGCGTCCAGGCCCGCCGTCGCCCCCGAACACACGGTCAGGTT
>JBPYFB010000547.1:0-18807 GCA_051986465.1 Rugosimonospora sp.
CGCGGTCGCGGCGGCGGCGCGGCGGGTGCCTTCGGCCGCCCAGGCGGCAAGCCGACCCGCGGGCGCAAGTCGAAGAAGCAGCGCAGACAGGAGTTCGACAACCTGTCGGCGCCGACCATGAGCTCGGGTGCCCCCAGGGGCCAGGGCCAGGTGGTACGGCTCCCGCGCGGCGCTTCGCTCTCCGACTTCGCCGAGCGGATCAACGCCAACCCCGGCTCGCTGGTCCAGGAGATGTTCAACCTGGGCGAGATGGTCACGGCGACCCAGTCGTGTACCGACGAGACGCTGCTGCTACTCGGTGAGCACCTCGGCTTCGACGTGCAGATCGTCACGCGCGAGGAGGAGGACCGCGAGCTGCTGGCTCGCTTCGACATCGACCTCGACGCCGACATCGCCGAGGAGCGGCTGGTCACGAGGCCGCCGGTGGTCACCGTCATGGGCCACGTCGACCACGGCAAGACCAAGCTGCTCGACGCGATCCGGCAGACCAACATGGTCGAGGGCGAGGCCGGCGGCATCACCCAGCACATCGGTGCCTACCAGGTACACGTCGCGCACAATGACGAGGACCGGGCGATCACGTTCATCGACACCCCGGGTCACGAGGCGTTCACCGCCATGCGTGCCCGTGGTGCCCAGGCCACCGACATCGTGGTGCTGGTGGTCGCGGCCGACGACGGCGTGATGCCGCAGACGATCGAGGCACTCAACCACGCCAAGGCGGCCGACGTGCCGATCGTGGTGGCGGTGAACAAGATCGATAAGCCCGAGTCGAACCCCGACAAGGTACGCCAGCAGCTCACCGAGTACGGGCTGGTCGCGGAGGAGTACGGCGGCGACACCATGTTCGTCAACATCTCCGCGAAGAGCCGCCTCAACATCGACGGGCTGCTCGACGCGGTCCTGCTCACCGCGGACGCGGCGCTGGACCTGCGGGCTCCCATCGACGGGCAGGCGCAGGGCATCGCGATCGAGGCGCACCTCGACCGCGGGCGCGGTCCGGTCGCCACGGTGCTCGTACAGCGGGGCACCCTGCACGTCGGTGACGCGATCGTGGCGGGTGACGCACACGGGCGCGTACGGGCCATGCTCGACGAGAACGGCAAGCCGGTACCGGAGGCCGGGCCGGCGCGCCCGGTGCAGGTACTCGGCCTGACCGCGGTACCCGGCGCGGGCGACACGTTCCTGGCCGTGGCCGAGGACCGTACCGCCCGGCAGATCGCCGAGCAGCGGCAGGCCCGGGACCGGGCGGCCCAGATCGCCAACCTCGGCGGTCGGGTGACGCTGGAGACCCTGCTCGACCGGATCAAGGAGGGCGAGAAGGACACGCTCAACCTGATCCTCAAGGGCGACGTCTCCGGTTCGGTCGAGGCCCTGGAGGACGCCTTCGTCAAGATCGAGGTGTCCGACGAGGTTCAACTGCGGATCATCCACCGCGGGGTCGGCGCCGTCACGCAGGACGACGTCAACCTGGCCAGCGCGTCCGATGCGATCATCATCGGGTTCAACGTGCGGGCCGAGGGGAAGGTCCGGGAGTACGCCGAGCGCGAGGGCGTGGAGATCCGGTACTACACCGTCATCTACCAGGCCATCGAAGAGGTCGAGGCGGCGCTCAAGGGTCTGCTCAAGCCGGAGTTCGAGGAGGTCGAGCAGGGCACGGCGGAGATCCGCGAGATCTTCCGGTCGTCCCGGGTCGGCAACATCTCCGGCTGCATCGTCCGGTCGGGCCTCATCCGGCGCAACGCCAAGGCCCGGCTGCTGCGCGACGGCGCGGTGGTGTCGGAGAACCTCACCATCTCGTCGCTCAAGCGGTTCAAGGAGGACGCGACCGAGGTCCGCGAGGGCTTCGAGTGCGGTCTGACTCTCGGCAACTACAACGACGTCAAGGTGGGCGACATCATCGAGACGTACGAGATGCGGGAGAAGCCGCGCGCTTGATCCAGCCTGACGGAAACGCGGGGGGCGTAAGCCCTCCGCGTTTCCTCCTGCTTATGGCGCCATCCACGAACCGGGTGTACGCCGACGCGTCCGTGCGGTTGATGCAGGCCGAGTTGGCCGCGTTCGGTTCGGTACTCTCCAGCCCGCCGCGGGAGATCGCGGAGGTACGGCTGGGTGGCGTGCGGTACGTGGAGTTCCGGGCGGACCTCGCCGAGCGGGACCTCGCGTACCTCGCCAACCTCTCCTCGGCGTACGCGCTCTTCGAGGCCGTCGGCGACCTGCTGCGGCCGGTACCGTTCGCGCCGCTGGCCCGGTTCGACGACGACCTCGTGACGATCCCGAAGTACGCCGGCAAGACCAACGAGCAGTTCACCAAGCTGCTGCTCAACCTGACCCTGCTCGCCAGTTCCCGCGCGTCGCGGATGCTGGACGACCAGCTCACCGTGCTCGACCCGCTCTGCGGCCGGGGTACCACGCTCAACCAGGCCCTGATGTACGGGTACGACGCGATCGGCATCGAGCGGGACGGCAAGGAGGTCGACGCGTACTCGGCCTTCCTGCGTACCTGGTTGCGGCGCAAGCGGATCAAGCATCAGGCCGATCTGCACCCGGTACGCCGGGACCGGCGCCAGGTCGCCCGGCGGTTCGCGGCAACCATCGACGGATCTCAACAGGTCGTGGTGTACCACGGCGACACCGTGCAGGCGCGGGAGTTCCTGCGCGCCGGCTGTGCGGACGTGATCGTGGCGGACGCGCCGTACGGGGTCGCGCACGGCAGCCACACCGGCGGCGGCCGCTCGCGCGATCCCCTGGCCCTGTTGCGCGCCGCGGTACCGGTGTGGGTGCAGCTGCTGCGACCCGGCGGCGCGCTCGGCCTGTCCTGGAACACGTACGTCGCGAAGCGCTCGGACGCGGCCCAGGTGCTCGCCGAGCACGGCCTGTCCATTGTGGAGGACCCGGGCTACCTCGACCTGGAGCACCGGGTGGACCAGGCGATCAACCGAGACGTCCTGGTCGCTCGCGGCTGAACGGGCTACCGTGGTCGCAGCCCGTGCGGCCGTCGGCCGCTGTCCCTAAAGGATCAGGGGAGCAGGATGTCTGAGTCCTGGTGGTCCATCGAGGTGCTGGATGGGGCCTTTCCCGCCGGCCGATGGAAAGATGCGCACTCCGCTTCGCTGATCGAGGCGGCACTCTCCCACGGCGCCCAGGACTGGAACTGGCAGGAGCACCGCTGGGGCGTCATCTTCGAGGTCGCGTTCCGCGAGCAGGAGGACTGGGCCACGTTCCGCCGGCTGCCCGCGGTCATCGCCGCGCTCGACGCGGTACCCGACCCGATCAACGGCCTGCTGATCTACCAGGGGCGCGGTGGCAGCTCCAGCACGGGCGACCCGCGCCGGCCGCGCCCGCGGCTGGGCGCCGGTGCGGCGCCGATCCCGCAGGAGCCCGCGCCGGTACTCGTGGCGAAGCTCGACGAGGTCGAGCGGCGCGCCGTGGAGCGACTGGTCGCCGAACTGGACGCGGTCGCTTAGCCTGCGTGCGTGTACGCGGGAACGGTTGTCTTTGACCTGTTGCTCCCCGGTGACTCTCGGTCACTGAAGGTGAAGCGCTCGTACGTGCGGCCCATCGTCGCGGCGCTGCGTCGCCTGGAGGTCTCGGCCGCCGAGGTGGGCTCCCTGGACCGGCACGGCCGGGCCGAGATCGGCGCCGCGGTGATCGCCGCCGAGGTACGTCACGTGCGGGAAGTCCTCGACTCCTGCGAGCGGGTGGTCGCCGCGCGGCCCGAGGTAGAACTGTTGTCGGTGCGCCGCCGGATGCACGGTGAGCACGATGAGGGGGATGAGGTCTCCTTCGACGGAGCGTGATCCAGGTAGTGTCGAGACTGGTTGGATTCACAAGCTCGTCGGAGGTGGATCATGACGGATCCGGCACGGATACGCCGACATGCGGAACGCGTTCGGGAGCTGGTCGCTTCCGTTGTGCGTACCATCAAAGACCCCCGACTCGGCATGATCACCATCACCGACGCGCGGATCACCGCAGACCTGCGCGAAGCCACCGTGTTCTACACAGTGCTCGGTGACACCGCGGCACAATCAGCCACCGCGGCCGCGCTGGAGAGCGCGAAGGGCATGCTGCGCAGCACCGTCGGCAAGGCACTCGGCCTGCGCCACTCGCCGACCCTCACGTTCGTTCTCGACAACGTGCAGGACCACGCGAAGCACATCGACGAGCTGCTCGCACAGGCGCGCGACGCCGACGCCGAGGTGCAGCGACTGGCCGCGGGCAAGGCGTACGCGGGCGACCCGCAGCCGTACAAGGTCGACGCCGAGGACGAGGAAGACGAACTAAGCATCGGGGATCGCCAGTGAACGCGGTGCGGCCGTGAACTCGACCGCCGAGGTCGCGGGCGCCGGTACCGCCGGCGGCGCGATCGCGGAGGCAGATTGGGTCGCGGCGGTGGATGCCATCCGGGCGCTGCCGGCGCAGCCGTCCGTACTGCTGGTCTGCCACGTCAACCCGGACGGCGACGCGCTGGGCAGCATGCTCGGCTTCGGGCTGGGCCTGTGCCGGCTCGGCATACCGGTGCAGGCCACCTTCCCCGAGCCGTACACGCTCGCCCCGCCCTTCGACCAGCTGCCCGGCCTGGAGCTGCTCGTCCCGCCGTCGGCCGCGCCGGCAGCCCCAGACCTGCTGATCTGCTTCGACGCGGCGAGCGAGGGGCGGCTGGGCGAGTTGATCGGCAGGCTGGACACCGCCGCGGTCAGCCTCGTCGTCGACCACCACGCCTCCAACACGGGCTTCGGCACGCTGCACCTGGTCGACCCGGGCGCGGCGGCCACCTCCGTGGTCGCCGCCGAGCTACTGCACCGGCTCGGCGTACCGCTCGACGTGCAGATCGCGGAGTGCCTGTACGTGGCGCTGTCCACGGATACCGGCTCGTTCAAGTTCGACCTGACCACGCCGGCCGTACATGAGCTGGCGGCGCGGCTGATCGGCACCGGTATCCGGCCGGCGGAGATCTCCCGGCGGCTGTTCGACAGCCGGCCCTTCGGCGCGATGCGCCTTTACGGCGACGTGCTGGCCCGGGCCAGCCTGGAGCCGGAGATCGGGCCGGGCGGCCTGGTCTGGTCCTACGCGACCCTCGACGACCTGGCCAGGCACGGCCAGGGCAGGCACGTGCTGGAGGGTCTGATCGACTCGGTACGGGTGGTCGAGGAGGCCGACGTGGCCTGCGTGATCAAGCAGGTGGCCGCCGAGGAGTGGAGCGTGTCGCTGCGCAGCAAGGGCGGCGTCGACGTGGCCGCGGTCGCGGTCGGGCTGGGCGGCGGTGGGCACCGGCTGGCCGCCGGCTTCACCGGGTACGGGACGGTGGCTGACGTGATCGCATCGGTACGGGCGGCGTTATGACTCCTGAGCGGCCGGTGTGGTATCGCCGGACCGTTCTCGTACCGGCTGTGGTCGCGCTGTCCCTTGTGGGCGGCGCGTTCCCGTCCTTCTCGGTCGCCGCCAACGTGTACGTCCTGCTCCTCGGCGGCGCGCTGGCGTGGCTCGGGCTCAGCGGGCGGGTACCGAAGCGGCCCCGGCCCAAGCGGGTGAGCCGGGCGGCCGCGTGGTGGCTGGTACCCACGCTCGCCGCGGCGCTGCTGGAGCTCGTGGACTACCTGCTCGGCTCGACGCCCGCGCACCCGACGCTGTCCGGCCTCATGGATCCGGTACTGGCCGGGTACCTGCCCCGGTCGGCGGCGTACTGCGCGTGGCTGTGCGCGTTCTGGGGGCTGGTGCGCCGGTGAGCCACACCCTGACCATCGCCGCCTTCGTGCTGGCCGGACTCGTCCTCGGGGGCCTGGAGCTGTGGTCGCGGCGGCCCGAGTCGAGGGTACCGAGCCTGGGCGCGATGGCCGCGTTCGTGATGGGCTACCGGGCCGGCCGGGTGCCGATCGGCCGCATCGCCATGTACGGCTTCTGGTGGTGGATCGGCTGGCACTTCTTCGCCCGCTGAGGGTGACCCTGGGGGCGAAAACTTAACGAGCGTTCCAGAGTGCGGGAAGTGCTGCGCACGATCTGGACCTGAACGATAACTTAGTTCTGGTCGGGCACGCCGTACTCAGGAGCGAGCCACGACCAGGGCGGCGCCAGGCACGGTGCAGTCGCCACCCGAATACCCAGGGTCCACCGGCCCGTAGCGCCCTCGCACCAGGCCACACTCCGGACACCCCGGTCGGCCAGACGAGAGAGGGCGGTTCCGAGCAACCCAAGATCCTGGAAGGAACGTCGAGATGCGCAGCAAGCCACAGGCGCGCAGCTTGTCGGAGCGCCCGGCGCGTGAGCCGGAGCAGGTAGACGACGCCGTCGAGCAGGCCCGCCGGGCACTGCAGACATCGATGGACACCCGCCAGTAGACACCGACATCCCCGGTGAGGTCACCGGTCGGCAGCTCACCTCGCGAGTCGCTGGCCTGGCCCTCCCGGCGCTCGTCGTCCTCGCCGCCGAGCCGCTGTACGTACTGGTCGACACCGCGGTCGTCGGGCACCTCGGCCGCACCCAGCTCGCCGCTCTCGCCGTCGGTGGCGTGGTACTGACCACGGCCGCCTGGTTCGGCGGGGTACTGGCATACGGCACGACCGGCCGGGCCGCCCGCCGCTTCGGTGCCGGAGAGCGCGGCGCCGCCGTTGCCGAGGGCGTCCAGGCAAGTTGGCTCGCGCTCGCCGTCGGCGTGCTGATCCTGCTCGCCGCGCAGATCTTCGCCGGCCCGCTCGCCCGTACCCTCGCCGGAGGCCATCCCGATGTGGCCCGCGCCGCCACGACGTGGCTGCGGATCGCGGCCCTGGGCGCACCCGGCCTGCTGCTCGCCACCGCCGGCAACGGCTGGCTGCGCGGGGTGCAGGAGCTGCGCCGACCCATGCGGTACGTGCTGGGCGCCAACCTCACCTCGGCGGTCCTGTGCCCCCTGTTGGTATACGAAGCCGGCCTCGGGCTGCCCGGCTCGGCCCTGGCCAACGTCGCCGCGCAGACGCTCGCCGGTGGCCTGTTCGTCCGCGCCCTCGTGCGCGAGCGGGTGTCGCTGCGCCCGCACCCAGCCCTGATCCGCGCCCAGGTCGTGGTCGGGCGGGACCTGGTGCTGCGCGGCGCCGCGTTCCAGGCGTGCTTCCTCTCCGCGACCGCGGTCGCCGCCCGGTTCGGCGCGGCCAGCGTCGCCGCGCACCAGATTGCGCTGCAGCTGTGGATGTTCTGCGCGCTCGCCCTGGACGCCGTGGCGATCGCCGCGCAGTCGCTGGTCGGCGCCGCCCTCGGCGGCGACCGCGCGGCGGAGGCGCGGGCGCTGGGCCGGCGCATCGCCATGCTCGGACTGCTCTGCGGTATCGGCTTCGCCGTGCTCATCCTCGCCGGTGCGCCGCTGCTGCCCCGCCTGTTCACCAGCGACCCGCAGGTGCACCGGCAGGCGATGGTGGTGTGGCCGTGGTTCGTCGCGATGCAGCCGCTCGCCGGTACCGTGTTCGCGCTGGACGGGGTGCTGCTCGGCGCCGGGGACGTGCGGTACATGCGCAACCTGACGCTCGCCGCCGGGCTCGGCGGCTTCCTGCCGGCGATCTGGCTCGCGTACGGGCTGCGCCTCGGGCTCGGCGGGATCTGGGCGGGGCTGACACTGTTCATCGTGATCCGGCTCGTCGCGCTGCTCGACCGGATGCGTACGGGGCGCTGGATCGTCCTGGGCATCTCCTGACCCACCCGACATGGCACCCTTGTGCGGTGGATCCGACCGGTCTCATCGTTCTGGCCAAACCAGCGGGCCTGACCTCGCACGACGTGGTGGCGCGGGTACGGCGGATCGCCGGTACCCGCCGCGTCGGGCACGGCGGGACGCTCGACCCGATGGCGACCGGCGTGCTGATCATCGGAGTCGGTCGCGCGACGCGCCTGCTCACGTACGTGATCGGGACCGGTAAGGCGTACGCGGCCACGATCCGGCTCGGGCAGAGCACGATCACCGATGACGCCGAGGGTGAGGTCGTCGCGACCGTACCCGCGGGGCACCTGACGGACGAGCAGATCCGCGCCGGGCTCGCCCAGCTCACCGGCGAGATCGACCAGGTGCCCAGCGCGGTCAGCGCGATCAAGATCAACGGTCGCCGCTCGTACGCCCGCGTTCGGGCCGGCGAGGAGGTGGCCCTCGCGTCGCGCCGCGTGACGGTATCCCGCCTGGATCTGCTCGCCGTGCGCCGCGGGGTACCGGAGGTGGTCGACCTCGATGTGGACGTGGCGTGTTCGAGCGGCACGTACGTACGGGCGCTCGCCCGCGACCTCGGTACCGGCCTCGGGGTGGGCGGGCACCTCACCGCGCTGCGGCGTACCGCGGTCGGCCCGTTTCAGGCGAGCGAGGCGGTGACGCTGGAGGAGTTGGCGCTGGCCCCGGCGGAGCGGCTGATGAGCGTCGCCGAGGCGGCCGGGCGGCTGCTGCCCCGGCGGGACGCCTCGCCCGCGGAGGTGCGGGTGCTCGCACACGGTGGTCCGCTTGCGGCGCAGGGCATCGACGGTCCGTACGCCGTCTTCGACCCGGCCGGCGAGGTGGTCGCGGTGGTGCGGGAGCGCGGCGGGCGGACCAAGGCCGAAGTGGTCCTCGCACCCGCACCATGACTCGCAGGCTCGCCTTGACTAGCATGCGAGCCGTGCCCCTCATACGGTTGCGGCTGCTCGCGGTTGCCGCGCTCGGACTGCTCGCGTCGTGTGCCAGTTCGGCCGCGCCGCCGGTGCCGGCGCCGGTCGCGGCGAAGCCAGCCGTCCCGTCGATCTCCCCGGCCGCGTCATCCGCTCCGCGTAGCAGCCTGGCCGGCAAGATCATCGCCGTGGATCCCGGGCACAACGGGAACGCCGCGGCGCACCCGGAGATCGTCAACAAGCTGGTCAACGCGGTGAGCAAGTGGAAGCCGTGCGAGACGACCGGTACCGAGACCAACGCCGGGTACCAGGAGTCGGCCTTCAACCTCGACGTGGCGATTCGGCTCGCGGCCATCCTGCGCGCGGCCGGCGCGACGGTGGTGCTCACCCGTACCGACAACAACGGCGTCGGGCCCTGCTTCGACGAGCGCGCCGCGATCGGCAACCGGGCGCACGCCGCCGTGGCGATCTCCATCCACGCCGACGGTGCGCCAGCCGGCGACCACGGTTTCCACGTACTGGAGCCGGTCGACGTGCACGGCCCGTCCACCGCGATCCTGGCGCCCTCGCGTCGGCTGGCCGTGGACATCCGCGACGCGTACCGGTCGGGTACCGGCCTGCCGGCTGCCAACTACATCGGCCGCGACGGCATCGACCCGCGCTCCGACATGGGTGGCCTGAACCTGTCGACGGTGCCGAAGGTGCTGCTGGAGTGCGGCAACATGCGCAACGCCGGCGACGCGGCCAAGCTCAGCTCCCCGGAGTTCCGCCAGCGCGCCGCCGCCGCCATCGCCGCCGGTCTGGCGCGCTACCTCGCGGGTTAGCTCCCCAGAAATCCGCCCGGCCGCCCCCCTGATCTTCCCCATGATCCCCGCAACTTCATTGAAGTTGCGGGGTCCCGGCCCGTCCAACACCGCTACTTCAATGAAGCTGCGGCCGAGGGGCGGCGGGAGGGGCGGGCGGGGGAGGGCCAGTATTGTGGTGGGCGTGCATCGGTGGCGGGGGTACCAGGCGGCGCCTGGTGGGTGGGGACGCTCGGTCGTCACGATCGGCGTCTTCGACGGAGTGCACCGGGGACATCAGGAGATCATCGGGCACGCCGTGAAGCGCGCCCGTGACCTGGGCCTGCAGTCGATGGTCGTGACCTTCGACCCGCACCCGGCGGAGGTGGTACGCCCCGGCTCGCACCCGGCGATCCTCACCGAGCCGGCGCGCAAGGCGGAGCTGATCGAGGCGCTCGGCGTCGACGTGCTGTGCGTACAGCCGTTCACCCCGGACCTGTCCCGCCTGCCACCCGAGGAGTTCGTCCACGACGTACTCGTCGAGCACCTGCATGCCGCCGTGGTCGTGGTCGGGGAGAACTTCCGGTTCGGGCACCGGGCCGCCGGCGACGTGGCTCTGCTGACCCGGCTGGGCCGCACGTTCGGCTTCGTCGCTGAGGGCGCCCCGCTGGTCACCACCGAAGGCACGCCGTACTCGTCGACGTACATCCGCGCCTGCGTGGACGCGGGCGACGTGCGCGCCGCCGCCGCCGCGCTGGGCCGGCCGCACCGGATCGAGGGCGTGGTGGTGCGCGGCGACCGGCGGGGGCGGGAGCTGGGCTTCCCCACCGCCAACCTGCTCTGCGCCCAGCACGTGGCGATACCGGCGGACGGCGTGTACGCGGCCTGGCTGGTACGGCGCGGGGAGCGGCTGCCCGCCGCCGTCTCGATCGGTACCAACCCCACGTTCTCCGGCCGGGAGCGCCGGGTCGAGGCGTACGTGCTCGACTTCGACGGCGACCTGTACGGGGAGCGGCTGGCCCTGGACTTTGTCACCCGATTGCGTGAGATGCGCCGGTACGACGCGATCGAGCCGCTGATTGCCCAGATCAATCAGGACGTGGCGGACACCCGTACCGCGTTGCTGGGATGACGTGCTGGTAACGTTGACAAGACGCCGTGATACGGCGTACCTCCGCTTGCCTGCACGACGCCGTGGGCGCGGAGCGTAGAGACCCGTAGACAAGGGAGAACATGGCGCTCGAGGCCGAGCTCAAGACCCAGATCATGCACGAGTACGCCACGCACGAGGGCGACACGGGGTCGCCCGAGGTCCAGGTGGCCGTACTGACCAAGCGGATCGCGGATCTGACCGAGCACCTGAAGGTACACAAGCACGATCACCACAGCCGTCGCGGCCTTCTGCTGCTCAACGGCCGGCGCCGCCGGCTGCTGAACTACCTGCGGAAGACCGACATCCAGCGTTACCGGTCGCTCATCGAGCGGCTCGGCCTGCGCCGGTAATCTCACCTCCGGGGGAGCGATCACGTGGTCGCTCCCCCGCCGCGTTAACTACACATGGCCACCACAAACCTCACGACATGGGGAGCCAGTCGGCGCACCGGTCTTTGGTAGTGGCCCTCGGGATCATCGGATCCCGCGAGCTTCGATCGAAGACCGGCCGCCTGGGTAGCTGCAAAGCTTGTCGGAGCAGCGTCCAGCCAGCGATTGCCAACTTCCCCGAGGTCGTGGCCGCGACCGAAGGAGCACAACAACCAGATGACCGAGCAGTACACTCTCGGGCCACAGCACAGCAAGGCGATCATCGACAACGGGCCGTTCGGCACGCGTGAGGTGATCTTCTCCACCGGCCGCCTCGCCAAGCAGGCCGCCGGCTCCGCGCTGGCCCAACTCGCCGACACCGTCGTGCTCTCCGCGACAACCGCCAGCAAGGCGCCGCGCGAGCAGTTCGACTTCTTCCCGCTCACCGTCGACGTCGAGGAGCGGATGTACGCGGCCGGGCGCATCCCGGGCTCGTTCTTCCGCCGCGAGGGGCGCCCCACCGAGGACGCGATCCTCACCTGCCGCCTGATCGACCGGCCGCTGCGCCCCAGCTTCGTCAAGGGCCTGCGCAACGAGATCCAGGTGGTGGAGACGGTACTGGCGCTGGACCCGCAGCACCCGTACGACGTCGTGGCGATCAACGCCGCCTCGCTCTCCACCAAGCTCGCCGGCCTGCCGTTCTCCGGCCCGATCGGGGCCACCCGGGTGGCGCACATCGACGGCCGCTGGGTCTCCTTCCCGACCCACGAGGAGCTGGAGCGGGCCACCTTCGACATGGTCGTCGCCGGCCGGGTGCTGCCCGACGGTGAAGTTGCGATCATGATGGTCGAAGCCGAGGCGACCGAGCACACCGTCGCGCTGGTCGCGGGGGGTGCCACCGCACCGACCGAGGAGATCGTCGCGAGCGGCCTGGAGGCGGCGAAGCCGACCATCCGCGAGCTGTGCCGGGCCCAGGACGAGCTGGCCCAGGTCGCGGCGAAGCCGACCGGCGAGTTCCCGGTCTTCCTCGAGTACCAGGACGACGTCTACCAGTCGGTCTCCGAGGCGGTCGCCGGTGAGGTGGCCGAGGCGCTGCGCATCGCCGGGAAGGCGGAGCGCGAGGAGGCGCTGGACCGGGTCAAGGACTCCGCGCACACCCGCCTGGACGCCCAGTTCGAGGGGCGCGAGAAGGAGATCAGCGCCGCGTTCCGCTCCGTCGTGAAGAAGGAGGTGCGCGCCCGGGTCCTGCGCGACCAGGTGCGTATCGACGGGCGCGGGCTGCGGGACATCCGGCCGCTGACCGCGGAGGTCGGCGTGCTGCCGCGGGTACACGGGTCGGCGATCTTCGAGCGCGGCGAGACCCAGATCCTCGGCGTGACCACCCTGAACATGCTGCGCATGGAGCAGGCGCTGGACACGCTGTCGCCGCAGAAGACCAAGCGGTACATGCACAACTACAACTTCCCGCCGTACTCGACGGGTGAGACCGGCCGGGTCGGCGCGCCCAAGCGGCGCGAGATCGGGCACGGCGCGCTCGCCGAGCGGGCGCTGATCCCCGTGCTGCCCGGCCGCGAGGAGTTCCCGTACGCGATCCGGCAGGTCTCCGAGGCGCTGGGCTCCAACGGCTCGACGAGCATGGGTTCGGTCTGCGCCTCGACGATGGCACTGCTGTCGGCGGGCGTACCGCTGAAGGCGCCGGTCGCCGGTATCGCGATGGGCCTGATCTCCGACGAGGTCGACGGCAAGACGAGCTTCGTCACGCTGACCGACATCCTCGGCGCCGAGGACGCGTACGGCGACATGGACTTCAAGGTCGCCGGTACCGCCGAATTCGTCACGGCCCTGCAGCTGGACACGAAGCTGGACGGCATCCCCTCGGACGTCCTCGCCGGCGCCCTGTCCCAGGCGCACGACGCGCGCCTGACGATCCTCGGCGTGATGGCCGAGGCGATCGCCTCGCCGGCCGGCATGTCGCGGTACGCGCCGCGGGTCACCACGATCCGGATCCCGGTCGACAAGATCGGCATGGTGATCGGCCCCAAGGGCCAGACGATCAACGCGATCCAGGACGAGACCGGCGCGGAGATCACCATCGAGGACGACGGCACGATCTACGTCGGCGCCACCGATGGCCCGTCCGCGGACGCCGCGGTGGAGCGGATCAACGCGATCGCCAACCCGACGCTGCCCAAGGTGGGCGACAAGTTCCTCGGTACCGTCGTGAAGACCGCCGCGTTCGGCGCCTTCATCTCGCTGCTGCCCGGCCGCGACGGCCTGCTGCACATCTCGAAGGTGGGCAACGGCAAGCGGGTCGAGCGCGTCGAGGACTTCCTCAACGTGGGCGACAAGGTCGAGGTGCAGATCGCCGACATCGACCAGCGCGGCAAGATCTACCTGGACAAGGTGCGTCCGGAGGGCGAGGAGGCGCCGGCCGAGTCCGGTGACCGCCCGCGCGGCCGGGACCGGGGTGACCGGCCCGAGCGTGGCCCGCAGAACCGGGGCGAGCGCACCGACCGCGACGGCGACCGCGGCCCCGCCCGGGGCAGCGACCGGGGACCGTCTGGCGACGGTCCGACCGATGAGGACAGCGAGGGCGGAGGCGACAGCGAGGAGCTGCGCCGGCGCCGGCGCCGCCAGCGCTGACCGCGGTGGCTCCCCCCGGCCGCGCAGCGACACGCACCATATTCGCCAACCCCGCGGGCGGCACGGTTCGCCGGACCGTGCTGCCCAGCGGGCTGCGCATCCTGACCGAGGCGGTACCCGCCACCCGCAGCGTCTCCTTCGGTATCTGGGTGGGTGTCGGGTCGCGTGACGAGGCGCCCGGCCTCTCGGGCGTGTCGCACTTCCTGGAGCACCTGCTCTTCAAGGGCACGCCGCGGCGTACCGCGCTGGAGATCTCGGCCGCGATCGAGGCGGTCGGCGGCGAGACGAACGCGTTCACCACGAAGGAGTACACGTGCTACTACGCGCGGGTACTCGACGCTGACCTGCCGCTCGCGATCGAGGTCATCTGCGACGCGGTCGCGGACTCGCTGCTCGCCGAGCGCGACGTGGAGGTCGAGCGCGGGGTGATCCTCGAAGAGATCGCCATGCACGACGACGAGCCGGACGACGAGGTGCACGACCTGCTCGCCGAGGCGATCTACGGCAGCCACCCGCTCGGCCGGCAGGTCTCCGGTACGGCGCGGAGCATCACCGCGATGACCCGCCGGCAGATCAACGGCTTCTACCGGCGGCGGTACGAGGCGCCGACGATCGTGGTGGCCGCGGCTGGCAACCTCGATCACGCGGCCGTGGTACGTCTCGTCAGGCGGACGCTCTCCGATACGCCCCTGGGCGACGGCAGCGGTACGCCGGGCGGGCTGCGCGACTCGGCCGCCCGCGTACCGGTACGGCCGCCCCGTACGGTGATCCGTACCAAGGACACCGAGCAGGCGCACGTCGTGCTCGGATCGCGCGGGCTGGGCCGGCTGGACGATCGGCGCTTCGCCCTCGGCGTACTGAACAACGCCTTCGGTGGCGGCATGTCGAGCCGGCTGTTCCAGGAGATCCGGGAGAAGCGCGGCCTGGCGTACTCGGTGTACTCGTACAGCACGGAGTACGCGGAGACCGGCCTGTTCGCGGTGTACGCGGGCTGCGCGCCGGGCAAGGTCGGCGAGGTACTCGACCTGGTACGGGCCGAGCTCGCCGAGGTGGCGGCGCACGGGCTGACCGAGGCCGAGGTGGCGCGCGGCAAGGGAATGATGAAGGGCGGCCTGGTCCTGGGCCTCGAAGACACCGGCTCGCGGATGGGTCGGCTGGGCCGGGGCGAGCTGCTCTACGACGAGATGCTCTCCGTCGACGAGCTGCTGGCCCGTATCGACGCGGTGACCCCCGAGCAGGTCAGGGCGGTGGCGGCGGAGCTGCTCGGGCAGCCCGTATCGCTCGCCGCCATCGGCCCCTTCGACACCCTGCCCACCTGACGACCCATCCCGCTGACCCTGCCCCGCCCCCTGATCTTGGTCGGCGGCGCGCAACTTCATTGAAGTTGCGGTGTCCGGGACCCCCCAACCCCGCAATTTCAATGAAGTTGCGGGGATCTTGGTCGGCGGGCTAGCCGCGCCGCGCCGCCGGGCGGGGGAGCAGGAAGGCGGAGGCGGCGGCGAGTACGGTCGCCGCGGCGGTGGCCGCCGCCGTCAACGCCATCGCATGCCCCGACGGGTCGCGGCCGACGAGCGACAGGTACAGGGTCGCGAACGTGGCCACGCCGACGACCTGGGCCAGCTGGGTCATCGTCGTCAGCAGGCCACTGGCGTCAGCCGCGTCGGCCGCCGGTACCCCGGCGAGCGCGAGGGTGATCATCGGCGAGAACGCGCACCCGAAGCCGAGGCCGAACAGGACCTGGGACACCCAGAAGAGCGCGTCCGGTCCGGAGCCGTCCCGTACCGACACCGACAGCAGGGCGAGCGACACCCCGCCGAGCAGCAGCCCGGTCGGGATCATCCGCCGGTGCAGCCGGGCCGGTACCCGCCGCCAGTTCAGGCTCGCGAAACCGAAGCAGAGGCCGACGGGTACGAACGTCAGGCCGGCGTGCAGTGGCGAGTAGCCCAGTCCGGACTGCAGGTGCAGGGCGACCGAGAGCAGGTACCCGCCGTACACCGCCATGGCGACGAAGATCGCGCCGAGGGCGGGCAGCATCCCGGGTGCCCGCAGTACCCGGCCGGGTACCAGCGGCGCGCTCGCCCGGCGCTGGACCAGGGCGAAGACCGGCAGCAGCGCGGCGCTGGCGGCGAGGCACACCCAGCCCCATACCGGCCAGTGCTCCTCGCGCCCGAGCACCAGCGGCACCACGAACAGCAGGACCGCGGCGGAGAGCGTCACCAGCCCCGGCAGGTCCAGGCGCCGGTCGGGTTCACCGGCGTCGCGCGGCAGTATCCGCCAGCCGGCGGCGAGTACCGCGACCCCGATCGGCACGTTGACCAGGAAGACCGGGCGCCAGCCGGTACCGGCGAGGTCGGCGCCGACCAGGGCGCCGCCGACCACCTGGCCGACTACCGCGCCGCTGGCGATCACGGCCGCGTACCGGCCGAGCGCCCGGGCCCGCTCCCGCGGCGGGAAGTGCCGCTGGATCAGGCTCAGCACCTGCGGCACCATCAGCGCGGCGCCGGCGCCCTGCACCATCCGGAACCCGACGAGCATGCCGGTGGACGGGGCCAGCCCGCAGGCGAGCGAGGCGAGCGTGAACAGGACCATGCCGCCGAGGAACACCTGCCGGTGGCCCAGCCGGTCGCCGAGCCGGGCGCCGGTGATCAGCAGCATCGCGTACACGATCGTGTAGCCCGCCACGACCAGTTGCAGGCCGGCCCCGCTGGCGTGCAGATCGGCCCGGATCGTCGGCGCCGCGACGTTGACGACGGACACGTCGAGTAGCGCCATGAACTGTCCAAGAAGGATGATCGTGAGGATCGCGCCGGTCCGCGGCGCCCGGGCAGCCGTCCGCGCCGGTACCGTCACAGCGGCAGGCGCGGTCCCCGTTCGGTGCACAGTTGTCATGGATCCAACCTGGCGGATGGCTGGTACCAGTGGGGAGACACCCGTGATCCTGGTACCACCAGCACCTGGCAAGCGACGCCGGCAGGTACCACCATGGGGAGGTGACCACGACGAGCCTCGACGGGCGCCGTTCGGAGCTGGCCCAGTTCCTGCGCAACCGGCGCGCCCGGCTCACCCCGGCCGACGTGGGGCTGCCCCCGGGCGTACGCCGGCGCACCCCCGGCCTGCGCCGCGAGGAGGTTGCGCAGCTGGCCGGCGTCGGGGTGACCTGGTACACCTGGCTCGAACAGGGCCGGCCGATCAACGCGAGCGTCCAGATCCTCGACGCGATCGCCCGTACCCTGCGCCTCGATCACGCCGAGCGGGAGCACCTGTACCGGCTGGCCGGGATGCCGGCGGTACCCGACCCGGCACCGAGCGATCACGTGGCCGACGCGACCCAGATGATCCTGGACAACCTGGTACCGCTGCCCGCGAGTGTCTACAACGGACGGTACGACCTGGTCGCCTGGAACCGTACCTACGCCGCGCTGTTCCCCGGAATGGTCGAGGCTCCGGTGGCCGAGCGCAACGCGCTGTGGCAGATGTTCACGGTGCCCGGCTGCTGCGCCGCGATCGCCAACAAGGATGCCGAGCTGCCCGCGATGGTGGCGACGTTCCGCGCCGCCTTCGGCCGGCACCTCGGTGAGCCGGCGTGGACCGGGTTCGTGCGGCGGCTGTCCGAGGCCAGTCCCGCGTTTGCCAAGATGTGGGCGGAGCACGACGTCGCCGGCCCTGGTACCCGCATCAAGCTCTTCCAGCACGTCGACGGCCACACCCTGGCCACGGCCTCGACCAACCTCGCCATCTCCGCCAGCCCCGAGATGCGGATGGTCGTCTATACGCCCACGGACGAGGACGGGTACGAGCTGCTGGAGAAGGTGACGGCACAGCCCCCGCTCATTACGAGGTGCCAGAAGCACAGCGTCGCCTAGAGCCGGCTCCACGGTAAATCCGCTAAGTTGAGCGGCGTGACTGACGAAAGGGAGCCGATCCGGGTCGGCGTGCTGGGTGCGCGGGGACGGATGGGCACCGAGGTATGCAAGGCCGTCGACGCCGTCGACGACCTCGAACTCGTCGCGATGGTTGACCAGGGAGACTGGCTGTTCAACGCCTCCGACGCCGGTGCCGAGGTGGTCGTGGACTTCACCAACCCGGACGTCGTGATGGACAACCTGCACTGGTGCGTCGACCAGGGCATCAACGTCGTCGTCGGCACCAGCGGGTTCACCGAGAGCCGGCTGGAGCGGGTGCGCGGCTGGCTTGCCCACAAGCCCGACGTGGGCGTCGTCATCGCGCCGAACTTCGCGCTCGGCGCGGTGCTCATGATGGAGTTCGCCGAGCGGGCCGCCCGCTTCTTCGAATCGGTCGAGATCGTGGAGCAGCACCACCCCAACAAGCTGGACGCGCCGAGCGGTACGGCGGTGAGCACGGCCGGCACGATCGCCCGGGCGCGGGCCGAGGTGGGCTGGGCGGCGATGCCCGACGCGACCAAGGATGAGGTACCCGGTGCCCGCGGCGCACTGATCGACGGGGTGCGGGTGCACTCGGTACGGGCCAGTGGGCTGGTGGCGCACCAGGAGGTGCTGTTCGGTACGACCGGCGAGACGCTGACCATCCGGCACGACTCGTACGACCGGGCCTCGTTCATGCCTGGGGTACTGCGGGCGATCCGGGCGGTGGTGCAACGGCCAGGTCTCACGGTGGGCCTGGGCTCGCTGCTGTCCTGAGCCGCGGCTACCTGAGCCGCGGCCACCGGAGTACCGGCTACCGGAGTACCCGGGCGAGGAACGCGAGCAGCGCGCTGTTGACCGTCGCCGCGTGGGTACCGGTCAGCAGCGCGGTGCCGTGCTCCTCGCCGTCGACCGTGAGCAGGCGCTTGTCCTTGCTGGCCGCGACCCGTACGAACTCCCGGCCCGCGTCGGCCGCGCCGTACCCGTCGCCGGTGGCGGTCACGAACAGCACGGGGCAGGTCAGGTTCGCCACGTACCGGGCCACGTCGATCGAGGGCTGGAGGATCGACTCGGCGGACAGCGCCACCACGCCCCGTACCGGCGGTCCCGGCGTGGCGGCGGTGACGAGCGAGACCTTGGCGCCCTTGGACGCCCCGACCAGGGCGATCTGCTGCGCCCCGGCCGCGCGTACCGCCGTGATCACGTCGCGCAGCTCGTCCGTGGGCGTACCGGTGCCGTAGTCCCACAGCACGACCTCGTACCCGGCCGCGCGCAGCTGGGGTACCAGCGGCAGCCAGCCGCACAGGTCCTGGTCGCTCTGCTCGCTGAGCACCACGGCCCGGGTACCGGCGCCGAGGGCGGCCGCGAGCACCCCGGGTACCGGCAGC
>JBPYFB010000548.1:0-6839 GCA_051986465.1 Rugosimonospora sp.
GCGTTGGCGTGTCGGCGACCTTGCCGATCAGCGCGTCCAGCGGCGGGGACAGGCCGTCGTTGTTGAAGGCACGCGCTCGCTGTTCCACGGATGCCCTCCCCTCCCCGTTGAGCACGCGATCCACCAATGCGCGATACGCCGCCCACTTCTTGTCCTCATCCTTCTTGTCGTCATCCGGCACACCGTCCTCCTTCCCAGTCAGACATCTGTGCTAATCCTAGATCAAGGACCATGGCCCGAGTGGTCGGCGACCACCCGGTAAGCTGCCTGAAATGCGCGACCATCGGGTGGGGGCCGCGGTACTGCCGTGCATTCTCGCGGTACTCGCGGTACTCGCGGTGCTCGTCGGCGACGCGCCGGCGACCGGCGGTCCTCCGGACGACCGTCCGGCCATCTATCGCAATACCCACTACAGCTTCGCCGAGCGGGCTGCGGACCTCGTGTCGCGGATGACCCTGCGGGAGAAGGTGGCGCAGCTGCGCACCAACAGCGCGCCCGCGATCTGGCGCCTGGGTGTGCAGCCGTACACGTACTGGAACGAGGGACAGCACGGGATCGACCGGCTCGGCGCGGATACCCCCGAGGGTAAGGACGGCGCGACCAACGACGTACGCGCGACGAGCTTCCCGACGAACTTCGCCGCGTCGATGAGCTGGGATCCGCAGCTGATGTACCGGGAGACGACGGCGGTATCGGACGAGGCGCGGGGCTTCCTGGACAAGTCACTGTTCGGTACCGGCCAGCACAACCTCGGCCCGGACGCGTCCGACTACGGTGCCCTGACGTACTGGGCGCCCACCGTCAACCTCGACCGGGACCCGCGCTGGGGCCGTGCCGACGAGGCCTTCGGCGAGGACCCGTACCTCGCCTCGCAGCTCGCCGGCGCCTTCGTCAACGGGTACCAGGGCAACTCGCCGAGCGGGCAGCCGCTCACCCCGTACCTGAAGGTGGCGGCGACCGCGAAGCACTACGCGCTGAACAACGTGGAGGACAACCGGTTCTGGGGCGACTCGGTGGCCAGCGAGGCCGAGCTGCGCCAGTACTATCTCGCCCAGTTCCGGAGTGTGATCGAGGACGCGCACGTGGCCGGCCTGATGACGGCGTACAACGCGATCAACGGTACGCCCAGCGCGGTGAACACGTACACGGTGAACCAGATCGCCCAGCGCACGTTCGGGTTCGCCGGATACACGGTGTCGGATTGCGACGCGGTCGCGACGGCGTGGCAGTCCCAGCCCTGGGGGCACGGCTGGGCGGCACCGGGCTGGAAGTTATCCACTGTGGACAGAAGCACGGTGTGGACCAACGACCGCACGGGGGCGAGGATACCGGCGGCGGCCGGCGCGGAGGCGTACGCGCTGCGCGCGGGTACCGGGCTCAACTGCGGCGACCAGGCGACGCTTCCCAACATCGAGGCGGCGATGCGCGCCGGCATCCTCTCCGAAGGCGTCCTCGATACCGCACTGGTACGGCTGTTCACGATCCGGATGGCGACGGGCGAGTTCGATCCGCCGGGCGGCAACCCGTACACGAAAATCGGCCGCTCCGTCATTGAAAGCCCGGCACACCGGGAGCTCGCCCGCACCGTCGCCGACAATTCCCTGGTACTGCTGAAGAACGCTCCGGTCGCCGGTACCGGTGCTCCGCTGTTGCCGGTCGCGGCCGGCGCGACGAAGCGGATCGTCGTGCTCGGCAACCTGGCCGGCCTGACGCCGCTGGGCGGCTACGCCGGCCGGCCGAGCGTGCGGATCAGCGCCGTACAGGGCATCACGGCGGCCGCGCGGGGCGCTTCGTTGGTGTACGACGGGGCCGGCACGTCGACGACGGCGAAGGGGCCGGCGGTGCTCAGCGACGCCACCAAGGCGGCGATCCGCGGCGCCGACCTCGTCGTGGTGATGGTGGGTACCGACGACGGCGTCGCGCACGAGAGCATGGACCGCGCGACGCTCGCCCTGCCCGGCAACTACCACTCGCTGCTCGACCAGGTCGCCGCGCTCGGCAACCCGCGAACCGCGCTGGTGCTCCAGGCGAACGGGCCGGTGCGCCTTTCCGACGTGCCAAACGCGTTCCCGGCGATCCTGTTCAGCGGGTACAACGGGCAGAGCCAGGGTACGGCGCTCGCGGACGTGCTGTTCGGCGCGCAGAACCCGGACGGCCACCTGAGCTTCACGTGGTACCGCGACGACTCGCAGCTGCCGCCGATGCAGAACTACGGCCTCTCCGCGGCGAGTACCAGCGGCCTCGGGCGCACGTACCAGTACTTCACCGGCGCGCCGACGTACCCGTTCGGGTACGGGCGGAGCTACACGAGCTTCCGGTTCACAGGTGTTCGCACCGACCGCGCCGCGGTGACCGCCGACGGTACCGTGGCGGTCGACCTCGACGTGACGAACACCGGGCAGCGCAACGGCAGTACGGTCGCGCAGCTGTACGTGTCGACGCCCGGCGCCGGAACCGGTGACGTGCCACGCTCCCGGCTCGCCGCGTTCCAGAAGACGGCGGTGCTGCGGCCGGGCCAGACGCAGCACGTGACGCTCCGGGTGCGCATCGGCGACCTGGCGCTGTGGGACACGGCGCACTCGCGCGAGGCGGTACCCGACGGCGTGTACCGGTTCCAGGTGGGTACCGACGCGTCGACCACCGTGGCGAGCCGGGACGTGACGGTCACCGGCCCGCTGACGCCGCGGGTCGCGTACGTGACGGTGGCGCCCGAGGCGGTGGTGTACGCCGTCGGGCAGACCGTCGACCTGACCGGGCGCAACCGCTGGCTCGCCGACGACACCGCACCAGCCGAGCAGCCGGACCGCGACATGACGGTCCGCGCGGACCGCATCGTGGAAGCGGTCAACACCGATCAGTCCTTTGTGGACCTGGCGAGCAAGGGACCCGGCAAGGGATTCACGTATGCGAGCAGCAACCCGGCTGTGGTGACCGTCGACGGCAACGGCCTGCTGCGTACCGTCGGGCCGGGTGTGGCCACCGTACGCGCCACAGTGGACGGAGTCAGCGGCGAGGCGGTGCTGGTGGTGAGAAGTTGATTTAACCGCTGTAGCTCGACCGGCAGCGAGGTGGGTGCGCTCGCGGCGAACGCGACCCCCGGGACGGCCAGCGAGCCGGCGAACACGGCAGCGAACGAGGCGACGAGCGTTCCGCGCAGGACCATGCGTGTCACATTGATGGAAGCGACTTAACGGCGGACCAATGGGTGGCGCACGGCCGGTAGCCGAGCCATTCATTGACGGCGAGCATTGGCCGGTTCGACTCGTCGTTGCCCGTGTACGCCTTGGTGATTCCGACGGCGGCGGCCCGGCGCAGCGCGGTCGACTTGGCGAGCTTGGCAAGGCCACGCCCCCGGTACTCGCGCAGTGTCCCGGTGCCGCCCGACCACATGACTCCCGTCTCGTAATCCGCCTCGACCGTGGTGATCGCGGCGGGTACCCCGTCGACGAGCACAACGGTACTCACCTCCGGATCGGACTCCGGGCGCTGCCAGATGTTGCGGAACCAGTCGTCGTACGGGACCGCGTCGTAGGTGACGTCGCCCGGCTCGTCCCGCATCGTCGCCGCGTCCACCTCGTACACCGCCCGGGGCCCGAGTTCGGCGTAGCAGACCGTGCTCACCCCGACCGGTACCGGCGGTGGCGGCGGCAGGTCGGCGAGGTCGAGCCCGGATATCCGGGATTCGTGGGTACGCGCGAACCCGCGCCGCTCGCACCAGCGCGCCGCCTGCGCCGTGTCGTCCGCCCAACCCTGCACGCGGGATGCGCCCACCTCGCGCAGGTGCTCCTCCACCCGCTGGTACACCTGCCCGCCGATCCCCCGGCCGCGGTGCTCGGGGTGCACCATCACGAGCGCGCTGCCCATCCCCGTGGCCGAGGTCCAGGTGCTGAGCATCGCCCGGCCGATGCCGACCACCTGCCCGTCGGCCTCGGCGACGAGCGCGAGCATCCGGGCCTGCGGCGCGGCGGTCTGCCACATGTGCCGGGTGCCGTCGGCCGTGATCACCTGGTACGGCATCACCAGCCGGCGCAGCCGGGCGAAGGCCTCGGCGTCATCCGGGGCCGCCCGTCGAACGCGAATGGACATCCTGAAGGTGTATCACGTGAACAACGTCACCTTCGTACGCATGAAGGCTGCGGCGCCGACCGGGGCATAGCCGCGTCATGACCCAGACCTTGCTGGTACTGGGCGCCAGCGGTGATCTGACCGAACGGTTGCTGCTGCCCGGCCTGGGCGGCCTGCTCGCCACCGGCCGCGGCGCGGACCTGTCGCTGCTGGGCAGCGGGCGGGAGGACTGGGCCGATCAGCACTGGCGCGGCGTGGTGGCGCGCGCGTTCGAGCCGGCAAAAGCGGCAGCCGGCGCGGGGAACGGCGCGCTGGACAGCGTCCTGCGCGGCGCCCGGTACCTGCGCGCGGATGTCACCGCCCCGGCCGACCTGCGCCGGCTGCTCGACGCGTGCCAGGGGCCGGCGGTCATCTACTTCGCGCTGCCGCCCGCGATCACCGAGAAGACCTGCCACGCGCTGCGCGAAACCGGCCTGCCGGCGGGCACCCGGCTGGTGATGGAGAAGCCCTTCGGTACCGACACGGCCAGCGCGGAGGCGCTCAACGCCCTGCTGGCCCGCCTGGTACCCGAAGACCAGGTGTTCCGGGTCGACCACTTCCTCGGCATGTCCACGGTGCTGAACATCATGGGGGTACGGTTCGGCAACAGCATCCTGGAGCCGGTGCTGGACCACCGCCACGTGGCCAGCGTGGAGGTGGTCTTCGACGAGAGCCTCGGCCTGGAGGGCCGGGCCGGCTACTACGACGAGGCCGGCGCGCTCGTGGACATGCTGCAGAGCCACCTGCTGCAGGTGCTGTCGCTGGTGGCGATGGAGCCGCCGGCCACCATCTCCGCGCTGGACCAGCGCGACGCGAAGGCGCAGGTGCTGCGCGCCACCCGGGTCTGGCGCGACGATCCCGTGGCGTACAGCCGGCGGGGCCAGTACACCGCGGGTACCGTCGACGGGCGGCCGCTGCCGTCCTATGTGGACGAACCAGGGGTCGCGGCGGGCAGCAGGACCGAGACCTTCGCGGAGATGGTGCTCGCCGTGGACACCTGGCGGTGGTCGGGCGTACCGTTCCGCATCCGCTCCGGCAAGGCCATCGGCGCGCCACGCAAGGAAGTCGTGCTCACCTTCGCGCCACCGCCGCGGATACCGCAGGGGATGACCAGCTACGGCCGCCCCAACCAGCTGCGTATGGGTATCGGGTTCGGCGCCGACCAGATGAGCCTCGACCTCAACATCAGCGGCCCGGGCGACCCGTTCCAACTCGACGAGGTCACCATGCGGGCCGGCTTCGGCCCGGGCATGCTGCCCGAGTACGGGCAGGTCCTCGACGGCGCGCTGCGCGGCGACCCGAGCCTGTCGGTACGCGGCGACGTCGCGGTGGAGTGCTGGCGCATCGTCGAGCCGGTCCGCCGGGCGTTCGCAGCCGAGGCGGTACCGCTGCTGCCCTACCCCGCCGGCAGCGCCGGGCCCGAGGGCTGGCCGGACACCGGCCTGCCCAGCAGGTGATCAGGTGCCCGCGTAATCAGGTGCGCCTGATCACGTGCGCCGGCGGCTTATCCAGAACGGCGTCCGGGGCGCCGCCGGCGGCGCGGGTACCGGAAGGTCGCAGGAGTCCTCGCCGCAGATGTGGCCGGCCTGCTCCGGCGGGACGCCGGCGAAGGCCATGATGTCCCCGGCCACCATCCGCACCGCCACGGCGGTGGCGCCCATCGCCGAGTCGACCGGCGCGTCGCGGTACGGAAGGCCGCGCGATGCCTCCAGTGCGCCGTGGATGGCGTCGAGGCGTGCCTGCCGGTCACCCGGCCGGCCCGCCAGCGCGGCCAGCGCACCGGCCAGGCTCCGCACGCACGGCGCGGTCTCCCGCCGCTCCTGCGAGCTGAGCCCGAGGGCGGTACGCGACAGCGCCACGCAGCTGCTGCCGATCAGGTCCAGCTGCCCGGCGTTCTGGGTCTCGCGGGCCAGCACCGCCCGCCCCGTACGCCAGGTCAGCGAGTGCCGGGCGACCCGGTAGCTGGCATTGCGGGTGCGCGCCAGGTCGCCGAGGTGGTCGCGCAGTTCGCGCAGCCGGCTCACCGCCTGCTCGCCCGGTGCGGTGTCGTCGCACTCCAGCATGTCGGCGGTGAGCCCGACGCCGGCCGCCATCTCCCGAAATGCCGCAGACTCGGCGCGCCGCAGCAGGTTCAGCGGCTCCGGCGCGAACAGCAACTGGCTGAACAGCAGGGCCACCGCGGTCCCGATCAGGGCGTCCTCCAGCCGGTGCGTGCCGGCCTCGCCGCGCGCGAGGGCCACGGTGAGGATCGCGCTCGCGCCCGCCTGCCCGATGACGATGCGCACCCCGCCCAGCATCACCGCGATCGCCATCGCGATGAAGGTGGCGATACCCATCGCGGCGTACCCGCCGGAGGAGACCAGCAGGGCCACCTCCGCCGTGACGATGCCGACGAAGACGCCGAGCAGTAGTTGGAGCGAGTTCAGCCCGCGCTCGCCCAGCGAGGTGTTCAGCGCCACCATCGCCGCGATCGGGGCGAAGAACGGCTGCGGGTGGGCGGCGATGTGGCGCGCGATCCACCAGGCGAGCGTCGCCGCGGCGGCACTGTGCAACAGCGGCCAGGCATCCGCGACCAGCCGCGTCACGGCCTGCCGCCCCTTGGCGCGCAACCGGTGGCGGGTATCGGCAATGGGTATGTTCCGCATCTCTGCCCTGGACGTCTACCCGCTGCGCCGGCAGGTAATCCGCCGCGCGCGACCGGATAGGTAGGCCCGGAGTGCCTGTCCGGAATGCGG
>JBPYFB010000549.1:0-13407 GCA_051986465.1 Rugosimonospora sp.
ACCCCCATCACCGCGCCCACCGCGAGCGCCAGCAGCACGCTGACCCCGATCGTCGCCATCAGGCTGCGGTCGGAGTGGCTGGCGAAGAAGAGCGCCGCCGCCGCGGAGATCGGCCCGACCGCCAGGTTGGCGGCGGCCGCGCGCAGGCTCAGCGCCATGCCGGTCGAGATGAAGCCCAGCGAGGCCGCGCTGAGCAGCAGGGTGTGCAGGCCGGCGCCGGAGACCCCGACCTTGTGCGACTGGCGGAACACGATGAACAGGCCGACGCAGCCCACGACGAGCAGGATCTCCCAGACCAGGTGTACGGCCATCCGGTCGGTGCCCGGCTCACCCTGGTCGGGGTCGTCGAACACGTCGTCGAGCTCGGCGGAGCTCACCGGGCGCCGGGATACGGCCGTGGTGTCGCTGAGCTGGGACCGGTAGTCGTCCACTGATCCGTAGCCACCGGTCCGATATGGGGAGGTCATGCCACTATCCGATCGAAAGTCGGGCTCGTCGCGGAATCCGGGCTCTCCGCGATATCTGGGCTCCTCACGGTACCCCTGACCCGAATCTGTGTAGGTCATTGCCTCTCGATTCCCGGCCGCGCGAAGTGCGACACCTCGCACATCGGCGAATCGCGCCATTCAACAAGGTAACCGATCTCCCCGTAGGTACCCGACTGAACAGCTACTTCTCTATCGGAGGCCGAAATTACCCGTGGTTGGTCAACGAGGAAAGTACCTGCCTGGATTATTCGGACGGCTGGTCGTCTTCGGGGCGCTTGGGCACCCGGCAGGCACGCTCCAGCAGAAGGGCCCCGGCGACCAGGGCGACTCCGGCGACGAGACCGGCCGCCGCGGCCGGAATGTCGTGCTGCGCGTGCGTACCGAAGCCCTCCACGAGCAGCCAGATGAGGATCCCCGCGGAGAACCCGCCGAAGATGGCGCCGGCCAGCGCCGAAGCCTTGGCGAGCACCACGTACCGGGCGACCGCCAGGGCGTCGACGCGGGGCGCGCCCGGTTTGCGATCGATCCGCGCCTTTGTCGTGCGGGCGAGCAGCCCCTCGGCGACGGCGAGCGCGAAGACGGTGATCGCCGGCAGCCAGGGCAGGCTCGGGATGTTCCCGTAGACGTTCCCGATGATCAACCAGGACAGTGCGGCCGCGGCGAGACCCGCCACGACCAGCGTGGACAGGAGCGTCGGCTGCATCCTCGGTGGTTCGCCGCGGCGCTGCTCGCTGCTGCTCGGCGGCCGGCTGGGGGTACTCATGCCGTCTTCACTCCAGGGACAGGTCGGGGCGCGCCCGCAGGCCGGGCAGGTCGGCGACGACCGCGTCGGTGCGGAGCAGGTCGTTTACCCACCCGTGCCCGGGCAGCGCCGCGTACGGTGCGATGTCAAGCCACGGCCGCAGCACGAATGCCCGCAGGTGCGCCCGCGGATGCGGCAAGGTCAACACAGGGTCGGTCGAGATGACCGGTTCCCCGTCGGATGTCCATACCGCGATCACGTCAACGTCCAGGGTACGCGGACCGTACGCGCGCCGCGGGTCCCGTACCCGGCCGGCCCGGCGCTCGATCTCCCCGGCCCGGTCCAGCCAGTCCCGCGGCTCGGCCTTCTCGTCGTCCACGAGCAACGCGGCGTTGAGGTACGCGGGCTGGTCTGGATCGCCCCAGGGCGGCGTCTCGTACACGCCGGACGCCACGACCAGGACCTCCTCGAACGCGGCCACGGCCAGGCGCAGGTGCGCCAGGCGGTCACCCAGATTGCTGCCGATCGACAGCACCGCTCTGGTCATCGGCGTTCCCGGCGCAGGGTTACGGCGACGTCGGCGAACTCGTGCGGTATCGGCGCACCCGGCTTGTGTACCGTCACCGTCGCCGCCGCCACCCGGGCGTCGGACAGGCAGGCGTCCAGCAGCCGGCCGGCGAGCGTCTCGATGAGGTTCACCGGCTCCCCGCCGACGATCGACACCAGCCGGTCCGCGAGCTCTCCATAGTGGACAGTGTCGGTCACGTCGTCGGTACGGGCCGGCGTCTCCAGGTCGAGCTCCAGCCGTACGTCCACGACGAAGTCCTGGCCGGCTTCGCGCTCGAAGTCGTACACGCCGTGGTGCCCGCGGGTACGCAGGCCGGTCAGTTCGATCGCGCCCGGCACGTGGCCTCCCACACCTTGATGGCGTCCACGTTGGAGCGCACGTTGTGTACGCGTACCCCCCAGACTCCGGCGGAGACGGCCAGGACCGTGGTCGCCACCGTCGCCGCCTCGCGCTGGCCCACCGGGCGCGGCCGGCCCTGCTCGTCCGCGAGGAGCGAGCCGAGGTACGACTTGCGGCTCGAGCCGAAGAGCACCGGCAGCCCCAGCGAGATGATCTCGCCGAGTCGCGCGGAGAGCCGCCAGTTGTGCTCCGGGGTCTTGGCGAAGCCGAGGCCCGGGTCGAGGATCAGCCGGTCGGCGTTGACCCCCGCGGCGACCGCCTCCTCGGCCCGCGCCGCCAGCTCGCCGCGCACCTCGGCTACCACGTCGTCGTACCGGGCCAGTTCGCGCATGTGCCGGGAGTGGCCCCGCCAGTGCATCAGCACCCAGGGGCAGCCCCGCTCGGCCACCACCTTGGCCATCGTCGGGTCGGCCAGCCCACCGGAGACGTCGTTGACCACCTCGACGCCGGCGTCCAGCGCCGCCGAGGCCACCGAGGCCCGCGTCGTGTCGATGCTCATCGGTACCCCGGCCGAGGCCAGCTCGCGGATTACCGGTACCACGCGGGCAACCTCGGTGTCCGGATCAACCCGGTCCGCACCGGGTCGGGTGGATTCTCCGCCCACGTCAACGAGTTGCGCACCTTCTTCGAACATACGGACACCGTGTGCGACAGCCGCTTCGAGACCGGCATAGCGTCCACCGTCCGAGAAGGAATCGGGGGTGACATTGAGAACGCCCATCACTACAGGCGGCCGATACTCCACGCGGCCAAGCCTAACCGCGCAGCTTGTCGGAGCGGTTGCCAGCCAGCGCTCGTCAAGCGGTACCGCGCGCCGACTCCGCCCGCTCCTCCACGGGGTACACCGAAATCTGCACGCTCCCGGCGAGGTCCAGCGGCAGCGCGGCGGTCCCGGCCGGTACCAGCGCGAAGTCGACCAGCCGCACAAGGCGCTGGCCAGGTTCGTCGGCGGCCACCGCGAGGTACCAGTCGCCCGCGGCGTCCCGGTACACCCAACCGGGCCGCCCATCAGATGGGACAGCCGGGTCGGCACCGCCCAGGATGGTAGAAACTGCCCGATCGGAGATGCGATCCTGTACCTGTCCCGCCGGAGGGCCCGGTCTGTGATCTTGAGCGGGGGCGGACTTCACGGGGGGCGTACGGATGAGTGCGGCTAGTTCAGCGCGTTCCACCAGCTTGGCGGTGATCAGACCGCCCAGCAGCAGGACCAGAGCGACCGCGCCCGCCGGCACCAGCCAGGTTTTCCAGCCGATCAGGTGCACCGGTCGCGCGAGCCACGCCGCGAGCAGCGCGGCGGCACCGCCGATCAACAGCAGGCCCAGGACCACGCCGAGCTTCCCGGCGGCGCGGCTGGCGCGCCTGACCGGCGGCGCGGTGGGCCAGTTCGCCGCCGCCCGTACCCGGCCGAGCAGGCGTACCGAGGCGGTCGTAAGCAGCCCGCCCATGACAGAAGTAGCAAAGCCGACGATCCACCACACCATGCCGCGCTCCATCAGACCTCCCAGGAGTGCTCGGCCACTCGCTCCCCGATCCCGACACCTATGCTCTGACCTGCGCACTCGCGCTCACGGTAGCCACGCCAGGAACAGTGTTCGTACCTTGTTCGAAAACAGGTCGCAACGTACGCTCGGCACTATTCCCGACCGTGGGAACGAGACACAGAGTCATGGGTTAGTACCACTCGGTGGAGTTTTTAGAGAGGCTATGACGCGGAAGGTCCTCGTGCCAGCCGCGTGCCGGGGAGGAAAGAAATGATCTTCGTAGAGCTCGGCCAGGTGGTGTGGACGCAGACGACACACGCCGGGGACGTGCTCGCCGTGGTGACTGGCAAGCTCGCCCCCACTCCTGCCCCCACCGACATCAACACCACCGGTGTGGTCTCGTTCTTCGCGAGCAAGATCGCTCCGATTCTGCTCGCGGTCCTTGGCGTGATCTTCATTGGTCGGGCCAGCAAGGGCGAGATCTCCCGCGTGCTGACCAGCTCCGCGATCGCGATCATCGGGCTGGCGTTCATCGCCGGCGCGGTCTCGCTGTTCTTCGTCGGGGACTACCTGATCAATCTGGCGTTCAAGTAGGCAACGGATGCGGCTGCGTACGGATGACGACATCTACCGGGCCCGCCTTGTCTACCTCGGTCCACCCGGCTACACGCTCCCGTTCCAGCTGCCATACGCCCAGTATGGGCTCTTCGCACTTCTCGTACCCGTGTACATGCTGATCCACTACATGTTCACTCTGAAGTTCGACATCTTTCCCGCGTGGGAGATCGCCCTGGCGATCGTGAGCACGTCATACATATTCCGCCACGTCGATCCCGACCGGCCGGCCCGCATGGTCATCCGGACTGCCTTGACCGACTGGCGCCGCACCCGTGAACAGGCCGCGCCGCGCTCCCTCCCCCGGCTCGTGGCATCCCATATCCGCGTTCACGAGTCCGTTGCCCCAGAGGACTTGTCATGACTTCCACCCCTCCCCATCCGCGCGACCCCAACCCGAACGAAGAGGAGACCGACCTGCCCGACGTGAGCACCGTGCCGCAGGGCGCGGTCGCCGTCTTCCAAGCTCCTCGCGCGGTACGCCCACCGGGCGCGCACGCCCGCCCCGATCCGCCGCGCCCCGCCGATCCTCCGGCGCGGCCCGACATCGAGTCGCCGTTCCTCGACCTGTTCGAGGACGGACGGCACGCCCAACGCCCCACCGGCGCACACGCCGCGCCGTACCCGGCCACTCGCCCCGGTGCCGAGCCGCTCCCCTGGCGCTCCAACGGTTCGACCGCCACGCAGCATCCGAACGGGTACACACCAGCACCCAACCCGCTCGTACCGGAGATGCCTGCGCTGCCGCCGGTACCCCCACAGCCGGCGCAGCCGCTCGCCACCTGGTACGCGCCGCCCGCCGTAGCGCCGGCCGAGGTAGCCCCGCCACCCGATCCGGAATCTGATCGCAAGCGGAAGAAGGGGCGGCGTAAGGCCGCCTCACACGTCGCGCCGGCGTACGCGGCTCCCCCGACTCCGCTGCCCGCCGCTCCTGGGACGTGGCCGACCGCTCCTGGGACCGGGCCGGCCGCTCCGGGTACGGGGCCGGCCGCTCCGGGTACGGGGCCGGCCGCTCTCGTGCCGAAGCCGGCCAAGGAGGCCAAGAAGGCCAGGAAGACCAAGCCGGCCAAGCCGGTCGATGAGGCGAAGCGGCCGCGGTACAAGGACCGTGACACCACCCAGGAACTCGCGATCAATGAGATCGCCGGGCACCTGACGTTCACGCCGAACACGGTCACCGCGTGGTACTGGCTCCCCGAGGTGCGCTGGGCGTTCCGGCCCGACGCCGAGCGCGAGGCGCTGCTGTCCGCGATCGCCGAGCAGTACGCCGGGCTCGCCGGCTTCCGGCTGCACCTGCGCCGTACCACCCGGCCGTTCCCGGCGGACGAGTGGGCGCGTACGGTCGACCACAACACGCCGTACCCACTGCCCACAGTGGACAATGCGCCGTCCTGGTCAGACCATCTCGTCGCCGCGCAGCACCACCTGCTCTCCGTCAACCACGCGGAAGGCCAGTCGTACCTGGGCATCACGTTCGCCCGGCGCGCGCTCGGCGACACGATGAAGGAGCGGGTACGCAACATCTTCGGCAAGGGCGTCGCCGGCGGGGAACGGCGCCGGCTGGCCCGGATGGTGGAGCAGTTCGACGAGGTACTGGGCAGCTTCGGTATGCGCGGCAGGCGCTCCACCTCGCAGGAGCTGGAGTGGCTGCTGTACCGGTCGGTCGCGCTGTGCATGTCCCCGCCCCGCTGGCTGTCCCCGGTATCCGACGGGCAATGGGAACGTACGGACCTGCTCGCCCTGACCGAACAGATCGAGCGGTACCGTAGCCCGTACGGTTCCACGGTGAAGCTCGTCAACCGGCTCACCGGCGAGGAGCGGCACGTAGCGGTACTCGCGGTCGGCCGTATGGAGCCACTGGAGATCCCCGAGCGGCACGAGCCGTGGCTGCACTTCCACGAGCGGCTGCCGTGGCCGATGGAGATTTCGTCCAGAGTGGACGTTCTCGGCCCAGGCGACTCGTTCCGCAACCTGGAGCACCGGCTGCGGATGATCCGCTCACAGCAGCTGGACTACGCCGAGCACGGCATGGATGCGCCGCCCGAACTGGAGCGACTGGCCCAGCGCGCACTGCACATCGGCGACGACATGACCACCGGGCTGCCCACTGACGCCTCGCGGGTACACGGCTGGCACCGGCTCGCGGTCGGTGGCCGTACCCGCGAGGAGTGCCTGGAGCGGGCCCGGCGCATCATCCAGCTGTACTCGCGGGAGCTGCGCATCTCCCTGCAGCACCCGAAGAACCAGGAATGGCTGGCGCGGGAGTTCATCCCGGGCGAGCCGATCGCCAACACGGGATACCTGCGGCGCATGCCGGTCACCCTGCTCGCGGCGGCACTGCCCCAGGCGGCGTCCACTGTGGGCGATCGGCGCGGCGACCTGATCGGGCGTACCTCGGGCACCTGCCGGCGCCCGGTCTTCCTCGACCTGCACTTCCCGATGGAGGTGCGGGAACGCTCCGGACTCGCGGTGTTCGTAGCCGAGCCGGGCGGTGGCAAGTCGACCCTGCTGGGTGCCCTCGGGTACCTGGCCGCCCGGCGCGGGGTGCAGGTGACGCTGCTCGACCCGTCCGGGCCGCTGGCGCGGCTCGCGGCGATGCCCGAGCTGAAGCCGTTCTCGCGGGTACTCAACCTCACCGGATCGGAGCAGGGCACGCTCGCCCCGTACGCGCTGATCCCCACGCCGCTGCGGACGCATTTCGCGGACGGGCCGAGTGGCGACCGCGAGTTCGAGATCGCCGTGTCCAACTCCCGTGCCGAACGGCGCATGCTCGTCCAGGACATCTGCTCGATGCTGGTACCGCCGCAGGTTGCCCGGGAGGCGTCCACCGCGACGCTGCTGCGCCACGCGGTACGCGAGGTGCCCGCCGAGGAATCGTCCACACTGGACGATATCGTCACCTGCCTGCGCGGGATGGACTCCGCCGATGCCCGCGAGCTGTCCAACCTGCTGCTCGATACCGCGGAGATGCCGCTCGCGCTGCTGTTCTTCGGCTCCCCGCCGCCGTCCCTGCTCGGCAGCGACGCCGCGCTGACCATCATCACGATGGCCGGACTACGCCTGCCCGACCTGAAAATCGAACGCGAGTACTGGTCCGCCGAGGAGGCGCTGGCGTTGCCCATGCTGCACACCGCGCACCGCCTCGCGGTACGCCGGTGCTACGGCGGCTCGATGTCGCAGCGCAAGCTCGTCGGGCTGGACGAGGCGCACTTCATGGAGGGTTGGCGCTCCGGGCGCTCGTTCCTCGTGCGGCTGGCCCGCGACTCTCGCAAGTGGAACCTCGGCGCGCTCGTCGCCTCGCAGAACCCGGGCGACATCCTCGGGCTGGACGTACAGAACCTGGTGTCGACCGTGTTCGTCGGGCGGATCGCGGAGGACTCCCAGATCGCCTCGGAGGCGCTGCGCCTGCTGCGGGTACCCACCGATGTCGGGTACGAGCAGACCCTCGCGTCACTGTCCGCAGTGGACTCCGGCTCCGCCTCGCGCCTCGGCTTCCGCGAGTTCGTTATGCGTGACGTGGACGGTCGCGTGCAGAAGGTACGGGTAGACGTGTCGTACGTACCCGATCTGCTGAGCTATCTGGACACCACGCCGGTCGCCGCCACGGCGCCCGCGGCCTCGGAGTTCACCGCTCTCCCCCTCGACGAGCCGGAGGCGTGATGCGCGCGTACGGCACCGGGTCGTCACGGACCCGGTCGACCTCCGTCCCCCCAGGCCAGCGCCGGGGCTGGCAGCGCCTGGGTGCGGCGCTCGCGGCGGCGTTCGTCGGTGCCACCTGCGTGCTGTTCTGGCCAGGCGCGAAGCCCGCGCTCGCCGCACCGGCCGGCGGCTGCTCCGTGCAGGACTGGCAGAACCCGCAGAGTTTCGGGCAGTGCCTCGCCGCGCTGCCGGCCGTGAGCCCGCAGGAGCAGCAGTGCCTGCGGCCGCCCGTACCCGAACGGCCCGACCGGGGCATGGCGGGCTGGTTCGCGACCGAGCCGGCCTCCTCCAAGGTGCCCGGTCCGAAGGGCCTGTACAGCCGGTACGGCTACGGCGGGTACGAGCCCGTCACGTACGACAACGGTTGTGTCGACGCCAACCCCATCGAGACCCCGGGCAACGGGCTCGGCTCACTGGAGTTGGGCGCGGCGGCCTGGATCGTCGGCGCCTCGGACGCGCTGCGGGAGAGCGCCTGGCAGCCGCAGAACCTCTGGGGTTGGGCGAATCCGTTGGTGGAGAAGGCGACCCAGTCGGTGTACCGGCGGGTGTTCACCGTCTTCGGCACCATCACCCTCGGCATCGTCGGCCTGTACCTGCTCTGGCGCTCCCGCCAGTCCGACATGAGCAGTGCGATGACCACGGCCGGCTGGGCCCTCCTCGTGATGGTCGCGGTCACCGCGATCGCCGCCTGGCCGGTCCGCTCGGCGAACATCGCCGACAAGTCGCTCGTCACCGGCCTCAACGTGGTGCACGACGCGGTCGGCCCGCCCGCCGCGAACACGCCGTTGAGCCAGTGCACCAGCGTGACCGGCGCCTGCCAGGACCAGCGGCCGCCCGCGGTACGGGCCAGCGATACCGCGGTGGAGACGATCCTGTACCGCAACTGGCTGCGCGACGAACTCGGCTCCGCCACCAGTACCACCGCCCAGAAGTACGGCTTCGCCCTCTACGACGCGCGCACGCTCAGCTGGGACGAGCTGCAGCAGGCGGGCGATCCCAACACCATGCACCAGCTGATCACGACGAAGCAGCAGCAGTGGATGAAGGTCGCCAAGCAGATCAAGACCGAGGACCCCGAGGCGTACCAGTACATGCAGGGCCAGCACGCCACGGACCGCATCGGTACCGGCATGATCGCGATCCTCTCGGCCCTGTTCTTCGCGATGTTCGACATCACCGCGTCGGTACTCGTCCTGCTCGGTTTTCTGATCTTCCGGTGGGCCGTGATCGCCGCGCCGCTGCTCGGCACGATCGGCCTGTTGCGCCCAGCCAGCGCGGGCATGCGCCGCCTCCTCAACGCCGTGGTCGCGGCGATCTTCAACGTCATCATCTTTGGTACCGGCGCCGCCATCTACCTCTTCGCCGTCGACCTGATCATGGGTACCGCGAGCCTCCCGGGCTGGCTGCAGGTCGTCCTCGTATGGCTCACCGGCATCGTCGGTTGGCTGGTGCTGCGCCCGTACCGGCGCATCACGCAACTGGGCGGCAAGGACCCGATCCGGGAACTCGCGATGATCGGCACCTGGAATCGCCGGTTCGCACGGGATGTTCGGGACACCCCGCGCGCACCCGCCGATCCGCTGCCCGACCCGCTGATCGATTCGCGCTACGACCGGCGCGTCATCGTCAAGGGGCGCACCCGCAGCGCCCGGCCGGAGACCCGCGGCGAAGACGTATCGGCGGCGCGTCCGGGTACAGCGGCGCGGCCAGCCACGGCCGGGGGCCGGCGCCAGGCCGAACCCGCGGTCGCCACCCGCCGGCCAGAAGACCGCCGCATGCCCGAGGAAGAGGAGGTATCGTCGCCCACCCCGGCCCGGCGGCCGCAGCGGTGGACCCGCCCGGAGATCCAGGACGAGCCCTCCAACGTCACCGTGTACCGGCCGGACAGCGTGCGCGAACCGGAACCGGTCAGGCGCCCCGAGTCGGCGACGGTTCGGGGGTGATCCGCGATGCGCCAGGTACTGCGGCTGTTGGGAGTCAGGTACGCGCTCGCGATCGGACTCGTCGTCGGTATCGGCGCGGTCATCCTGATCGGCAAGGCGCTGAACGGCTCCGGTACCGCCGCGCCCGGCGTCATCGGCAACGCGCCGTCCATGCCGCCCGTGAGCGCCGCCGCCAGCCAGGCGGATGACGGTCTCGACGCGGTCGACAGCCCGCCCCCGCCGTCCACCGCGCCCGGGGCGACCAAGCCCGACAAGCTCGCCACCCAGTTCGTCACCGCCTGGCTGCGGCACACCAACGTCACCCCGCAGGCCTGGTACACCGGACTCCAGAAGTACATGACGGTGCGGTTGGCCGGCGAACTCGACGGCGTCGACCCGGCCGGCGTACCCGCCTCGCGGATCACCGGCAAGATCACCCTGATCGACCAGGCCGCCAACCTGGTCGAGGCCACCGTGCCCGTCGACTCGGGCACAGTCACCCTGCGGCTGCTCGCCACCGACGGGCACTGGCTCGTCGACGGCGTGGATTGGACGCGAACATGACCCGGCCCGGTCGCATTCTGGTGCTGCTCGCTGGTGGGACAGCGCTGCTGACCCTGATGTGTTGCGGTGGTGGCGCCGCCCTGTACGCCTACCAGACGCTGCGCGACCAGGCCAACGCCGCGAAGACTGCGCAGATGAAGAGCGCGAGCTGCGGCGGCCAGGCCGTGGTCGTCTCCGACAACCTGCCGTCGGTCAGCTCGCTGAGCAAGGAACAGATGCACAACGCCGCGATCATCATCAGCGTCGGCCAGCAGATGAAGGTACCGCCGCGTGGCTGGGTCATCGCCGTGGCAACGGCCATGCAGGAATCCACGCTGCACAACTACGGAAACCTCGGCAGCCGCAACGACCACGACTCGCTCGGCCTGTTCCAGCAGCGGCCGAGCATGGGCTGGGGCACACCCGCCCAGGTCATGGATCCGGCGTACGCGTCGCGGAAGTTCTACGAGCGGCTGCTGACGGTCGGGGGCTGGGAGTCGATACCGCTGACCGAGGCGGCCCAACGCGTGCAGCGCAGCGCCTTCCCCGATGCGTACGCGAAGCACGAGCCGCTCGCCACCGCCGTCGTCAACGCGCTGACCAACGGCGGAGCCCGGGCGGCTGGCGCAGTGGTCAGCATGCACTGCGCAGCGCCGCGCCAGGTCGCCGCGTCCGGGTGGACCGTCCCCGTACCAGGCGCGCCGATCGTCTCCGGCTTCCGTACCCCTTCGCGTCCCACCCACGACGGCGACGACCTGGCCGCGGCCAAGGGAACGCCCATCTACGCCGCCTCCGCCGGAGTCGTCACGCTCGTGCGCTGCAAGGCGACCCTGAACGGCGCCTGGTGGGGTTGCGACCGGGACGGCTCGACGAGCGTGCTCGGCTGCGGCTGGTACGTCGAAATCCTGCACGCCGGAAACGTCATCACCCGGTACTGCCATATGCTGCGCCAGCCACTCGTGACGGTGGGCCAGACCGTCAACGCGGGCCAGCAGATCGGTGTCGTCGGTACCACCGGGCACTCCTCCGGACCGCACCTACACTTCGAGGTGCATCTCAACGGGGACCGGAACAGTAGCGGCGCCATCGATCCGGGACCGTTCATGCGAGACAAGGGCGCACCCCTCGGAAGTGCAGCCTGAGCCCATATCCTTGGGTGGCTTTGAGGGGGGTACATGGCTGGATCTTGGATCCCTGAAACACCCGCGCCCGTCGTTCCCACACCGGCCCTGGGCCGCCGGGATCTGCGTGGAAAGCGGGTCATGATCGGTCTGCCCGGCTCCGGCTGGCGCACCGACCTGCGCGCTGACACGTCTGTGGTGCAGGGCGGTCGCACGTACGTGCCGATCCTCAGCGAGCAGGAGTGGTACCGGGCCGAGTCCGAGCAGACCGAGGTCTTCGCACCGCTAGTACCTGTGGAGCGGGTCTGGGTCGAACTACCGATGGCCGGGACCTTCGACGAGCCCGCCCGCGACCTCTTCGCGCGGCTCGTCACGCTGGACGCCCCCGCGCTGCGCGACCCCGTACCCGCTCGCGAGGTCGCCGGCGTCACCGGTCGCCGGATGGTCCGCGCCGATCCCGCCGGCGAGCGCCGCGACCTGCGCGCCGTTAGCGAGGCGTACCAAAACGCCGAGGGTGACATATGCATTCGCGTATGTACGGAACTCGACTGGTACCGATGGGGTTGGACCGGCCAGACACCCAAGACCCTTGAGGTGCCGGTGTATCTCCTGTGGCTCGAATAGATCATTTGCAGTTGTCCACAGGGTCTGTCGTTATCCACAGGGTCTGTTGTTATCCACAGGGTCTGTTGCGGAAAGCGTCGAGTCGCTACCCTCGAACGCGACTGGGGAGGCTCCGTGGCTAATCACCGAACAGATGATCGCGACAGCAGAACCGGGACAGCCGCGTATCCGGGACTGCAGGTCGATCTCAATGGCATTGATGATTTCGTATCGGCCCTGCGCAAGGAGGTCGACGGCAACCTCCGGCCACACATCGACCATCTCCTGAAGGCGTATGAGACGGGCGTTTGTTTCGGTCTCGTGTCCTACAGCGAGAACATGGCAGCCACGCAGCAGGTTTACCACGCGTGCCTGACGCGGATCAGTTCCCTGCTCGGCGGGTACGCCACCGCCGGGAACGTACTGGCCGCCGCCGCGGAACGCGTGGCAAACGAGTATCGGCACACCGATGCGATGATCGCCGCCAATACGCAGTCCGTTTCCGACGCGATCAGCGTGCAGGTACAGGCGGCACAGAGCGCGCTCACCGCAGGGCAGGCGCCGAGGCTGGATCGCCGGTACGGGGAGCCGGCATGAGCGACGGATTCCCGGATATCCCGCCTGGTGGGTGCGTCAACTGGACCGCCTTCGACGTACCGACGATCTGGGCGATGCTGGCGTACGAGGACGGTACGCTCTCGGTCGAGCAGGCCAACGCGTGGAACCGCACGTACGATCTGCTCGCCTCGCACGCGAAGAACCTGCAGGCGTTGCGCGACGGCCTCGCCGAACGCTGGCCACCGGAGCGCAGCGAGGCATCCGCGGTGTTCCTCGAATACCTGGACGAGTTGATCGGCGCGGTGAACCCGACCAGCTACGCGTCATCGAGCAACGCGGTGGTGCTGTCGGATCTGATCGACACGCTGGCGGCGGCCAAGGGCGAACTGGCGCCGCTACACCAGCAGTGGCAGGCGGGTACCGGAGATCCGAAGCTGCAAGCCGAACTGAACGCGCGAGCGGCGAAGATCATGGCAAGTACGGATGTCGCGGTGTACCAGCACGGCCAGCGCTTCGTCGTCCCACCCGAGTACGAACCGCCAACCGGCTACACCGATACAAATCGTCCGTTCATCCCTGATATGCCGAGTCAACCAAGAACGCAAGCTGCAAGTACTGGACGGTCGACCTTCCAACAAAGTGGCGCGATGCCACTTACTAAGACTGAC
>JBPYFB010000550.1:0-8078 GCA_051986465.1 Rugosimonospora sp.
CCGTACCGCCGGAAGATCTCGCCCAGCGCGGCCCGGTCCCGGATGTCCGCGTCGTGGTGGGTGTACCCGTCGCCCAGCTCACTCGTCAGCCGCAGCACGTTCCATGCGGTGGACGCCTCCGGCCCGAAGAACCGGGCACGCATGTCGTTGTCGATGCCGACCACGTCGAGTCCGAGTGCGGCGAAATGGCGCACCGCCTCCGATCCGATCAGACCGGCCGACCCGGTCACCACCGCTACGCTCACCCCGACTGCCTCCTCGACACCGCGTACTCGGGACAGCTCAGGAGCATAGCCGGGGCGGGCAGCCCCGGCCCGCTCGGCGCCGCATTCCCGGGACGAATTGCAATAACTTGGGCATTTCTCACGGCCTGTGGCCTTTTTCGCTTTCGCCGTGCGCGAACGCTTTCGCCCTGTGCGGACGCTTTCGCCTTGCGCGAACACCAGCCTGCGCGAACAACAGCCCTGCGCGAACGACAAAGGCCGGTCCGTGAGAACCGGCCTCCGCTTGGTGGGGAAGGAGGGAGTTGAACCCTCACGCCCTTTCGGGCACACGGACCTGAACCGTGCGCGTCTGCCATTCCGCCACTTCCCCGAGGCGGTCCGTTCGACTGGAGCCCGCGTGGCATGCTCAAGTGGGTTAGACGAACGGTGCGCTAGGGGCACCAGTAAGCAGCCCCGCAGCGCTGTGGAAGAGTAGCACGGTTCCCCCTATCGGTGCGCGTGCGGGCGTGCGGTGTCCAGATACCATCAGACCTCGGAACCCGAGGAGGAGCCGGTGAGTGTGCTGCAACGCTTCGAAAAGCGTCTGGAGGGCCTAGTCGAGGGGGCCTTCGCGAAGGTCTTCAAGGGGGTCGTCCACCCAGTGGAGATCCTCAACGCCATGCAGCGGGAGGCGGAGGCGCACAAGGCTATCCTTGCCGGCGGGCGCACCCTCGTCCCGAACAGGTACGTGATTGATCTCTCCCCGTACGACCACAGCCGGCTGGCGCCGTACGCCGCCGCGCTCGCCCAGGAGCTGGCCCAGTCGCAGGCCGAGTTCATCGGAGAGCAGGGCTGGACCGTGTACGGGGACGTGATCGTAGAGATCGAGCGCGGCGACGGGCTGGACACCGGCATGTTCCGGGTGACCGCCGAGGTCTACACCGGCGGTGACGTCGCACCCGTCCAGTCGTACGAGCAGCCGCCGCCGCCCCAGTACCCGCCCTACGACCAGCAGGGGTACCCCCAGCAGCCGCCGATGAGCGGGCCGCCCGGGGGGGCGAGTCGCGGGGTACGGCTGGTGGCCAACGACGGCCGCACGTACCCGCTGTCGATCGGGTCCACCGTCATCGGCCGCGGCGACCAGGCCAACCTGCGCCTGCCCGATGTCGGCATCTCCCGCCGGCACGCCCGGCTGGACTTCGACGGCGCCCAGGTGGTGCTGACCGATCTCGGCTCCACGAACGGCACGATGGTCAACGGTCAGCGGGTCTCGGCCGTGGCACTCAACCCCGGCGACATGGTCCAGATCGGAACTACCACGCTCACGTTCCGAGTGGACGGCTAAACCTTTGCCGCAGGAACTCGTCCTCACCGTCGCGCGTATCGGCTTCCTGGTACTGCTGTGGATCTTCGTGTTCACGGTGGTCGGCGTGATCCGCAGGGATCTGTTCGCCGGCGCGCGGTCACGGCTCGTCGCGGCCCCTCGCGGGGTGGGCGTGACGGCTACCGGAGGCCGCCCGGCCAAGGTCAAGCGGGGTCGGGCCGCGCATCAACTGGTGGTGACGGCGGGCGCGCTGGCGGGTACCCGGTTGACCTTGGGCGAGCAGCCGATAACGATTGGTCGGGCCGAGGACTCGACGTTGGTCATCACTGACGACTACGCTTCGGCCCGACATGCTCGTCTAGTCCCTCGGGACGGACAATGGCTCCTTGAGGATCTAGGTTCCACCAACGGGACCTACCTCGACCGCACCAAGGTCACCGGCCCCACCCCCGTACCCCTCGGCGTGCCGATTCGCATCGGCCGCACAGCCCTTGAGTTGCGACCATGACCCTCACCCTCCGCTACGCGGCCCGCAGTGACCGCGGCCTGATCAGAGACGGGAACCAGGATTCCGTCTTCGCCGGGCCGCGGCTGCTTGCCGTCGCCGACGGCATGGGCGGCATGGCCGCCGGTGACGTCGCGAGCAACATCGTCATAGCAGCCATGGCGCCCCTGGACGAAGACGTGCCAGGCGACGCCCTCCTCGACGCACTCCGCTCCGCCGTTGACACGGCAAACCAGCAACTGCGCGACGCCGTCGACGCGAACCCGGCCATGGAGGGCATGGGTACGACGTTGACCGCGATGCTCTTCTCGGGCAGCAAGTTCGGCACCGTACACGTTGGCGACTCCCGGGCGTACCTCCTGCGCGACGGCGAGTTCGTACAGGTGACCAAGGACGACACGTACGTGCAGATGCTCGTCGACGAGGGGCGCATCAGCCCTGAGGAGGCGAGCAGCCACCCCCAGCGCTCGCTGCTGACCCGGGCGCTGGACGGCCGGGACATCGACCCGGAGTACGCGATCCGACCCGCGGTCACCGGCGACCGGTACCTGCTGTGCAGCGACGGCCTGACCGCCGTGGTCAGCGCCGAGACCATCGCCGAGACGCTGCGCGAGTACGTCGACCCGGGCCAGTGCGTGGAGCGGCTGATCCAGCTCGCGCTGCGCGGCGGCGGACCGGACAACATCACCGTGATCGTCGCCGACGTGACCGACGAGGACATCGTCGAGCAGCGGCCGGTCGTCGGGGGCGCGGCCGCGCGCGACCGCGGCATGTCCCCCTCGGTCGAGGGTTCCACACCCGCCTCGCGCGCCTCGGCGCTCGCCCCCCGGTCGCCCGCGCCGGAGCCTCCGCCGGCCGACGAGGACCAGGAGCGACCCAGGCGGCACCCGGTGCGTACCAGCGTGCTGCTCCTCCTCCTTCTCGCGATCCTCGGCGGCGGGCTCTGGTACGGGTGGCACGTGACACAGACCCAGTACTACGTGGGCGCCACCCCGGACGGCGCGGTCGTGGTCTACCAGGGCATCCCCGGCCAGATCGCCGGCCTGCACCTGTCCAAGGTCTACTCGGTACCGGCCAGTCCGGTTAGCCTGGACAACCTGACCAAGGTGGCGCAGGACCGGGTCAAGGAGGGCATCCTGGCAGACAGCGCGGCCGAGGCGAAGCGCAAGCTCCAGGAGCTCGTGGACCCCGCCAACGGCAACCTGGTCTGCCCGTCGTCCTCGCCGTCGGCGGGGGCGAGCGAGACAATGGTGTCCAAGACGCCGGTGCCTGCTCTGACGCAGCCGGCGCCGTCCGGATCGAGAGCTGTATCACCCAGTGGGAGCCTGGGAGCGTCACCGTCCGTCTCATCCTCCGAGGCGGCCAGCCCTGCCGGACAGACCGGCTGTCGCTAGACGGAGGAGAATTCAGGCAAGTGACCGCGGCCACCGCTCACCCCACACCGCTACCGGCGCAGGGCGCGCAGACGGCGCGGCGGGCACCCACCCGGCGCAACGCCGAACTCGCGCTGCTGCTTGTCGCGATGGTGATCGTAACGGCCTACTCGGCAGCAGTCGAGGAGGCGCTTGTCGGTCACGTGACCACGGACTTCTGGGTACCGCCCCTGATGCTCACCGTGGTGTTCCTCGCCGCCCACATCACGGTGCGCTTTCTCGCCCCGTACGCGGACCCGGCGATCCTGCCGTGCGTGGCGCTGCTCAACGGGTTGGGAGTCGCGTTCCTGCGCCGGCTGGACCTCGGGCGGGCCAAGACGGCCGCCCGGGCCGGGTACTCATCGTTCGCCGGTGACGGGTTCCACCAGCTCACCTGGACGATCCTGGCGATCCTGGTAGCGGCCGGGTTGCTCGCCCTGGTGCGGGACCACCGCTCGCTGTCCCGGTACGCGTACACCCTGGGCCTGACCGGCATCGTGCTGGTGATGATCCCGGCGGTGCTGCCCCGGCGCTTCTCCGAGGTCAACAACGCCAAGCTGTGGATCAAGTTCGGCAGCTTCGTCCAGATCCAGCCCGGTGAGTTCGCGAAGCTGCTGCTGCTGTCGTTCTTCGCCTACTACCTCGTACGCAAGCGGGAGGTGCTCTCGCTCGCGAGCCGGCGCTTCGTGGGCATCGACTTCCCGCGCGGTCGCGACCTGGGTCCGGTACTCGTGGTGTGGGGGCTCAGCCTGCTCGTCCTCGTCTTCGAGAAGGACCTGGGCACCTCGCTGCTGTACTTCGGCATGTTCGTCGTCACGCTGTACGTGGCGACCGAGCGGGTCAGCTGGCTGATCATCGGTCTGCTGCTGTTCTTCGGCGGCACCTTCCTCGCGTACTTCCTCGGCGGTACGGTCGGCGGCCCGTTCCTCAACTTCCACGAGCGGGTGGTCGTCTGGCTCAACCCGTTCGGCGACCCCAACGTCGCCGGGTACCAGCTCGTGCAGTCGCTGCTCGGCCTGGGTACCGGTGGCCTGTTCGGCTCCGGCCCGGGCGTCGGCCAGCCGAGCTTCGTGCCCGAGGTGCGCACCGACTTCGTCTTCGCGGGCATGGGTGAGGAGGTCGGCCTGTTCGGCCTGACCTCACTCCTCGTGATCTACCTGATCATCGTGGAGCGCGGGCTGCGGGCCGCCCTCGCGGTGCGCGACTCGTTCGGCAAGCTGCTCGCCGGCGGCCTGGCCTTCACGCTCGGGTTGCAGGTATTTGTGATCGTGGGCGGGGTGACCAAGCTGATCCCGCTCACCGGCCAGACGACGCCATTCCTGTCCGCGGGCGGCTCGTCGTTGATGGCCAACTGGCTGCTGATAGCCATGCTCCTGCGAATCTCCGACAACGCGCGACGCCCGGTCACTACCGGAGCCACCGCCGGAGCGCCCCTGAAGCTCGCGGGCCTCGCCACGGAGGTTGTGCGATGAATGCGCCGTTGCGCCGGGTCGGCGTAGTCGTCATCGTGCTGTTCGCGCTGCTGTTCATCAACCTGAACTGGGTGCAGGTGTACAAGGCAGACGCGTACCGGACAAACGAGCACAACAGTCGCGTACAGCTCAGCGAGTACCAGCGCCAGCGCGGCGCGATCATCCTGTCCGACAACCAGACGATCGTCGCGCAGAGCGTCGCGACCGGCGACTCCCTCAAGTACCTGCGCAAGTACCCGCTCGGTGCGGCGTTCTCGCAGGTCGTCGGGTACAAGGCGGTCAGGGGCGGGTCCACCGGCATCGAGCACGCCGAGAACGACTTCCTGTCCGGAAACGCGGACTCGCTGTTCACCAACCGGATCAAGGACATGTTCACCGGCAACAAGACCGCCGGCGGCAACGTCGTGCTGACGCTCTCCAAGAACGCCCAGGAGACCGCGTACGACGACATCGTCCACAACCGCAACGGGGTGGACATCGGGGCGGCCGTCGCGATCGACCCGAGTACCGGCGCGATCCTGGCGATGGCCTCCACGCCGAGCTACGACGCCAACTCGCTGGTGAGCCACGACACGGCGGCGGCGCAGAAGGCGTACAACTCGCTCAACGCCGACAAGAACAAGCCGCTGCTGAACCAGGCGATCGGCGACGCCTACCCGCCCGGCTCCACGATGAAGGTGATCGTCTCAGCCGCGGCGCTCTCGACCGGCCAGTACAACCCGCAGACCGTGATCCCGGCCGGACCGGCGTACACGCCGATCAAGGGCGGCGGGTTCACGATCCACAACGCGGGCGCGGGTACCTGCCCGGGCGCGACGATCACCCTGATCGAGGCGCTCACGGTGTCCTGCAACACCGCCTTCGCCCAACTCGGCGTGGGGCTCGGCGCCGACAAGCTGAAGTCGATGGCGCAGGGCTTCGGCTTCGAGGACAGCAAGCTCACACTCGCCGGCGAGGGCGCGGCGACCATTCCCGTGGTGCCCAGCCACATCGGCGACATGACCAACCCGAGCGGTGCGGACGACCCCAACGCCGTCGCGCAGTCCAGCATCGGGCAGCTCGACGTGGTGGAGACGCCGCTGCAGGACGCGCTGGTCGCGGCGACCGTGGCCAACGGCGGGGTGCAGATGCGCCCATACCTCGTACAGAAGCTGCAGGCACCGGATCTCACCACCACGTACACGGCGACGCCGAAAACCCGCACCACGCCGATTACCGGCGATGTGGCCAGCCAGTTGCAGCAGATGATGGAGAGCGTCGTACAGAGCGGTACCGGTACCGCGGCGCAGATCACCGGCTACAACGTGGGCGGCAAGACCGGAACGGCACAGAATGGTGAGGCCGCCGACGACCACGGCTGGTTCATTGGATTTGCCATGAAGGACGGCAAGCCGATCGTGGCGGTCTGCGTGTTCCTCAAGCGCGCCGGCACCGGAGGAAGTCATGAGGCGGCCCGCATCGGTGGGGACATCATGAAGGCAGTGATCGCGGAGCGGGGCCCCAAATAGATCTCAGGTGGGTTTTGACGTGGTAAGCGCAGGCATGATCCTCGGCGGGCGGTACAAGCTCGACGAGCGGATCGCGGGCGGCGGGATGGGCGACGTCTGGCGGGGTACCGACGAGGTGCTCGGCCGGACCGTGGCTGTCAAGATCCTGCTCCCGTCCCTGCTCGAAGAGGCCGGCTTCGCGGAGCGGTTCCGTGGCGAGGCCCGCACGATGGCGACGATCAACCACCCGGGCGTGGTGGACGTCTACGACTACGGCTCAGATCCCGCGGCCGGCGCGTACCTGGTCATGGAGTACGTCGAGGGCGACGCGTTGTCCCGCACGCTGTCCCAGGTGGGCCGGCTGACCCCGGCACGCACGATGGCACTGATCGCGCAGGCCGCCGACGCGCTGCAGGCCGCGCACGACAAGGGCATCGTGCACCGCGACGTGAAGCCGGGCAACCTGCTGGTACGCCCGAACGGCAGTCTCGTGCTCACCGACTTCGGTATCGCCCGCTCCGCGCTGGTCGGGCAGCTCACCGCCGTCGGCTCGGTCCTCGGTACCGCCTCCTACATCTCGCCGGAGCAGGCGGCCGGCGGCGTGGCGACGCCCCTGTCGGACGTGTACGCGCTCGGCGTCGTGGCGTACCAGTGCCTGGCCGGACGCCGGCCGTTCGAGGGCGAGAACCCGATCGAGATCGCCATGAAGCACGTCCGCGAGCAGCCCGCGCCGCTGCCGCCCGACACGCCACCGGCGGTACGGGCGATCGTCGCGCGGGCCATGGCGAAGGACCCCGCCGCGCGCTTCCCGTCCGCCACGGCCCTTGGGCAGGTCGCCCGGCAGGCCTCCGTGAGCCTGTCCAGCGGCTCGCCGATACCGGTGTCACCGGCCACGGGGCAGACCTCACCGGGTCCGGTGGGCACCCCGATCTCCGGCGTACCCACGTCGCCCGCGGCTGGGCACCGGCCACCGGCCCCGGTCGCCGGCGGTACCCGGGTCATGCCGCCGTACTCGCCGGGCGCCGCCGGTACGGGCGCAACGGCCGGCGGGTACAACCGGGGGGCCGCCTCCGTCCCGGTCGCGCCGTCGCGCCGCTCAGACACCGGCTACTTCACACCCACCGCGTCGACCCCGTCGACGAACCAGTCCAGCCGCCGCGGCCTGGTCATCGCGGGCGTGGTGGTCGGGCTCGCCGTGCTGCTGGTCCTCACGACCTTGGGCACCTTGGCGCTGATGAACAAGCACAACACCCCGCCCAACAACTCGCCCAACGCCGCGACCAGCCAGCAGAACGGCGGCGCTCCGCCGGCCAGCACGCCGAGCCCGGCAGCGCAACTGGTCGACCTGCAGTGCAACGCCCTGAAGGGCCGGGACGCTCAATATGTGAAGGAGAAGTTGCAGGCGCAGGGGTTCAACGTGGTCGATGCCACCCAAACGGCAGGCGGCAAGAAGGGCAGGGTGGCGGACATAAGCCCGTGCCAGGCGGTGCGGGGAGCCACGATCGCGGTCTCCGTCTACGCGGGCAGGGGCGACTCGGGCGAATCGCCGGGCAACACCGTGCCGTCACTGGTCTGCGGGATCGGTGCGCCGGTGCTATGCAGCCCCAGCCCGCAGGAGAGCCCGAAAGACACGCCGACCAGCAGCCCGCCCGCGGCGAACTGAGCAGGGGCTGGT
>JBPYFB010000551.1:0-15299 GCA_051986465.1 Rugosimonospora sp.
GACTTGCTTTGCGCCGTCCGCGAGGAAGCTTCTCCCCTTGCCGAGCAGGACTGGGTGAACCAAGATTCGATACTCGTCAATGAGGTCGTGTTCCGACAGCTTGTGCATGAGGTCGTGGCAGCCGTACATGACCAGGTTCTGACCGGGCTGTTGCTTTAGCTTGGCAACGCCCTCCGCGAGATCGCCTTCGATCAGGTGGGAGTTCTCCCACTCCAGGTCCTTGAGCGTGGTTGACGCGACGTACTTGGTCATGCTGTTGAGCTTGTCGATGTAGGGGAGCTCTCCTGATCGCGGTGGCCAAATGGCGGCGAAAATCTCGTACGTCTTGCGGCCCAGGAGTAGACCATCGCTGTTCTTCAGAAGGTCGGTGTGGTACTCGACCGCCGCGTCGTCGTTGTACCGAATCGTCCAATCCTGGAGCTCGTCTACTCTCCCGTCCAGCGTCGCATAGGTGGAAAGGATCACCTTTCTCATCTCTTGTCCCCTTCGGTGTGGACTTTGATTCCTGGCTCGTTCAAGGCTGGTGAATCATCGGTTGGTCCGCTCACGCGGGCGTTCACCCTCCGCGGCCCCGGAGGGTGAGTTGGAATCAGCACACCGCCATGGCTGCCTCAGGCGCGGCGACCCTTGTTGCCATCCCGTTGACGTCCGGATCGTCCGAGCCGTCGATGGTGTAGTCGCCGCGACGTCGGGAAAATGGGCGCCCACCAACCGCCCAGTTCGCCCCTCGGCCGGCGTCTGTACAGATGGAAGCGCGACAAGGTGCGGAAGGAGGTGACGCGTACGGTGAGCGTGGCGTCAGCAGACCTGATCTCAAGGGCGCGGGCCGGGAACGGCGACGCGTTCCGGGAGCTGACCGAGCCGCACCTCCGAGAGCTGCAGGTGCACTGCTATCGGATGCTCGGATCCTTCCAGGACGCCGAGGACGCCCTCCAGGACACGCTGCTGGCCGCCTGGCAAGGCCTCGGCGGGTTCGGCAGCCGCGCTTCGATCCGCACCTGGCTCTACCGGATCGCCACCAACCGGTGCCTCGACGCGCGTCGCTCGGCCAGCCGACGCCCGGCCAAGGAGTGGGACGTGCCCAAGGTCGAACCGCCCGAACCGACCCGGCTCGGCGAGGTCGTCTGGCTCGAACCCTTTCCCGACGCCCTTCTCGAGAGTGCCATCGATATGCCGCTCGGCCCGGAGGCCCGCTATGCGCAGACCGAATCCATCTCCCTGGCCTTCGTGACCGCACTGCAGGTTCTGCCGCCTCGCCAGCTCGCCGTCCTCATCTTGCGCGACGTCCTCGGATTCCACGCGAACGAGGTGGCCGAGATGCTGAACTCGACCGTCGAATCGGTCAACAGCGCTCTCAAACGGGCCCGCGCCAGCCTGCAGCGCCGCCGACCGCCGGCCGCCGACCGCGAACCGCCTCCCGCCCCCGACTCACCCGCAGAGCGGGCGATCGTGGCAGAGTTCGTCCGCGCATACGAGTCCGCCGATCTCGACGCCCTGGTCGCCCTCCTAACCGACGACGTCTTCATCTCGATGCCACCGATGCCATTCGAATACGAAGGCCGCGACATCGGGGCCCGCTTCTGCGCCAGCATCATCCGCCGGGGCATGAGAGTTGACCTCGTGCCGACGCGAGCCAACGGTCAGCCGGCGTTCGGTGCCTACCTGCGCGCCCCCAACGGCATCCGCCACGGGACCGGCCTCATCGTGCTCACCCTCACCGGAAACCGGATCTGCGCCATCACCCGCTTCGAAAACAGCGTCCTCCCATGGTTCGGGCTACCGCGATCACTCCCGATCCGTTAGGCCCGTGCGCTCCGCCAGTTCCTGCTGGGACAGTCCGAGCGACCGGCGACCGGCGCAAAGCCGCGCTCCGAAGGCCGCACTGTCGTCTGTCATTCCGGACCCCTCGCTGGTCACGGCGATCTGGAGGCAACGGCGATAGTACCGGCGGGCTCGCAACACCTGCTTGTAACAGGGTGCTCTTCCGCGCGTAACGAGCGCCTCCTATGTTCTACGCGGCGCCACGCACCGCTGCGAATTCGCCGAAGGTACCTTGTCGTGACTGCGGAGGTCAGCGCTGATGCGTGTGCGACCGCGAACCCGGTGGGCGTCAACGGCCCTCGTCCTGGTCAGCCTGGTCGCCGGCTGTACCCAGACCACCGGCGCGCCACGCGAGACCATCACCATCGGCTACAGCGCATGGCCCGGCTGGTTTCCCTGGCAGGTAGCGCAGCAGCAGGGCATGTTCGCCAAACACCGCATCAACGTCGAGCTGAAGTACTACGACAACTACACCGACAGCCTGACGGCATTGGCCACCGGCGCGATCGACGCCAACAGTCAGACCCTGAACGACACGCTCGCCTCGGTGGCGGCCGGCGCCCGGCAGACCATCGTGCTCGTCAACGACAACTCGACCGGAAACGACAAAATCATCGCGCGGGCCGGCATCGCCGGCATCGCCGACCTGAAAGGCAAGCGGGTCGCGGTCGAGCAGGGCACGGTCGACCACTACCTGCTGCTGCTCGCCCTGCAACAGGCCGGGCTGTCCGGAAAGGACATCGACCTCGTGCCGATGGGTACGGACGCCGCGGCCGCCGCGTTCGCAGCCGGGCAGGTCGACGCGGTGGGCGCCTTCGCGCCGTTCACGACTGTCGCGCTGAAACGGCCGGGCAGCCGGGCCATCGCCACGTCGGCCGAGTTCCCCGGCGCAATCCCGGACCACCTCGTGGTGATGCCCGCGCTCATCCGCGGCCGGCCCGGTGACGTGCAGGCGATCGTCGACACCTGGTTCGACGCGGTGCACTGGATCCGTACCAACCGGGCGGCGGCAATCGCGATCATGGCGAAGCGGGCCGGGGTCAGTGAGGCCGACTACCGCAGCTACGACGCGGGTACCACGCTGTTCACGCTCAACCAGAACGTCGACGCGTTCACGCCGGGCACCACGCCGGCCCACCTCGACTACCAGGCCGGGCAGATCGCCGACTTCATGGTGGCCTCGGGGTTGGCGCACGAACGACCATCGCTGAACGGCCTGCTCGACAGCAGGTTCATCACCGCGGCGGCGGGAGTGGCGCGATGATCGTCCGGCGGCTGCGGGTACAGGGAAAGATGAACCTGCTGATCCTGCTGCCGCTGTCGGCGCTGCTGTTCGTCACGGTGCCGTTCGTGCTCATCGAGGTCCACAGTGCACAGTCGGCGACCACCACCGCCGCCGCGGCCGGCCGGGCGCGCAAGCTGAGCGACCTGGTCTGGCAGCTGCAGCGCGAGCGGCTGCTCACCGCGGGCTTCCTGGCCACCCCGACCGACGACGGCGCCGCGCTGCGCCGCCAGCGGTCGGCCAGCGACGCGGCGGCCGGCGCGCTGGCCGACCGGCTCGGCACCGGCATCTCCGACGAGCTTTCCAGCGCGCTGACCCGGGTCGGCTCGCTCAAGGAGCTGCGCGACGAGGCGGCCCAGCGAGGCACCACAGTGGACAGTGTGGCGCGCGCGTACCACGCGGTCATCCAGTCCCTCATCGACGCGCTGCGCCTGGTACCCCAGCGGACCAGCGACGCGGAGGGCACCCGGCAGCTCACCGCGCTCGATGCGCTGCTGCGCGCCAACGAGGAGAGCGCGCTGCGCGGCATGGCGCTGATCGCGGCGGCGGTCAACCCGCAGACCGGCCAGGCACTGCTCGTCGACGCCACCTCGCGGGCCGAACAGTTCGTCGAACGCTTCGTCGAGCAGGCCGACATCGGCCAGGCCGGCGAGGTGGTCGGGGTCGAGCAGGGCGATGCGGGCCGGCAGGTGGACGCGGTCGCGGCGGCGCTGCTGGAGGTGCACGGGCCGGCGGCGGTCGCCGCGTACGCGGCGCGCGCCCTCGCGGCCGTGGACGTGCAATCGACCCTGCGGCGTGCCGCACAGGACCAGGTGACCGGCGAGATCGCCCGGGCCGCCGCGGCCCGCGCGGCGGGCGCGCGGACCGGCGCGTGGACGGCCGGCGCGGGTACCGCCCTGCTGTTTCTCGCGGTGGCGGTGCTCACCGCGCTGCTGAGCCGGTCCATCGTCCGCCCGCTGCGCCGGCTGACCCGAGGCGCATCCGCGGTCGCCGAGCTCGCCGGCGCCGAACTGGCCCGGGTACGCGACGCCGAACAGCCCGACGACGAGCAGCCGCCCCGGCTGCCCGCGATCGAGGTGGGCTCGGCCGACGAGGTGGGCGAGCTGGCCCGCGCGTTCAACCAGGTACAGGCCGCCGCGACCCAGCTCGTCGAACGGCAGATGGTCAGCCGGCGCAACGTAAGCCTGATGTTCACCAACGTCGCCCAGCGCACCCGCAACCTGGTCGCCCGCCAGCTCGCCGTCGTCGACGAGCTGGAGCGCGGCGAACAGAACGCCGAGCTGCTCGCCAACTACTACCGCCTCGACCACCTGGCGACCCGGCTGCGGCGTACCGCGGAGAACCTGCTGGTGCTCGCGAGCGCGCGGGAAGAGGCCCGGATCAAGCGGCCGACCGAGCTGGCCACGTTGCTGCGCGCCGCGTTGACCGAAATCGAGGACTACCAGAGGGTACGCTTCGGCACGCTGTGCGAGGTCGTGCTGCACCCGGGTCCGGCGTCGGACCTCGTACTGGTCTTCGCGGAACTGCTGGAGAACGCGACCAGCTTCTCCCCGCCCGAGTCCACTGTGGACGTCACCGCGCTGCTGCGCGCCGACGGTACCCACTGCGAGGTGAGCATCGCCGACCGCGGCATCGGGCTGTCCCCGCAGCGGATGGCGGAGGAGAACCAGCGGCTGGTGGAGCGCGAGCGGCTGGACATCGCGCCGACGAACGTGCTCGGCCTGTTCGTGGTGGGGCGGCTGGCCCGGCGGCACGGCCTGCGCGTGACGCTGGCCCCGACGCCGGGCGGCGGTACCACGGCCACGGTCGTCGTGCCGGCGGCGCTGTTCCGTACGGCTCCCGGCCCGGCACCGGTCGCCGAGCTCCCGGCGACCCGGCGACCCGCCATCACGGCGGCGGTGCTCGCGATCCGGCCGGCCGAGGGCGACTTCGACTGGTTCGCCACGGCCGAGCAGCCGCAGCGGGCGGTCGCCACGGTCGCGGTGCCGGCCGTGGCAGCGGCCCCGGTCGCGGCGCCTGCCCCCCGGGCCGCCCCTGGTCCGGCCGCCGAGCTTGTGCGTTACCCGGCCCCTGGGACGAATATCCGGTCGGCGCCCACCCCCGGGAACGGGACGGCGCTGCGGGCGGAGATCGTGGCCATGTCGGCAGGTGGGTTGGTGCGCCGGGTGCCGGGGGCGAGCCTCGCGCCCGGCTTGGGCGAGCGGCGGCCGGCGCGGGACAAGCCGCGCGACGCGTGGCGCAGCCGCGACCCGGAGCGGGAACGGTCCACATTCGACTCATACCAGGCGGGCTGGAGCCACGGCGGGCAGCAGGATCCGACGAGAGAGGGCCACGAGTGAACTCATCGATGACCGGCCTCAGCGCGGACGCGCAGAATTTCAACTGGTTGGTGAGCAGGTTCGCCCGGGAGACCGCGGGCGTCGCGGCGGTCATCGCGGTCTCCTCGGACGGCCTGCTGATCGGCGTGTCGAGCGAGCTCGACCGGGCCACCGCGGACCGGCTGGCCGCGATCACCTCGGCGGTACTGAGCCTCTCGTACGGGGTCGCGGAGACCTACCCGCTCGGCGACCCGGACAAGGTGGTCATCGAGCTGACCGAGGGGTACATGGTGGTCTGCACGATCAGTGCCGGCTGCGCGCTGGGCGTGCTCGCCACCGCGCGGGCGAGCCTCGGCACCATCGCGTACGAGATGGCGGTGTTCGCCAACCGGGCCAGCGAGGTGCTCTCCCCGCGGCTGATCGACGAACTGCGCTTCACCCTCGGGTAGCAGCCGATGAGCCGGGACGCGGACGACGGGCTGGTGCGGCCGTACGGGCTCGCCGGCCGGCCCGCGCCGCAGGCGCCGCCCGAGGCGGACGTCGCGATGCTGCGCCCGTACCTGATGACCTCGGGCCGGGTGCAGCCCGTCGACACCACGCTGGAGGTCGAGGCGCAGGTGGTGGCGAGCGACTACGGCCGCGCCGCGTACCCCAGGCTCGCCTTCGAACAGCGCGACATCGTCGAGCTGTGCCACACCGCGCTGTCGGTCGCGGAGGTCGCCGCGCTGCTGCGGTACCACATCGGGGTGGCTCGGGTCCTCATCGCCGACCTGGCCGCCTCGGGCCATCTCATCCTGCGGCGCCCCGGGCCCGCGCCCGCCCACGACCTGGTGATGATCGAAAGGGTGATCCGTGGACTCGAAGCCATCCGGTAGCGTGCCGCCGACGCCGGTGAAAATCGTCATCGCCGGCGGCTTCGGCTCCGGCAAGACGACGACTGTCGCGGCCATCTCGGAGATCACGCCGCTGCGCACCGAGGCGGCGATGACCACGGCCGCCGAGCACGTCGACCACGCCGACGGGGTACCCGTCAAGACGACCACCACTGTGGCCCTCGACTTCGGCTGCATCACGCTCGACGAGACGCTGCGCCTGTACCTGTTCGGCACGCCCGGCCAGGACCGTTTCGGTTTCATGTGGGACGACATCGCCACCGGCGCGCTCGGCGCACTGGTCATTGTGGACGCTCGCCGGCTCGGCGACTGCTACGCCGCCGTCGACTACTTCGAGCAGATCGGCCTCGCGTACGTGGTCGCCGTCAACCTCTTCCACGGGCGGCTGGCCGCAGACCTGACCGAGGTGCGGTGGGCGCTGAACGTCGCCGAGGAGGTACCCCTCATCACGTTCGACGCGCGCGACCGCATCTCCGTGCGCGACGCGCTGCTCGCGGTGCTACGCCGCTGCCGCACCCGCGCCATCGAGGTCGTCGGCGGATAGCTGGTGGTACGAGCGCACCAGGTCCTCCACCGACGCGCGCAGCTTCAGGAACTCCGGCGTCCGCTTTACCACCAGGTCCCGCTCCCGTGGTAGGGCGACCTCGACGTCGGCGGCGACCCGCCCCGGGCAGGCGAGGACCACCACCCGCTGGCCGAGGAACACCGCCTCCTCCACGTCGTGCGTCACCAACAGCACGGTGGTACCCGTGTCCAGCCAGACCCGCCGGATGAACAGTTGCATGTCCTCCTTGGTCTGCACGTCGAGCGCGCCGAACGGCTCGTCGAGCAGCAGCACCTCGGGTTCGCCGGCGAGCGCGCGGGCGATGGCGACCCGCTGGCGCTGCCCGCCGGACAGTTGTTTGGGCAGCGCGTGGCGCAGCGGCAGCAGCCCGGTCTCGGCTAGGTACCAGTCCACTCTGGACCGTCGCTCGGCCCTGCTCAGCGGCAGCAGTTCGAGCCCGAAGGCGACGTTACGCTCGACCGTGCGCCACGGGTACACGGCGCCGGACTGGAACACCAGGCCGCGGTCGGGTCCCGGCCCGGTGACCGGCCGGCCGTCGAGCAGCACGGCGCCCTGCGACGGCGCGGTCAGACCAGCCACAATGGACAGTAGCGTGGACTTGCCCGAGCCGCTCGCGCCGACCACGCAGACGAACTGTCCTTTCGGTACGGACAGGTCGACGCCCTCCAGCGCGTGCACAGTGGTACCGGCGCGGTCGAAATGCTTGCCGACGTCCGCGAGCTCCAGCAGCGCCGTCACGGTACCCACCGCCCGAGGCGGTCGCGCAGCAGCCGCAGCGACACGTCGGTCAGTACGCCGATCGCCGCGATGACCACCAGGATGGCGAAGATCCGGTCGGTCTGGGTGAACCGTTGGGACAGCAGGATCCGCTTGCCCAGGCCGGTTTCGCTGTTCACGAGTTCGGCGACCACCACCAGGTTCCAGGCCGCCGCGAAGTTGACGCGTACCGCGTCGACGACGCCGGGCAGGGCATGCGGCACGATGACTTTGCGCAGCACCTCCAGCCGGCGGGCGCCCAGCGTGTACGACACCTGGATCAGGTCGGCCGGCACCAGCCGTACCGCGTCCGCGGTCATCAGCATGTTGAAGAAGACCGTGCCGATGAAGACGAGCGCGATCTTCGGCGGTTCGTCGATGCCGAGCCAGATCAGCAGCAGCGGGGTGAACGCCGCCGCCGGCAGGTACCGCAGCAGCCCGGACAGCGGCTCCAGCAGCGAGTGCGCCGCGGTGAAGCTGCCCATCGCGATGCCCAGCGGTACCGCCACGGCGACGGACAGGCCGTACCCGTACCCGATGCGCTGCACCGTGGCCCAGGTGTCCGCGGCCAGTTGCCCCTCGCGGGCCATGTCCACCCCGGCCTGCCACACCTGCAGCGGGGTGGGCAGGTAGCGGGGGTCCACCACGCCGGCCGCGCCCAGCACCAGCCAGCCGAGCACTGGTACCGCGACCGAGACGGCGATCAGCGTGGCCCGGGTCGCCCGCGGCAACGGGGTACGGATGGCGAACAGCGCGCGGGGCGGGCGTACCGGCCGACGGCGGGGCAGCGCCGGCCACGACTCGCGGGTTCCCGCCCGGGTACCCGTACCCGTGGCGGGAGTCCTCGTCGCGGCGCTCATTTCAGCGACTTCACGAACTGCGGCGCGAACAGCCCGTCCAGCCGCGGTTTCGTGGTCACCAGCTTGGTGTCCACCAGGAACTGTGCGATCTGGTCGGCCTGGTAGTCCAGGTGCTTCGCGTCCGTACCGCTCGCGAACGCCTCCAGGTTCTGCGCCTTCGTGAAGATCGTGGTCCCCGCGTCGTACGTCTTGTAGTCCGTGTCGCTGACCCCGGCCCGCTTAGCCATGATGCCGACCGCCTCGGCCTTGTTGGCGTGGATCCAGTCCAACGTATCGAACCAGGTCTGTACGATCGCCTGCACCTCGGTCGCGTGGTCGGCGGCGAACTGCTGGGTGAACACCAGGTGGTCCGGGATCGCACCGGGGAAGTCGCGCGACGTGGTGATCGCCTTGCTGCCCGAGCGGCCGAGCGCCGTCGTGGTGAACGGCGCGAAGACCCCGACCGCGTCCACCTTGCCGGCCACGAACGCCGCCGCCGCCTGGTCGGTCACCAGCGGCGTGAACGTCACGTCCTTTTCGGACAGTCCCGCCTTGCGCAGCGCGAGCAGCAGCAGGTAGTGGTCGACGGTACCCTGTTCGGCCGCCACCTTCTTGCCCTTCAGGTCGGCCACCGCGGAGATGCCCGGCGCCGCGATGATCTGGTCATTGCCGGTCGAGTTGTCGTTGACCAGCACGATGACCTGCTTCGCTCCGCCGCTCACCGAGGATAGCGTGTCGTTGAGCGTCTGGCTGTTCGCCGATAGGTTGCCGGTGGCCAACGCGTTGAGGCTGTCGGTGTAGCTGTCGAAGTACTTCAGCTTGACCGAGACGTTGTTCTTCGCGAACAGACCCTTCTCCTGCGCGACCTGCCACGGGAACCAGCCGGGCCACGCACTGAAACCGATCGTGACTTCCGTACCACCGCCGCCGGCCGCGCTCGACTTCGCGGCGCCGCACGCCGCGAGCGGACCCAGCACCGCGGCGCCGGCTGCTGCCTGGATCAGGGAACGACGCTTCATGCCTTGTCTCCTCAGGGTTGTCTGCGTGGTAGGTGACCGGCCCGCACGAGGCAGCCGAGGGTGTCGCAGATGACTCGGGTGGCGATGAGCGAGGTGATGTCCGCGTTGTCGTACGGCGGCGAGCACTCGACGACCTCGATGCCGGCCAGCGGCCGGGCCGCCACCAGCTGGATGAACTTGAGGACTTCCCGGGGCAGGAAGCCGCCCGGTTCCGGCCAGCCCGTACCCGGGACGAACGCCGCGTCGAGGCAGTCCACGTCGAACGACAGCCACACCGCGCTGGCGCCGTCCCACGCCACCTGAAGGGCGCGCTCGGCTGCCGCCTCGATGCCCATCTCCACGCAGTCGGTGACCGTCATAATGGTGGTACCGCGCTCCCGGCCGACCTTCACGCCGGGTCGCGGCGCCTGCCAGCCGCCGATGCCGATCTGCACGAGATTCTTCGGGGGTACGTTGGGCAGGTCCGTGGCGTGGAACCACGGTGTCGTGTGCATCCGCTCGTCGAGATCGGTTTCCTGGGTGTCGACGTGCCGGTCGAAATGGATGATGCCGAGCTTGCCGTCCAGGTGCTCGGCCACCCCCCGTACCGTCGGGTAGCCGATGGAGTGGTCCCCGCCGAGCACGACCGGAAAGGCACCCGACGCGTACACGTGCCCGACTGCGCGCGATATCTGGTCGAACGTCTTCTCGATGTTGGCCGGGATGGTGAACACGTCACCGAGGTCCCCGATCGTGATGGACTCCCGCAGGTCCACCCCGAGCTCGAAACTGTACGGTCCGTACAGCGCCGAGATCCGGCGGATCCCCTGTGGACCGAACCGGGTACCCGGGCGGTACGTGGTACCCCCGTCGAACGGCGCACCCAGCACCGCGACGTCGTATTCGCCGCAGCGCCGCACGTCCTCGACGTACGGCGCCTTGAGGAAGGTGTTGATTCCCGCGAAATGCGGGAGCTCGCCCCGGGAAAAGGTGGATATCTGTCTGTCTACAATGGATTCGGCGGCCGGCAGCCCGTACTCCTGGGCGCGGGCGACCTCCTCCTCCCACTTCGTGGTGGGCAGTTCCGCCTCGCGGGCCACGGCGTACCGCGCCTCGGGTCCGTACCGGTCGTGCAGGTCATCCGGGCCGGTCATCGTCACCTCGGAGTTGCTGGTCCGGCGGAAGAAGCAGGCCGGACGGGCGACTGTCTCCCGGGCTTTTGTCCCGCCGTGGAATGGCCTGAGCCGCAGCTCAAGCCACCTGCACCTCTCGGACCAGCCGCTCGCCGGGACGAGCGCGGAACCCTAGGCACGCCTCACCATCGGTGAGTCCGGGAGAGTACACAGGCCAGCCATTACCGACGCATTGCACCGACGTTGCGACGACGTATCGTCCCCAGTAGATCAGTTGGAGCTGACCCGATTTGACGGACAGGGTCTCTGAGTTGGTCTCACGCTACCTTGCGGTCAGGTCGGTCGTGGTAGACGGTGGCTTCGTAGGCTGCCGGGCTCAAGTAGTCCAATGTGGAGTGTCGACGGCGGGCGTTGTACCAGCTTTCGATCCACTCGAAGATCGCATGAACGTCAACGACCTTGCCGCGATGGGCGCCGTCCCGGGCGGGCTGCTCGACGCCCTCGCCGCCCGGGGCGCCGCGCACGCCACGCGGGTAGCGGGCAGGATGGCATTGTGGAGTTGGACGCCTTGCTGGCCGCGGCCGTCGAGTTGCTCGCTGTCCCTTCGACAGCGGACCGACCCGAGCAGCTTCGGCGTGCCGTGGACTCGGTCGTCGACTTCGTCGGTCCGGGCTTCCTCGTGGAGCGGTTCGAGTCCAACGGCAAGCCGAGCGCCCTCGTCTACGCCGGCCGTCCCGGCGGGACGCGACCGGAGTTCCGGGTGATCCTCAACGGCCACCTCGACGTGGTACCGGGCGAATCCGAGCAGTTCCGGCCGCGTCATGCGGGTGATCGGCTCTATGCGCGGGGTGCGCAGGACATGAAGGTCTCTGCCCTCGTACTGGCCGAGGTTTTCCGCGAGTCGGCTACGAGCTTGCCCTACCCGCTTGCGTTGCAACTTGTCGCCGATGAGGAGGTAGGCGGCCGTGATGGCACGCTCTACCAGCTGCAACAGGGGGTCGCCGGGACGTTCGTCGTCATCGGTGAGCACAGCGGCCTCAATATCGTGGCCGACTCCAAGGGCCTCCTGCAGGCGACGTTGCGGGCGAGCGGCCGCGGCGGGCATGGCGCCTACCCGTGGCTCGGCGACAACGCACTGCTCAAGCTGGTGAATACCGTGACCCGGCTGCTGGTCAGATATCCGGTGGCCACCGAGGAGGTGTGGCGCACCACGGTGAACCTCGCCAGATTGGACACGCCCAACCGGGCCGTCAACCAGATCCCCGCGCAGGCCGAGGCGTGGCTCGATATCCGTTTCCCAGCCGAGGACGCCGACCTCAACGGCAGGACGCTGCGGGAGATCACCGAGTATCTGCTTACCTTCTGCGAGCCCGGCGTCACGGCCGACATCAACCAGGTCGACCCGCCGCACCACGCCGACCATGACCGTCGAGAGGTCCAGGAGTTGCGGCGGGCCGCGCAGCGCCAGGGCTACCCGGGCGGCTTCCTGTACAAGCACGGCGCCAGCGACGCCGGCTTCTACTCCGGTCGCGACGTCGCCGCTGTCGCCTTTGGTGTCGGCGGCGCAGGACAGCACGGCCCGGACGAGTACGTCGAGGTCGCCACCATCGTGCCGTACTACCGGGCCCTGAAGGATTTCCTCGAACGCCTGAGCTGAAATCGACTGCGGATGGACAACGTGATTGAAACATCGCGGCAGCACGATGGGGCCGTGAACGTGCGACGGGTACGGGTGGGGTGCGAATTCGTCCACGTCGCCGCCGTCGACACCCCGACGGTCCTCCAGGTAGAACCTCGGGACGCGGCGCCGATCAGCCTGGTACGACAGGAGTGGTCGACAGAGCCACAGCTGAATATCCGCCGCTACACCGACCTCTACGGCAACCCGTGCGCCCGGGTGGTACTCCCCGCCGGACGATCCACGCTGCGCTACGACGCGGTCGCGCTGGTACCCGACGCGACCGAGGAGGCCGACGAACACGCACCTGAACTACCGCCCGAGAAGCTGCCCGACGAGGTCCTCATATACACCCTGCCCAGCCGGTACTGCCTACCCGACATGCTCGGCGACGAGGCCTGGTCCCGCTTCGGCGCCATGGCCCCCGGCTACGCGCGGGTACGGGCGGTTTGCGACCACGTCCACGGTCACCTGACCTTCAGCTACGGCAGCAGCGGTCCATGGTCGACGGCCGTGGACGTGAACACCTCCGGGTTTGGCGTCTGTCGCGACTTCACGCACCTGGCGATCTCGTTCTGCCGGGCACTGAACATCCCGGCCCGATACGTCTTCGGCTACCTCCCCGACATGGACGTGCCACCGGATCCGGCGCCGATGGACTTCGCCGCCTGGATGGAGGTCTGGTTGGGCGATCGGTGGTGGACCTTCGATCCGCGCAACAATCGTCGACGCAAGGGCCGAATCCTGATCGGAAGGGGACGCGACGCGTCCGACGTCGCCATGGTCACCACGTTCGGCGCCCCGCTGCTGGAATCGATGTCGGTGCGCGCGGCCGAGGAGCCGGCCTGACCACGCCCTCGCTAGAGGTACTGGCCGGATGTGGCGCTGTCTGTGCTTGGGGCGGGAGATGGCCGCGTGCCGGCGGGTGACGAGGTTGCGGTGCCAGCGCAAGGTCTCGGGGCGTACCAGCAGCCGGATATGCCGGAGCACGTCGCGGGGGAGCGGGTACAGAAGGCAGCGGGCAGGTGACTTGAGCCTAGACAAGCCCAATCACGCCGTACTGTATTCCTATCCGTGGATCCAGGTCAGACCGTCTCGGACTGCGTCTCGGACTCGACCGCTACCTGCGGCGGTGCCGGTGCGGCCGCGGGCAGCAGGGGACTGCGCCCGCCACTGATCGCGAAGTAGAGCACACCGGCCACGACCACGCCGATGAACCATGTGTACGGTCCGAGCGTCGCGCCGTAGCTGGCCGGCCCGTACACCGGCAGGATGCTGGAGAACACCGCGCCGACCGCACCCGCCACGAAAGCCCGGATGTTCCAACCGCCCTGGAACCGGTATTCGCCCCGCTCGTCGTAGAGCGCCGGTACGTTCACCCGGGCACGCCGGATCAGGTAGTAGTCCACCATCAGCACGCCGAAGATGGGGCCCATCGTCGAGCCGATCGCGTTGACGAAGCTAGGCGCGTTGTCCCACGGGTGCAGCGGGTAGAGCACCAGCGCGATGAGCGCGGCGATCAGCCCGCCCCGCCGGAACGTGACGTACTTCGGCGCCACGTTGGCGAAGTCGAACGCCGGGCTGACGAAGTTGGCCACCACGTTGATGCCAAGCGTCGCCACGGCGAACGTGAGCGCGGCCAGCAGCACCAGGTAGACGTTGTCGAACTTCGCCGTGATGTCGGCCGGTTGGAGAAGCACCTGGCGGTACACTTTCGCGGCGGCGGCCGTGGTGGTCGCGGCGACCAGGGAGAACAGGATCAGGTTCACCGGAAGGCCCCATACGTTGCCCCTACGCAGGGTCTTCGCGTTCCGCGTGAACCGGGCGAAGTCGCAGAAGTTGAGGAACAGCGCGGCGAAGTAGGTGACCCACGTCGCCGCAAGCGCGGCGATGGCGGCGAGCGATCCCGGTGTCACGGCCAGCCCTGTGGCGCTCTTGGCCAGCGCGGCCAGGTCCTTGGCCGGCATGTCCACCGAGAACGACAGCGCACCGGCCTTGACCGAGAGCACGATCGCCAGCAACAGCATCATCAGCCACACGGCCGGACCGGCGAAGTCCTGGAACCGGCGGATGGTTTCCATACCCTTGCTGATGATGAGCAGCTGCGCGGCCCAGACCGCGAGGTAGCACAGCACTTCCAGCCCGCTGTGCCCGAACAGGTGGGTGGTGGCGTGCATGTGCTTCGGGCCGGAGTACCGGACAAGGAACGCCACGATGGCGCCGGCTGCGGCACTGGTCTGCGCGCCGTACCAGAAGGTTGCCACCACGGCGCGCACCAGCGCGGGCACGTTGGCCCCGAAGGTGCCGAAGGATACGCGGGCCAGCACCGGGTACGGCACGCCGGTCTTCACCCCGGCATTGCCGACCAGGGTCATCAGCCAGAAAATGACCAACGAGCCCACGCCGATGCCGACGATGAACTTCGCGGTGTTGCCAGCCACCAGGAACAGGCTGGCGGCCAGGAAGTATCCGTAGAGGCTGTGCACGTCCGAGGTCCACACGTTGAAGACACTGAACGCGCCCCACCGGCGTTCCCGCGCCGGCGCCAGATCCTCGTTGTACAGCCGGGGCGACCGGTCCGTCGCCCATGTGGTGGTGTCCGTCGCCGCCATGGCCCCTCCTACCCTGGCACATAGCGAAGTCGCTCGACGTTACCGGGCGATTCCTTGGCAGTAACGACCTGAAGGCGACCCCTCGGCCGGATAATGCATGCGCAACCGGAAGTAGCACGGGCGAAACGACTCGAGGTCGCCCGGACCTGGGGCATCCCGCTGGTCTGCGGCGCGCTGGCCGGCCTGGTTTGCGGCGTGGTGGGCCTGGTCAGCGGCCTTCCCCTGCAACGGCCGCGATGAGGTAGCTTCGGCTGCGGCCGGACGGTTGTCGTGAAGGCTGAACGGTACGACGTATCCGAGGCCCATCGGGCGCCTCGAATGCTCACCGCTGTACCCGCTCTGTTTGGCCAATCACCGATCCAGCCGTCGCGGGCTGGGGCTGACCAGGATCCCACCGCCGTCGC
>JBPYFB010000552.1:0-4823 GCA_051986465.1 Rugosimonospora sp.
CGGTCCCACCGACGGGAGCCAGAACGCCGACTTCGTTCCGTCGCTTGTCGGCCGGAGCGAGTCGACCCGGTAGTCCCGACGTAAGATCGATCTCCTGGACGTGAAACCTGTGAGCTGGGTCACTCGGCAAATCGGACGCGTCATCGTGTGTGAGTTACTGGCTACACACGTCGCGTAGCGCGGATCCGGATTTCGGGGACTCTTGGGCAAAGACTGACACGTCGGGCCACACGGAGAATGATCAAGCTTCGTCAAGGCGGTGGCGGCCTACGTGTTAGAAACGTCTGCCGGTAGTTAGCGCCGGCCGCACCGGTCCGGAACGCCGAGTCCTGCCCGCCGGGCCGTGCGGATTAGCCTCCGGAAACAAGGGACAGCGGGCAGGAGTGGGGGACCCACAGCTGGCGTCGCACCGCGACGCCTTGGGGTAAAGCCGGAAACGGCCGGGCAACCTTCGCGCTCGAACCCGACAGCTAACCCCACAGGCGTGCCGAAGGGATGCTCGTGCACGTCGTACAGTCGCACCGTCGATCGCGCTCAATTCGTTTCCGCGTCGCACTGGTGCTCACAACGGTAGGTGTCATCACGGTTGGCGGAGTTTCCGCAGCCTCCGCCAGTACCGGCTCTTGGCATCACTGGCGGCACACCAATGGCCAGCGCACCGGCGAGCACGCCGTCTGGGCCGAGCGCCACCATCATTGGCCGTCACCGTCGCCCTCGCAGTCACCGTCGCCCTCGCAGTCGGCGTCGCCCACGCCGACGGCGTCGACCAGTCCGACTCATAGCACCAGCCCGAGCCCGACTGGTACCGGGTCCACGAGCCCCAGCGCAAGCCCGAGCGCACCCGGGTCCGGGCCGGTCTGGAATCCGGTGTGGACCGACGACTTCAACGCCTTCCCGGCGTCGACCGAGTGGGGCATCTACAACAGCGCCGGCCACAACGGCCAGGGACTACGTAGCCCCAGCGCGTTTTCGGTCAACAACGGGATCCTGACGGTCACCGGCAACTCCAGCGGTACCACCGGCGGCATGATGCGCCACAGCCAGCAGCGCTACGGCAAGTGGGAGGCCCGGGTGAAGACCGCCGGGTGCAGTTGCTACCACCCGGTGCTCCTCCTATGGGGTACGCCCGGCTCGTGGCCGCTGGCCGGAGAGGTCGACTACCTGGAGAGCGTGGGCCGAACGACCAACACGATGTTCGTGCACTACGGCTCGAACAACAGCCAGGTTTCGGGCAGTATGGCGGTGGACATGACCCAGTGGCACACGTACACGGTCGAGTGGACGCCCAACTACATGGCCGGGTACATCGACGGCAAGCGGTTCTTCTACTCCACCAACAAGGCCATCCAGCCGCCGGCCCAAGTTGCGGCAACGATCCAGCTCGACTGGTTCCCGGGTGACGCCGGCGCCAGCGGTCTGACCGGTGCGACGATGGATGTCGACTGGATCAAGCAGTACCAGTACGTCTCCGGCTGACGCGCGAGGCTGAGAAGTCGCCAGGGGCGCCGCGAGGCGCCCCTGGCGACTGTCCGTCTAGAGGTCGCTGTGCTTGGGCCTGAGCTACCCTCTCGCGCGAATCACCAACAAAGGAACGGTGATGGGCGAACCAGGCGGCAAAGGTCGGAATAGGCTCGCCGCTGAGGTCGAGGGCATGCGCGGCTCTGCGATGATCGCCTCGCCGACGCGCGTCAGGTAGGTCTCGATCTCGCCGGCCTGCCGCCACGAGCCCGGCGTATTCCAGGGGATGAGCACCGGCTGATGACACGAGCAGCCGCCGCCTTGACCCGGGCCTCCCACGTGCCGTGCCGCTGCTGGCAGTGCCGGGACATGCCGCCGGTAGTGCCGGTCGGAGGTGCCAGTGATTGTCGGGATGCTGTTGGCGGCCGAGAAGGCCCGGGGGCTACCTACCTCCTTGCCGGCGTTGCCGACGCTGTCGTCGGTGCCCCAGTCCGTGGATGACGGGAAGCGTCAAACTCGTCTGTCCATATGGGACTCCAGGCCGGGCCGGACCCGGTCGCGCTGGGACTCGCCGCCGGGCTGGTATCCGGCGCCGGCCTCCGGCTGGCGCTCCGGGTGATGGCAGCGGTCCGCCCGTACAGGCGGGCAATCGACAAACTTGGATAGCTCTCCAACCCGGACCGGCCGCGCCCTCACGGACCGGTTCGACTGCTATTGTCCGTAATGCGATGCCTGAGAATTAGGGGGAAATGTGGTGAGTAGCAGCCCAGGCATTGGGATCGCGGTGATCGGCGCCGGCTACTGGGGGCCAAACCTGCTCCGTAACGCTCAGGCAACGCCCGGCCTCCGACTCGAGTACCTGTGTGATCTTGATGTTGAGCGGGCGCGGAAGGCGCTCGGGGCCTACTCGACCGTCCGGTTGAGCGCATCGGTCGACGAAGTGCTCGCCGACGCCGCCGTCTCCGCCGTGGCCATCGCCACGCCGGCCCGCACGCATCACGCCATCGCCATGAAGGCGCTGGAGGCGGGCAAGCATGTGCTCATCGAGAAGCCGCTGGCCCTCAGCTACGAGGAGGGGCGGCTGCTGGTCGAGGCAGCCGAGCGTCGGGGCCGGGTTGTCATGCTCGACCACACATATATCTACACGCCTGCCGTCCAGCACATCCGAGCCCTCGTGCGCCGCGGCGAAATCGGCGACCTTCAGTACCTGGACTCGGTACGCATCAACCTCGGTCTGGTTCAGCCGGACACCGACGTTCTCTGGGATCTCGCGCCGCACGACCTGTCGATCTTCGAGGCAATCCTGCCGGCCGACGCGTGGCCGGTCTCCGTGGCGGCGCAGGGCTCGGATCCGGTCGGGGCCGGCCACGCCTGCGTCGTCCACCTCACGATACGTCTGTCCAACGGCGCCCTGGCCCACGTTCACATCAACTGGTTGTCGCCTATCAAGATCCGTACGATGGTCGTCGGCGGCTCGCGCCGCACCGTGGTATGGAACGACCTCGACCCCACCCAGCGTCTGTCGATACACGACCGGGGCGTCGATCTGCTCGGCACCGACAAGATCGGACCCGACACCCGCGGGCGCACGATCGTCTCCTACCGCACCGGCGACACGGTCGCCCCTGCACTGGCAAATGAAGAGGCGTTGCGCTCGGTGATGATCGAGTTCGCCGACTCGATCGTCGAGGGCCGTGCACCGCTCACCGACGGCCGGGCCGGGCTGCGGGTACTGGCGATGCTCGAGGCCGCGTCGTTGAGCCTTGCCAAGGACGGGATTCCCGTCCCCATCAGCGGCATCGGCGACGCGCCGTCCCCGTACCTCGGCCGCGATCCCGACCCGCTTGCCGACGATCTTCCGATCGAACAGTCGCGGCGGGGCCGCGGGGAGGTGACGGTGTGAACCGGGAACACACCGGTGACCGCGCGAGCGCGGCGCAACCGGTGACCGGCCAGCGGGTCCTGGTGATGGCGCTGTGGATAGCGGCCTGAAGTAACCAGATGACGGAGGTGCTCCCATCGCCGCGAATCCCATCCAGCAGACGGCCGGTGCAAGGTCCAACCTGATCGGACGCGTCCGCACGCGAATCCTTGCGGCACTGCTGCGCGAGAGGGTCGCAGGTCAGGGGCTGCACATCGACCCCGAGGATGCGGCCGTAGCGCAGCCTTCGAGGGCGGGCTGGACGAAGGCCCGTTTGAGAGCTCAGGAGTCGGCCGCCATGGCGGCGTTCGCCGACACGATGCGGCCGCCGGCCGGGGGTACCGTCCGGGAGGGCGTCATCGACGACCTCGCCAGGTACTACGACCTCACGCCACAGCAGGTCGTGCACCGGTGCCTGCACTGGGAGGAGGACAGCGTCCAGGAGTGGCGGGCCGCTTCGGCCGACACGCCGGAAGGCCTGACGCGGTTCTACAACTCCGTGACGTCCTGGTCATTTGACCTGCTCTGGTACTCCTACCTGCAGACCGTCGGGTTCGCGTATCCGAAGCACGTGGTCGTCGCCGACTGGCTGCGGCGGCCGCGGAGCGGTGCCCGCATGCTCGACTTCGGCTCGGGCGTCGGGGTGACAGCGCAGCTGTTCGCCGCCCTCGGGTACGACGTCACGCTCGGCGATATCTCGGCACCATTGCTGGACTTCGCGCAGTGGCGGCTCGAGCGGCGTGGCGTGCAGGCGGCTTACCTGCGCCTGCCCGCCGAGCTGCCACCCGCCTCGTACGATCTCGTCATCGCTCTGGACACCCTGGCGCACGTGCCAGACGCCGGGCAGACCGCCCGGCAGCTGTACGCGACGACCCGACCTGGCGGGCATCTGGTCACCAACTTCGACACGCGGCGCAAGTCGGAGCGCAACGCCTGGCACCTGTACCACGATGACCTGCCACTGCGCTGGGCCATCGCGCGCGCCGGCTTCGTTCCGGTACGTCACCTCGACGGAAATCTCTGGATATACCAGGCTCGGCCGACCACCGGCATGGCCTGGCGGCTGCGCCGGACGGGTGCCATGCTGCGGCTGGCCAGCCCGCCGGTCCGGGGACTGCGGCGGGTTCGGCACGCCGTGGCCAGGTCGGTGCTCGTGATGCTGGCCCGGCTGCGGGGAAGGGAGGAGTGAGCGTGCGACTCCAGCCGATCCGTGACAGGCTCAGCGGCTTCGAGTCGGCTCAGGCCGTGTACGGCGCCGTCCGCAAAGGACGGACGGTCAGCCGGCGGTGGGCGACCGGGTTGCGCGCTCGGGTCGTACCAGGGCGTAGTGCCGCGGCCCGGTGCGGGCGCATTCTCGCCTACCATTCGATCGGCACGGCGCACTGGGGCATCAACGATGTCAGCCCGCGCGATTTCGAGCGGCACCTGCAGATCGCCGTCGACG
>JBPYFB010000553.1:0-21533 GCA_051986465.1 Rugosimonospora sp.
GCGGCCTGCCAACCCCGCAACCTCAATGAAGTTGCGACGGGCTGGGGAGGGGTGGGGGGCGGTCACAGCGGGAGGAGTTCCGGGACGCGGACCGGCTGGCCGGTCCGGAACGACTCGTTGGCGGCGAGCCCGGTCAGCAGCGCCCGGGTGCCGTCCCGTGCGCCCGCTTCGCGCCCGAGCGGGTCGGGCTCGTCGGGGCCGAACAGCGCGTCGGTCATCCGGGTGTCCGCGCCGCCGTGCCCGGCGCGAGTGTAGCCGGGCACCTCGACCTCGCGCGGGGCTTCCCAGAAGCGCCGCACCACGAGGCGCAGCGACCCCTGTTCGGCCGCGGCGGCGGCGCCGTGCAGGGCCGCACTCTCCTGTGTGGACAGATCCAGGCGCCGGGCCGCGGCCGCCGCCTCACCTTTGACGGTACCGGCGTCCGCCGGGTCGACCCGGTCGCTCTCCACCACCTCCAGCTCCAGCCGGCCGCGGCTGCCGTTGAACGCGATCCGGTACCCCTCCCAGGGCGCGTACGCGGTCAGGTGGTAGGTCATCGTGGCGCCGCTGTCGTAGCGGGCCAGTACCGCCATGTCGTCCTCGATCGTCACGCCCGGCGCGAACACGCTCAGGTCCCGCTGGTACCCGTCGTGCTCCTCGGCGTCCAGGTACAGCTCGCGCAGCCGGTTGTGCTCCGCGAGGTGCAGCGCGAACGGATCGCCGGCCGCGTCCGGGGAGCCGTGCGCCCGCCGGTACCCCCGGTCGTACCCGTGCCGCCCGCCCTGCTCGCCGTAGAAGAACAGCCGGCCGCTCGCGTACACCTCGACGGGGCTGGCCGACAGCCACCAGTTGACGAGGTCGAAGTGGTGGCTCGCCTTGTGCACCATGAGCCCGCCCGAGTTGGCCTTGTCCCGGTGCCAGCGCCGGAAGTAGTCGGCGCCGTGCCGCACATCCAGCAGCCACTCGAAGTGGACCGAGCCGACCTCGCCGATCTCGCCGCCGGCGAGCAGCCGCTTGACCGCCTCGTGTACGGGGTTGTAGCGGTAGTTGAAAGTTACCCGTACGTCACGCCCGGTGCGCTCGACCGCGTCGAGGATGCGCCGGCACCGAGGGGCATCGATCGTCATCGGTTTCTCGGTGACCACGTCCCGCCCCGCCATAAGCGCCGCCACGATGTACTCGTCGTGCGTGCGGTCGACCGAGGTGACCAGGACCGCCTCGACGTCTTCCTTGTCAAGCATGGCAAGGAACTCGGTGGCCGGGTACCCGGGCACCGGCTCGGCACCGCACCGGCGTAGCAAACGGTTGTGGGCCGCGAGCCGAACCGGGTTGGGGTCGGCGAGCGCGACGAGTTCGGCGGTGTCCCGGTGCCGGGTGGCCAGCGCACGCACGAACATTTCGGCGCGCGCTCCGGTACCGACGAGCGCGTACCGGGTGCGGCGGGTGGGTGCGGGCATGTGGATCGATCCTTCTCACTTGGTCGGATCTGTCGAGACAACTCTGCAACATAAGGCCATTGACAGACTCCAAACCTTTGCATTAACTACGACACATTAGCCCTTCGGTGGTGATGGCCGCCGAAGGCGCCAAGCAAGCGCTTTCCTGGAGGATACGCGTGTCGGCGACCATCCGCGACGTGGCTCGAGCATCGGGGGTTCACGCCTCAACGGTGTCTCGTGCCTTCTCCACGCCGCACATGGTCAACCCAGAGACGCGCAGTCGGGTACTGGCCACCGCGGAGCAGCTCGGGTACCGACCCAACCGGGTGGCGCGGGCTCTGATCACCGGCCGTACCCACAACCTCGGCCTGATCGTCGCGGACATCGCCAACCCGTTCTTCCCCCCGCTGATCAAGGCGTCCGAGAGTTACGCCCGGCAGCGCGACTACCACCTGTTCGTCGCCGATACCGACGAGGATCCGCAGGCGGAGGAGGAACTGGTCCAGGCGCTGGCCAAGCAGGTCGACGGGGTGCTGCTGTGCAGCCCGCGGATGAGCAACGGGCTGATCGACCGGATGCGCCGGGATGTGCCGCTGGTGGTCATTAACCGGATGGTGTCCGGACTGCCCGCCGTGGTCATGGATGTGGGGCAGGGCGCCCGGCAGGCGATGGAACATCTGATCGCGCTCGGGCACCGGGACATCGCGCTGCTGGCCGGACCGCGCGGCTCGTGGACGAACCGGGAGATCCGCCGGGCCGCGAGCGCGGTGTCCCGCGCCTGCGGGGTACGGCTGGCCGTACTCGGCCCCAACACCCCGACCGAGCGCTCCGGTGCCGACGCCGCGGCACCCGTGCGCCGCCTCGGTGTGACCGCGGTGCTCGCCTACAACGACCTGATGGCGATCGGGCTCATCGACGGACTGCTCACGCTCGGCGTGTCGGTACCCGCCGACGTGAGCGTCGTCGGCATCGACGACATCGGGCTGTCCAGGATGATCCGGCCCCGGCTGACGACGGTCGCCACACCCACGGCCGCGGCCGGGCGCGCCGCGATCGACATGCTTCTCCAGCACGGGGACGACCGCCGTGCCAACCAATCGGCGGAGCCACCCGCACCGGGGTGGGTGGCACCGCGCGCCGGAGCCGGAGAGTCGGCGAAGTCGCCAGCGACGCCCTGGGTTACTCAACAAGTCACTCTTCAGACGACCTTGGTCGTCCGCGACTCGACCGGGCCCGGCCCGTACCTGAGCGCGGCGGCCGAAGCACCCTCCCGTCCTCTCCCTAGGAGTGCACGCCATGCCAGCTTCGCTTGAATCGCAATACCGTCCCAACCGCCGCCAGGTACTGGCCACCGCCGGCGCGCTCGCCGCGGGCGTGCCGCTGGCCGTGGCCGGGTGTAGCAGCTCGAAGAAGTCGTCGGGCTCCGGTACCCCCGCCAAGGTCGAGCTCTCGGTGTTCTGGTGGGGTGCGGCGACCCGCGCCGACATCACCCAGAAGGTCCTCGCGCTCTACACCTCGAAGCACCCCGAGGTCACGTTCAAGACGTCGTACCAGGCGAGCAGCACCACCTACTACGACAAGCTGTCCACGATGGCGGCCGGCGGCAGCACCCCCGACCTGTTCCAGGTGGACGACAACGGCCTGGCCGAGTACACCAACCGCAACATCGCGCTGGATCTCTCGCGGTACGTCGGCTCGAAGATCAAAGTGGATAAGTTCCCGCAGAGCCTGCAGAACGCGGGCTCGGTGGGTGGCAAGGTCGGCGGCATCGCGGCGGCCGAGAACACGCCCGCGATGTACTTCGACAAGACCCTCATCGGGCAGCTCGGGTTGACCGCCCCCGCGACCGGCATGACGTGGGACCAGCTGGTGGACTTCGGCGCCCAGGTCTTCAGCAAGAGCGCCGGCAAGTCGTACGGCACGATGAACCCCGCCGCGGACTACAAGGCGCTGCAGGTCTGGCTGCGCCAGCAGGGCAAGGAGCTGTACACGGCGGACGGCAAGTTCGCCTTCACCGTCGACGACCTCACCGCCTGGTTCACGTTCTGGGCGAGCGCCGACGGCAAGAAGGCCACCCCGCCGGCGGACATCGTGCACAACGCCAACACCGGCGACGTCGCCAAGCAGATCGTGGAGACGAAGAAGGGCGCCACCTCGTTCCTGTGGTCCAACCAGCTCGCGGCGCTGGCGAAGGGTACCGACCACGAGCTCGGCATGGCGACCTACCCCGGCGACCCGAAGGGCCAGTGGGCGCGCGCCTCGATGTACTGGTCGTCCTTCAGCGGAGCCAAGCACCCGGACACCGTCGCCGACGTCATCAACTTCCTCGTCAACGACCCGGACGCCGGCAAGATCCTGGGCGCCGAGCGGGGTCTCGCGCCCAACCTCGACGTACGGTCCGCGATCAAGTCCACGCTCGGTACTGCCGACCAGACCTCCACCGAGTTCGAGTCGGGCCTCGCGGACAAGTTCGGGCCCACCCCGCCGGTACCGCCGAAGGGGCACGTCCAGGTCAAGAAGCTGCTGGTCGACGCGGCGGAGAGCGTCGGCTTCAAGAAGGCGGCCCCGGCCGCGGCGGCCAGCTCGTTCATGGGCCAGGCCACCAACGCGATCAGCTAGTGACGTCTTCGGATACCGAAAGGAGTAGGCCGGTGGCTGCGACCGCGACGTCCACACCGTCCTCGCAGGCCACGCCCGGCAGCCACGCCGCCGCCGCACGGCGGCGGCGCGGCGCGGCGGTCCGGCAGGAGCGGGTGGCGGGATACGTCTTCCTCACGCCGTGGCTGCTCGGGCTGCTCGCGATCACCGCCATCCCGACGCTGTACTCGCTGTACCTCAGCTTCACCAACTACGAGCTGTTCACGCCCGGCAAGTGGGTGGGGCTCGCGAACTACCGGCGGATGTTCACCACCGACCCGATGTACTGGCACTCGGTCACCGTGACGCTCGAGTACGCGCTGGTGTCCGTACCCCTCAAACTGTTGGCCGCGCTGGCGGTGGCGCTGCTGCTCAACCGCGATCGCCGCGGGGTCGGCCTGTTCCGGGCTCTGTTCTATCTACCCTCGCTGCTGGGTGGCAGTGTGGCCCTGGCCATCGTGTGGCAGACCATCTTCAGCCGCGGCGGCGCCGTCAACGGCGTGCTCTCGCTCGTCGGCATCCACGGCAAGCCATGGGTCGACGACCCGGACACCGTGCTGGGCACGCTGGTGCTGCTCGCGGTGTGGCAGTTCGGCGCGCCGATGGTCATCTTCCTGGCCGGCCTCAAACAGATCCCGGGCGAGCTGTACGAGGCGGCCGCGGTGGATGGCGCGGGGCGGTGGCGCACCTTTCGCAGCGTCACCCTGCCGATGCTGTCCCCGGTCATCTTCTTCAATCTGGTGCTCGAGGTGATCCACGCGTTCCAGGCGTTCACGGCGGCGTTCGTGGTCAGCAACGGCACCGGCGGCCCGGCCAACGCCACCCTGCTCTACACGCTCGAACTCTGGCTGCAGGGCTTCGCGGCGTTCAAGATGGGCTACGCCTCGGCGATGGCCTGGGTGCTGCTCGCGGCGGTCGCGCTGCTGACCGCGACGCTGTTCAGCACGAGCCGATTCTGGGTGCACTACGGAGACGGAGGGGAGCGGTGATGACCGCGACGACGATCGAGGTACGCCGCGGGCCGGCGTCCGCGCGGCGGGTACCCCGCGCCGTGCGCATGATCGTGGTGCTCGCGGTACTCGCCGCGGTGCTGTACCCGCTGGTGTGGATGCTCGGCACGTCACTCAAGTCGCCACAGGAGATCGCGAGCAACACCGCGCCGTGGCCCGATCACGTCACGTGGAGCAACTTCCCCCAGGGCTGGACCGGCGTACCCGGCGTCAGCTTCGGCCGGTTCTTCCTCAACAGCCTCGTCATCGCGCTCGGCGTGGTCGTGGCGAACATGGCCTCCTGCCTGGTGACCGCGTACGCGTTCGCCCGGCTGCGCTTCCCGCTGCGCCGGTTCTGGTTCGCCATCATGATCGGTACGCTGCTGCTGCCGAACCACGTGATGCTGATCCCGCAGTACATCCTGTTCCGGCACTTCGGCTGGGTGAACACGCCGCTGCCGATGATCGTGCCGAAGGTGCTCGCCACCGATGCCTTCTTCGTGTTCCTCATGGTGCAGTTCATGCGCGGCATCCCGCGCGAGCTGGACGAGGCGGCGAAGATCGACGGGGCCAGTCCGTACCGCATCTTCCGGTACGTCATCGCGCCGCTGTCGAAGCCGGCCCTGGTGACCACGGCGATCTTCTCGTTCATCTGGACGTGGAACGACTTCTTCACCCAGCTGATCTACCTCAACGACCTGTCCAAGATGACGGTACCGGTGGGGCTGCGCATGTTCGTCGACTCCGCCGGGGAGACCTCGCTCGGCCCGATGTTCGCGATGTCGGTACTGTCGCTCGTCCCGGTGTTCATGTTCTTCGTGGCGTTCCAGCGGCTGCTCGTGGAGGGCATCAACACCACGGGCATTCGCGGGTAAGCGTCCACAAAGGACTCATATCCAGCCTGCCTCGCGAGCGCGGCGGATGGCCTGGATCCGGTTGCGGGTACCGGTTTTGCGCAGAATCGACCACACGTGGTTGCGTACGGTCCCGTCGCTGAGGAACAGCATCCGCGCGATCGACTTTGTCGGTAGCCCGTCGGCCGCCAGCCGCAGCACCTCGCACTCGCGCGGGGTGAGCGGATTGTTCACGATGGCCAGGGCCGCGAAGGCGGTCGCCGGGTCGACCACCCGGTCGCCGGCGGCGACCCGCCGGATCAGCTCCACCAGCTCCGTGGGCACCGGCTCGGCGCTGGTGAACCCGCGCACCCCGGCGTCCAGCGCCTCCCGTACCGCGGCGGGACTCTGCTGCTCGGCCAGCGCGATCACCGCGCACCCCGGTACCACCTGAGTGATCCGCCGTGCCGTGGTCAACCCGGTCCGACCGTCGGAGGCGAGGTCGACGAGCACGACCTGTGGGCGCCACTGGCGGACCACCTCGACCGGGTCCTGCCGCGGGCCGAGCTCGCTGACGGTCAGGTCCTCCTCGTTGTCCAGCACCCTGCGCAGCGCAGGGAGCAAGCCGAGGTCGGACGCGATAAGTATGCGAATCACCGCCCTGCCTATCGGTGCCGGGGCACGGTTCGTTACATGGCGGAGGCGAGCACCGCCGACGCTCCATTGTGGAGGCACTGTCGGGTTTCGGGCAGTGCGCATTTCTACCTACCCCCTTGTCGGTTTCCGGCGCAGGCTGCGACGTGGGGGAGGTGGCGCGACATGGTCAGGGATCACGCCGTCGTGCTCGGCGGCGGCATGGCGGGGCTGCTCGCGGCGCGGGTACTCGCTGAGGAGTACCGCGAGGTGACCCTCGTCGAGCGCGACACGTTGCCGGTGCAGCCGGGCGCACACCGGCGCGGGGTGCCGCAGGGGCGCCACACGCACGCGCTGCTGGCCGGCGGGCAGATCGCACTGGAGCGGCTGCTGCCCGGGGTCACTGGTGAGCTACGCGAGCGCGGCGCGGTCACCGGCGACCTGCTCGGCGAGGTGCGCTGGTACCTGCGCGGCCGGCGGATGCGCCGGGCGCGGTCCGGGCTGATCGCGGTCTGCGCGACCCGGCCGCTGCTGGAGGGCGTGGTACGCGCGCGGGTGCTGGCCCGGCCGAACGTGACGGTACGGGACGGCTACGACGTGCTGGGGCTGGACGCGTCGCCGGACGGCCACCGGGTGGTGGGCGTCCGGCTGATGCGTCGCGTGGACCTGGAGGCGGAGACGGTACCGGGCGACCTCGTGGTGGACGCGACCGGCCGGGGCTCGCGCATCCCGCGCTTCCTGGCCGAACTCGGGTACCGCCCGCCCGAGGAGGAGCGGGTGGCGGTCGGGCTCGGGTACGCCACACGCATGTACGAGGCGCCACCCGACGCGCTCGGCGGCGACATGGCCGCGGTCATCGCCCGCTTCCCCGGGCAGAACCGCGGCGGCGTCCTGCAGCGCGTCGAGGAGGACCGGTGGCTGTTCTCGCTCTACGGCATCCTGGGCGACCACCCGCCGGTCGACCCGGACGGGTACCTCGCTTTCGCCCGTACCCTGTCCGCGCCGGACGGGTACGAGATGGTCCGCCAGGCCCGACCGGTCACCCAGCCGCTCGCGTTCCGCTTCCCGGCGTACGCGCGGCGGCGCTACGAGCGGCTCGCCGACTTCCCGGCCGGGCTGCTCGTCCTGGGCGACGCGGTGTGCAGCTTCAACCCGATGTACGCGCAGGGCATGAGCGTGGCGGCGCTGAGCGCGTGCGCGCTGGCGGAGGAGGTTTCGCGGGGCGAGCCGCAACCGCGGCGGTACTTTCACGCGCTGGCCCGTCACCTGGAGGCGCCGTGGGGGATCGGCGTCGGCGGGGACCTGACGGTGCCCGAGGTGGCCGGGCGGCGTACCCGGGCCAGCCGGCTGATGGCCGGATACCTGGCTTCGCTGCAGGTCGCGGCCTCGGCGGATGTCCAACTGGCGCGCGCGTACATCCGGGTCAACGGGCTGGTCGCCGCACCGCCGAGCCTGCTGCGGCCGGACCGGGCCCTGCGGGTGGCCGCGTACGGGCTGCGCCGCCCCGCGCCCCGGGCCGGACTTCCATCACAGATCCTCAATGCATAAGATCCCTTCGGGGCCGGTACTCACGTCGTTTGCTCATGTCTAAACGGCGCCGTCCGGTGGCGCATCCGCGCCCGGGCGGCAAGGAGGATCGATGCCCCGTACCAAATGGATCGTCGCCGCCTGCGCGGCGGTACTCGTCTCGGCCGGCGTGTGGATCGCCGGCCCCGCCGGCGCCGCCGCCGGCTGCCAGGTGGACTACCAGGTCAACCAGTGGACCGGCGGGTTCACGGCGAACCTCAATCTGAATGTCGGCTCCACCGCGGTCACCAGCTGGACGCTCACCTGGACCTACACCGGCGGCCAGCAGGTCACCAACTCGTGGAACTCGACAGTCAGCCAGAGCGGCACCGCGGTGACCGCGCGCAACGCGGCGTGGAACGGCCAGGTCGCGGCGAACGGCTCCGTGCAGTTCGGCCTGCAGGGCACGTGGGGCGCGGCCAACCCCGCGCCCACCGACTTCGCGCTCAACGGCACGCCGTGCGGCGGCTCCGGGACGCCGTCGTCCCCACCGTCCACGCCATCGGGACCGGGCTCGCCGTCGGCGCGGATCTCGCCGTCCGCGGCGATCTCGCCATCCGCCGCGATCTCGCCGTCCGCGCCGGTGTCGCCGTCGGTCTCGTCGTCGTCGAGTCCGGCCGGGGGCGGATGCGGCGGCGCCGTCGTGTGTGACGGCTTCGAGAATCAGACGGGTACCGCCCCAAGCGGTGCCTGGTCGGTGAGCAACCCCAACTGCTCCGGCACGGGTACGGCCACAGTGGACACTTCGGTGGCGCACAGCGGTACCCGTTCCCTGCGCGTCAACGGCGCGGCCGGCTACTGCAACCACGTGTTCGTTGGATCCACCGCCAACCTCACGTCGATCGGCCGGGTCTGGTACGCCCGCTTCTACGTACGGCACACCACCGCCCTGCCAACCGCGCACGTAACGTTCGTGGCCATGCGGGACTCCGCCGACGGCGGCAACGACCTGCGCATGGGCGGCCAGAACAGCGCGTTGCAGTGGAACCGGCAGTCGGACGACGCGACGCTACCGGCGCAGAGTCCGGTCGGGGTGTCCATGAGCCTGCCGTTGCCCACCAACGCCTGGGAGTGCGTGGAGTTCATGGTCAACGGCTCGAGCGGCACGATGGACACCTGGCTCAACGGCTCGCTCGTCGCGGGGCTGCATGAGGACGGCGTACCCACCGCCGACATCGACCAGCAGTGGCTCTCGCGTGCCAACTGGCGACCCAACCTGACCGACTTCCGGCTGGGCTGGGAGAGCTACGGCGAGGGCGCCGACACCCTCTGGTACGACGACGTAGCGGTCGGTGCGAGCCGGATCGGCTGCTGAATGGTCGTTGACTTTACCGGTTAAGTAAACCACTATGCTGCCCAGCGCTTCCATCGGTGATCACCTCAAGGAAGGAAAGAGGAGATCCGATGAAACATCGCGTTGCCCTTGCGGCAGCGGCGGCAGCCGGGGTGGTCGTGGCAGGCGGTGTCGCCATCGTGGCCGGCACCGCCTTCGCGGCCACTGGCTGCTCGGTAAGTTACTCGATCACCAACCAGTGGCCGGGCGGCTTCCAGGGCGGCGTCAACGTCACCAACCTGGGTGACCCGATGTCGAGCTGGACGCTGGCGTTCGACTTCCCGGACACCAACCAGAAACTGACCCAGGGCTGGAACGCCACCTGGTCCCAGTCGGGCGCGCACGTCACCGCGGCGAGCCTGAGCTACAACGGCAGCCTGGGCACGAATGCCTCGGTGTCGCTGGGCTTCCTCGCCAACTGGGGCAGCGTCAACCCGATGCCGACCTCGTTCACGGTCAACGGAGTGACCTGTAACGGCGGGGTCAGCACCTCACCCAGCTCGCGGCCGGCGACCTCGGCTCCGGCGAGCTCGCAGCCGTCCTCGGCGGCCCCGGCCAGTTCGCGGCCGGCGTCCTCGGGCCCGGCCAGTTCAGCACCCGCGAACTCGCCGCCGCCGGCCGGCTCCGCGCCGGCGCTCCACGTGTCCGGCAACAAGCTGGTCACCTCCACCGGAGCCACCTACCGACTGCTCGGCGTCAACCGCTCCGGCGGTGAGTTCGCATGCATCCAGGGCAACGGTATGTGGAACGGCCCGATGGACCAGGCCTCCATCGACGCGATGAAGACCTGGAAGGTGCGGTCGGTACGGGTACCGCTGAACGAGGAGTGCTGGGTCGGTACCAACGATGTACCGTCCGGCGCGCCCAGCGGCAGCACGTACCAGAGCAACGTGAAGACGTACGTGAACCTGCTGCTGTCCAACGGCATCACCCCGATCGTGGAGATGCACTGGAACTACGGCCAATACACCGGTCCGTCGGCGGGCTGTTCGGATGTGAAGGCGACCTGCCAGAAGCCGATGCCGGACGCCCAGTACGCACCCACGTTCTGGACCGGGGTGGCCAACGCGTTCAAGGACAACCGGGTCGTCTTCGACCTGTTCAACGAGCCGTATCCGGAGCGCGCCAGCGGCAGCAGCGAGACCGCTGGGTGGGTCTGCTTCCGCGACGGTGGCAACTGCCCGGGCATCACGTACCAGGTGGCCGGGTTCCAGAGCCTGGTCAACGCGGTACGGGCCACCGGCAACACCAACGTGATCCTGCTCGGCGGCCTGGCGTACTCCAACGACCTGACCCAGTGGTTGCAGTACAAGCCGACCGATCCGACCGGCAACCTGGCCGCGTTCGCGCACATCTACAACTTCAACTCGTGCTCGAACACGTCGTGCTTTGACAGCCAGCTCGGGCCGGTCGCCGCGTCGGTACCGCTGACGCTCTCCGAGATCGGTGAGAACGACTGCTCGTCCAGCTTCGTCAACACCGTGATGACCTGGGCCGACTCGCACGGTGTCGGGTACCTCGGGTGGACCTGGAACAACTGGGACTGCTCGTCGGGTCCGTCGCTGATCAGCGACTACACCGGTACGCCGACCAACTTCGGCGCCGGCTTCAAGTCGCACCTCACGGCGCAGCCGTAGGCGGGTGGGTGGGTGACGCGCCACCGCGCGTCGCCCACCCAACTCACACCGCGGCGGCTGATCGCCGGGTACTCTTGCGCGACTCAGCAGGGCGTGCGTGGAAGAGGTTGTCGAGGTGTCCAACGATCTGTCGCCCGTCCTGGCCGCCACCGCGCAGTGGCTGACCCGGGCCTACCCGGCCACCGCCGGCACGGTCAACGCGGTCCTCGCGGAGCGCCAGGCGCGGCAGGCGGTGACGGTGGCGGCGTGGCTGCGCTACCCACAGCCGGTGGACGTGGAGCTGCTGACGCTGCTGGGGCCGGGCGGTTCGGCCCGGCTGGACTGGGTGGTGGGCCTCTCCGGCGGGTACGCGGACGCCGGCCAGCCGTGGCGCACCTGGGTGGATGAGGTGCTGGCGAGCTGGGCGGCGTGCCTGCTCGCCGACGCGGATCTGGCCCGGGCCGCGGTCGCGGCGGTGGCGGACAGCCCGCACGCCGGCGGTACGCCCTGTGACTTCCGCCGGTTGGCCGATCCCGACACCTGCGACCGGCGGGCCGCCGCCCTGTTGCGCCACCCGGACCTGCTCGCGCCCGTCGCCGACCTGCACCGCGCCCAACTGCTGGACCTGCTGGACGCCAGCCCGGTCGACGCGGCCTGACCGGGCCTGGGTCACCGCTCGCCGTGCTTGCGGTTCCAGTCCCGCACCGCGTCGCGCATCCGGTCGAAGACGGCCATCGGCGGTCCGGCGAGGACGTTCGCCGGGGCGGACTCCCCGGACATCGGGTGCGGCCGGGTCGGTGCGGTCGCCTCGGCCGCGCGCAGCGCGCCCGCCATCCGGCGGCGGGTCTCCGCGTCCAGATTCTGGCGCAGGTACGGGAACTCCTCGTGCTCCTCGTGCTCGGCGTGCGAGGTGACCGCCATGCCCAGTTTCATGAGCTTCGCGTCGAACTCGGGGTGGTCGATGCCCATGTCGTACAGGTTGGCCAGCTCCCGCTTCGCCTCGTCCTCCTCCTGCAGGCGGCCGTCCACGATCGCGTCGCCGGCCTGTGCCCTGCGCCGCGCCGCCGGGTGTACGACCTCCTCCTCGGCGCTTTCGTGTACGGCCAGCAGCCGTACCAGCTGCTCGAAGAGGTCCCGCTTCTGTGTGCCCTGTGCCACGGACACCTGCTGGAACAGGGTCTTGATCTGATCGTGCTGCTCCAGCAACAGGTCCACCACGTCCTGATTCTGTATGGTCGTCACGCTTGTCTCCTGTCCCGTCGAGCGTGTCCTGTCGTACCGGCCCCTTCGTGGTTCCCCAGCCGGTCGGGTTCATGCACGTCGTGACGCGCCACCCGGGGCGCTCCGGCCGCCGCGCGGGACCCGCTATAGTGGCACGGCAAACAACCAGTCCGGGCGCGTTCCGCTGCCACGTCCGAGTCCCACGGGACGTCGCCAGGCTCGGTGTCGCCTTCGAAAACGTGCGAGACGTCGGCGCGAAGGCCGGGGGAGGATGTTGTCCCCGATGACAACTCAGGCGCCACGCCGTGTGTGGACCATCCCCAACCTGATCAGCTTCCTGCGCCTGGCCGGCGTACCCGTCTTCCTGTACCTGTTCCTCGCCGCCCATGCGGAGGTCGTGGCCCTGATCGTCCTCGCCGTCGGCGGCACGAGCGACTGGGTCGACGGCTACCTCGCCAGGCGGCTGCGACAGGTCAGCCGCCTCGGCGAACTGCTCGATCCGCTCGCCGACCGGCTCTACATCCTCGCCACCCTGCTGGCCTTCTCCGCCCGCGGGCTGACCCCGTGGCTGTTCACCGGGGCGCTGCTGCTGCGCGACGCGGTACTGCTGCTGTGCCTGCTGGTGCTGCGCCGGTACGGGTACGAGCCGCTGCCCGTGCACTACCTCGGCAAGACCGCCACCTTCATCCTGCTGTTCGCGTTCCCGGTGCTGCTGCTCGCGCACGCCAGTGCGGGCGCGGCCACGGTCGCCACGCCGGTGGGCTGGGCGCTGGCCCTGTGGGGGCTGGCCCTGTACTGGGCCGCCTGCGTCCTGTACGTCACCCAGGCGACCAGCCTGGTTCGCGCGGTCCGCCGCAAGGACGCCCCGCCGCCAGGAGCGCCAGCGTGACCAGGCCGGACGCGGCGCGGAGGTTCACGCCGGACTTCCTCATCGAGATGTTCCGCAACCCGCTGGACGCCGGGTACGCGGAGGCCGCTGCCCGGCGTGCCCGGCAGGGACCCGATTCGCCCCGCCGAAACACCCTGGGCCAGGTGGCGCGCGCCGTCGTGCTGGTCGCCACCGGGTTCCTGCTCGCGGTGGCCTATCAGCAGACCGTGGCCGCCCAGCCGGAGAGCGCGCGGACCCGGGCCGGGTTGGTCGCCGACGTCAAGAGCAGGCAGGTCCAGGCCGACCAGTTGCAGCAGCGCGCCGATTCGCTGCGCGACGAGGTCAACCGGGAGCGCGAGGCGGCACTGGCCGGTACCGGGGCGGACACCCAGCGCATCCACGACCTGGAGGTGAGCGCCGGCCTGGCCAAGGTGACCGGCGCCGGGGCGCTGGTACGGCTGACCGACGCGCCGCAGCCGGTGGACCCGGTCACCGGGCAGTCGACCGGCAAGAACGACGGGCAGGTACTCGACCGGGACCTGCAGGACGTCACCAACGAGCTGTGGCGCGACGGTGCGGAGGCGATCGCGATCAACGGCGAGCGGCTGACGTCGACGACGACCATCCGTACCGCCGGCAGCACCATCCTCGTCGACTTCAAGCCGATCGTCTCGCCGTACCAGATCCAGGCGATCGGCCCCGCCGACCTGGACAAGCGGTTCAACGCCTCGGATACGGGCGTGCGCTTCCACCGGTACGCGACCGAGTTCGGCATGGGCGTATCGGTGGCCAAGCGCGACAGCCTGACCCTGCCCGCCGCACCCGATCCGCAACTGCGTTTCGCCCGGCCGGTACCCACGGCCACGCCGAGTACTTCGGCGACAGCAACCCCCTCGGCTCCGGGAGGACATTGATGTTCGCGCTGCTCGCGCTGCTCGTCGGGGTGGTCCTCGGCGTGGTGTTCGAGCCGTCTGTACCGCTGGCGCTCCAGCCGTACCTGCCGATCGCGGTGGTCGCCGCGCTCGACGCGGTGTTCGGCGGGATCCGGGCCAAGCTCGATGGCATCTTCGACGACAAGCAGTTCGTCGTGTCGTTCGTCTCGAACGTGCTGGTCGCCGCCCTGATCGTGTACCTGGGCGACCAGCTCGGCGTCGGTACCCAGCTGTCCACCGGTGTCGTCGTGGTTCTCGGCGTGCGTATCTTCGGGAACGTGGCGGGCATCCGGCGCCACCTGTTCCGGGCGTAGGCGGGGAGGACCGGGTCGTGAGCGATCCTGAAAAGGCGGCGCAGGGTAGCCGCTCCTCCGGTGAGGATCAGCGGCGGAAGTCCGGTACGGGCTGGCCCAACGCCAGGCCGCCCAAGGAGTCCGAGCCGCTGGCCGGGCCCGAGGAAGGGCTCGCGGAGGCGCCACCGGTCGAGCCAGCCGACGATCCGGTGGCCTCGCCAGCTGCCGAATCAACGGAGTCGTCGCTGTCGCAGTCGCCAGCGGACGAGCCGGTAGACGAGCCAGCGGACGAGCTGGTAGACGAGCCGATGGACGACAGCACGGTCGAGTTCGCGCCCGAGCCGATGGCCGGGCCGACGGACGAGGCCGCTCCCGCGGCACAGCGGCGCCAGCGGCGGGTCTCTGCCGGCAGCGCCGTGATCGGCGTCCTGCTGGGCCTGCTCGGCTTCGGGCTCGTGGTGCAGCTGCGCAGCAACGCCACCGACCCGCAGCTCGCCTCCTCGCGCCCGGAGGACCTGGTGCGGATCATCTCCGACCTCGATGCCCGCAAGGACCGGCTCAGCCAGGAGATCACCTCCCTGGAGGGCACCAAGCAGCAGCTCGAGGCGGGCAGCGAGGGGCGGTCCACGGCGCTGGCCGAGGCGAGCCGCCGCGCCGATGAGTTGGGCATCCTCGCCGGTACGCTCGCCGCGCAGGGGCCGGGCATGACGGTCCGGATGGTCCCCGGCAACCAGGCACTGAAGGCGTGGATGATCCTCGACACCGTCGAGGAGCTGCGCGGGGCGGGCGCCGAGGCGATGCAGATCTCGGGTGCCAGTGGCGGGCCGGTGCGCATCATCGCTTCGACGTCCTTTACCGACACCGGCACCCGGCTGGCCGTGGACGGCCAGGTACTCACCGCCCCGTACCGGATCACCGTGATCGGCGATCCGCAGACCATGCAGCCCGCGCTCAACATCGCCGGCGGGGTCGTGGACACCGTGCACCAGGCGAACGGTACGGTGATCGTCGACCAGGGCACCGTACGCGTCACCGCGACACGCCCCGCCACCACGCCGAGGTACGCCCAGCCGGCCAGCTGACCGGAGAAGAGGATCACGACGTTGATTCCCGAGGACCTGCGCTACACGACCGAGCACGAATGGGTGGCACCGGGTACGCCCGCGGTCAAGGTGGGCATCACCCAGTTCGCTCAGGACGCGCTGGGCGACATCGTCTTCGTCCAGCTGCCCGACGCGGGTACCGAGGTGGAGGCGGGGCAGGCGTTCGGCGAGGTGGAGTCCACCAAGAGCGTCTCGGAGATCTACGCGCCGTTCACCGGTACGGTGGTCTCCCGTAACGATCAGCTCGCCGACCAGCCCGAGCTGATCAACACCGATCCGTACGGCGCCGGATGGCTGGTACAGATCGAGCCAAGTGACCCGGCGGCCATCGACGACCTGCTCGACGCGGCCGCCTACCAGGAGCTAACCGAACAGTAACCCGTGGCCTGCCCGGCCGGTTGGGACGATATGGGGAACCGCGCGTCCGGTTGACCCTGCATTTCGACCATGGCTAGGCTCGCCCAGTCGACCGTGAACCCTGCGGCCGCGCGTCAGGACCAGCGCAGCGCCGAGGCGAGTCTCGCCGCCAACCTGGCGGCGGCTATCCTCATCCTGCCCCGTCGACCCCGACGCCGACCCATGATCCGTGAGGTGGTCCCCGAATGACGCGCCCAGACGACGAGTTCCCCCCGCTCGACGTCACGTCGACGCTCAACCTCGGCTCCCTCGACGACGTGCTCGAGGGTCCCGACGCCGAGGTGGCGCCCGGGCGGATGTCCGGCTCGCTGCCGCCCGGCATGGCGCTGCTCGTGGTGCGGCGGGGGCCGAACGCCGGCGCCCGCTTCCTCCTCGACCACGACGTGACCACGAGCGGTCGTCATCCCGACAGCGACATCTTCCTCGACGATGTCACGGTCTCCCGCCGGCACGCCGAGTTCCACCGCGAGGGCGGCACCTTCACCGTGCGCGACGTCGGCAGCCTCAACGGCACGTACGTCAACCGCGAGCGGGTGGAGGCGGCGACGCTGTCCAACGGCGACGAGGTCCAGATCGGCAAGTTCCGCCTCGTCTTCATCGCCGGGCCGCGCCCGGACGAGGGCCTATGACGGTTTCCGGTGGCTCCGCGGCGGCGGCGCAGGTCGCCGGGCACGCACAGGCGCTGATGAGCATCGGAGAGGTGCTGGCCCAGCTGCGCACGGAGTTTCCGGACGTGACCATCTCGAAGCTGCGGTTCCTGGAGGCCGAAGGGCTGGTGGAGCCGCGCCGCACCCCGGCCGGGTACCGCAAGTACGCCTGGTCCGACGTGGCCCGGTTGCGCTTCGTGCTCGCCGCCCAGCGTGACCAGTACCTGCCGCTGCGGGTGATCCGGGAGCAGCTGGCGGCCCTGGACCGCGGCGAGCATCCGGGCGGCCCGCCGCTGCGGGAGGTGGGCGGTGAGTTGCGGGCGGTACCGGCGCCGGTACGGCTGTCCCGCGAGGAGCTGCTGGACCAGTCCGGGCTGACCGAGCCGGCGCTGGCCGGCCTGGAGCAGTACGGGCTGGTCGGCGCGCAGGGCGGCGGGTACGACGCGGAGGCGCTGACCGTGGCGCGGCTGGTCGCGCAGCTTTCCGAGTACGGGCTGGAGGCGCGGCACCTGCGCCCGTACCGGGCCGCCGCCGATCGGGAGGTCGGCATGTTCGCCCAGCTCGTCGCGCCGCTGGCCAGGCAGAACACGCCCGCCGCCCGAGCTCGTGCGGCGGAGACGATGCGCGAGTTGGCCGCGCTGACACAGCAGTTACAGGCGGCGCTGGTACGCGTCGCGCTGCGCGAGACGCTCGGTGGCTGATCGGTCTCATGGCGCGCTCCGGCCGATACGCCCCGGCGCTGGCGCGTGTACCGTGCAGATGAGGGGACTTGTGGGCCACAGACAGACACGGAGGCAGCGGTGCGCGAGCTGAGCGTGGTCGGGGTGCGGGTGGAACTGCCCACAAACCAACCGATCGTGCTGCTCAAAGAGGTGGATGGCGACCGGTACCTGCCGATCTGGATCGGTGCGGTGGAGGCCACTGCGATCGCGTACGAGCAACAGGGCGTCAAGGCGCCTCGCCCGTTGACACATGACCTGATGCGCGACATTCTCGCCGCCCTCAAGGCACCGCTGAAGGCGGTGGAGATCGTTGAGATGAAGGAGAACATCTTCTACGCCGACCTGATCATCGGTGACGGGGTCCGGGTGTCTGCCCGGCCGAGCGACTCGATCGCGCTCGCGCTGCGCGTGGGCGCGCCGATCCGCTGCGCCGACCAGGTGCTCACCGAGGCCGGCATCGTCATACCCGACGAGCAGGAAGACGAGGTGGAGAAGTTCCGGGAGTTCCTGGAACAGGTCAGCCCAGAGGATTTCGCCGGCTGAGCGCGCGCACCCCGGCGCGGGGCGGCGTGTCGCGACGGCGACATGCGCTGGCGCGGGCCATTCCCGCTATAGGGTGAAACCACAGCGGGTTTGCTGGACTCGGGGAGGTTTGTGGCAGTGAATGAGCCGCGCGACCCGGGCGCCGACCAGTCGGGCCCGCAGGATCCCTCATTCGAGCAGGATCCCTCCATCGAAGACGGCGTTGTCGGCTACCGGGGCGTGACCGCGTGCAACGCGGCGTCGATCAGCTACCGCCAGCTGGACTACTGGGCCCGCACCGGGCTGGTCGTGCCGAGCATCCGCGACGCCTCCGGCTCCGGCACCCAACGCCTGTACTCCTTCCGCGACATGGTCGTGCTGAAGGTCGTCAAGCGCCTGCTCGACGCCGGGGTATCCCTGCAGAACATCCGCCGTGCCATCGAAGCGCTGCGCTCCCGCGGGGTGGCGGACCTGGCGCAGATCACGCTGATCTCCGACGGCACCACGGTGTACGAGTGCCGCTCCCCGGAGGAGGTCGTCGACCTGCTGCAGGGCGGCCAGGGCGTGTTCGGCATCGCGATCGGCGGGGCCTTCAAGGAGATCCAGGGTTCGCTCGCGCACCTGCCGGCCGAGCCGGCCGGGCAGGCGCCCGCCGCGCCGGCCGAGCCCGGGGAGACGGCGACCGGCGACGAGCTCGCCGCGCGCCGTGCCCGGCGCCGCGCCGGCTGAGCCTGCCGGGGCGCCCGGCTTGCCTCGGGCGTACACGATCGGGTTTGTGATCCGACCCACCGACTTCGCCCGTGCCGTGCTTCGTCGCGCCTGGGCGTGGCGCCTGCGCATCCTCGTCCTCGCCGCGGTCGCGGCCCTACTCGGCGGCGTCCTGGTCGCCGCCTGTGTCGGCTGGGTGGACCGCGGCGCCCGCGGCCACGTGTACCCGGCCGCCGACGTGCCCGCCGCCCCGGTGGCGCTGGTACTCGGCGCGCAGGTCTACGACAACGGGCAGCCCTCGGCGTTTCTGGCCGGCCGGCTAGAGGTGGCCCGGCGCCTGTACGTGGCGGGCAAGGTCCGGGTGATCCTGGTCTCCGGAGATCACAGCCGCCCCGACTACGACGAGCCGGACGCGATGCGTGCCTGGCTGGTGGCGCGCGGCGTACCGGCGCGCAAGGTGGTCGCCGACTACGCCGGCTTCGACACCTACGACTCCTGCGCCCGCGCCCATCAGATCTTCGGGGTGACCCGGGCGATCGTGGTGACCCAGAACTACCACCTCGCCCGCGCGGTGTCGCTGTGCCGGCATCTCGGGATCGAGACGGACGGGGTGGGCGACGGCGCCGCGGGGCACAGTTGGCTGGCGTGGTGGCGGGCCAGCGTGCGCGAGCAGGGGGCCTGCGTGAAGGCCGTCTACGACCTGGGGGTACGGCGCCGGCCGGTGTTCCTGGGCCCGCACGAGCGCGGCGTGGAGGACGCGCTGCGCGGGTGAGACCGGTCACCTCGCGCCACGCCGGGGCCGCGCCGCGCCGGTCGCGGCGCCCAGCGCTGGTAGCGTGGCACCCGCCGGCACACCTACGCGAGAGAGACCGGCGTGGCCCCGGGCCACGGCGGCGCCGAAGGGGCAATTCCTCCCCGGAACCTCTCAGGCAAAAGGACCGCGAAGGTGAACGCCCGGCCGACGCGGCGCGTGGCGGGCCGCGACCGGCAGGGTGTTCCAGGCGCTCTGGAGGGGCACGACAGAGGGGGAGGGGTGCCGGCAGACCCCCGTCTCTCTCTGGAGTGAACCATCGTGAGTGACCTGCCCTTTTCGCGGCGGCACATCGGGCCGGCGCCGCATGACGTCGCCCGCATGCTGGAGGCCACCGGGTACGCCTCGATCGAGGACCTGATGGACGCGGCGATCCCCGAATCGATCCGCTGGACTGGCCGGCTCGCCCTGCCCGAGGCCGCCTCGGAAGCCGATACGCTGCGGGAACTGGACTCTCTTGCGTCGCGCAACCGAGTATTGTCATCGATGATTGGGCTGGGCTACTACGGGACGTACACGCCGCCGGTGATCCAGCGCAATGTACTGGAGAACCCGGGCTGGTACACCGCGTACACGCCGTACCAGCCGGAGATTTCCCAGGGCCGCCTCGAGGCGTTGATCAACTTCCAGACGATGGTCGCCGACCTGACCGGCCTGCCCACCGCGAACGCCTCGATGCTCGACGAGGCGACCGCGGCCGCCGAGGCGATGACGCTCGCCCGGCGCTCCTCGAAGGCGGCGAGCAACGTGTACGCGGTCGACGCCGACACCCTGCCGCAGACGCTCGCCGTGATCATGACTCGGGCGCAGCCGCTCGGCATCGAGGTCAGGGTCGTCGACCTGGACCGCGAGCAGTTGCCCACCGACCTGTTCGGCCTGCACCTGCAGTACCCGGGCGCCAGCGGGGCGGTACGCGACCTGCGGCCGCTAATCGACGCGGCGCACGCGCGTGGCGCCCTGGTCGCGGTCGCCGGTGACCTGCTGGCGCTGACGCTGCTGCGCTCACCCGGCAGCGCCGGCGCGGACATCGCGGTCGGCACGACCCAGCGGTTCGGGGTACCGATGGGTTTCGGCGGTCCGCACGCCGGCTACCTCGCGGTCCGCGCTGGCCTGGAGCGCATGCTGCCCGGCCGCCTCGTCGGGGTGTCCCGGGACGCCGACGGGCGCACCGCGTACCGGCTCGCGCTGCAGACCCGCGAGCAGCACATCCGGCGGGAGAAGGCGACCAGCAACATCTGTACGGCGCAGGTACTGCTCGCCGTGATGGCCGGCATGTACGCGGTGTACCACGGCCCGGAGGGGCTGCGGGCGATCGCTCAGCGGGTCGCCGGCCGGGCTGCCACGCTCGCCGCGGGCCTGCGCGCGGGTGGCGTACCGGTGGCGCACGAGGCGTTCTTCGACACCGTGACCGCGGTGGTGCCCGGGCGGGCGGCGGAGGTGGTGGCCGCGGCGGAGCACGCCGGGGTGAACCTGCGCCTGGTCGACGCCGACCGGGTCGGTATCGCGTGCGACGAGACGACCGGTGCCCAGCAGGTACGCGCGGTGTGGTCGGCGTTCGGGGTGGCGCCCGTCGAGGACGTACCGGGGGACGCGCTGCCCGAGACCCTGCCCGATGCCCTGCGGCGTACCGACGCGTACCTGACGCATCCGGTGTTCCACGCGTACCGGTCGGAGACGGCGATGCTGCGGTACCTGCGCCGGCTCGCCGACATGGACTACGCGCTGGACCGCGGCATGATCCCCCTGGGCTCATGCACGATGAAGCTCAACGCGACCGCGGAGATGATGCCGGTGACCTGGCCGGGCTTCGCGCACCTGCACCCGTACGCGCCCGCGGCGCAGGCCGACGGGTACCGGCAACTGGTCGACCAGCTCTGCGCGTGGCTCGCCGAGCTGACCGGGTACGACGCGGTGAGTGTCCAGCCCAACGCCGGTTCCCAGGGCGAGCTGGCGGGGCTGCTGGCGATCCGCGGGTACCACCGCGACCGTGGCGAGGAGCACCGGGACGTGTGCCTGATCCCGTCCAGCGCGCACGGCACCAACGCGGCCAGCGCGGTGATGGCCGGCATGCGCGTGGTGGTGGTGGCCTGCGACGGCGACGGCAACGTGGACCTGGGCGACCTGGATCGGCGGGTCGCCGAGCACGCCGACCGGCTGGCCGCGATCATGGTGACCTACCCGTCCACGCACGGCGTGTACGAGGCGGCGATCGCGCGGGTGTGCGCGCGGGTACACGACGCCGGCGGCCAGGTGTACGTGGACGG
>JBPYFB010000554.1:0-6182 GCA_051986465.1 Rugosimonospora sp.
GGATCGTCGGCGTACCCGTCGCCGCCAACTGGAGCGTGCTGATCATCTTCGCGCTGATCGCCGCGGGGCTGTCCGCCGCGACGTTTCCGCGTGCGTACCCGGGCCACCCCGGCTGGGCGTACCCGATCGCCGGTATCGCCGCGGCCGTGGTGTTCCTGGTCGGCCTGCTGGCCCACGAGGTCTCGCACGCCATCGTCGCCAGGCGCAACGGCCTGCAGGTGCGCCAGATCACGCTGTGGATGCTCGGCGGCGTGGCCGAGTTGAGTGGGCAGGCGCCCAACCCGGGGGCGGATCTGCGCATCGCCGGGGTGGGGCCGCTGGTCAGCCTGGTGCTGGGCGGGATCTTCGCGGGGGCCACGGCCCTCGCTGCCGCGGCCCACGCCAGCAACCTCGTGGTCGGCACGTTCGGCTGGCTGGCCGGGATCAACGTGGCACTGGCCGTGTTCAACGTGCTGCCCGCCGCCCCGCTGGACGGCGGCCGGCTGCTGCGCGCCGCGCTGTGGCGGTGGCGGGGCGACCAGGCCTGGGCCGCGACCGTGGCCGCCCGGGCGGGGCAGTTGCTGGGTTGGCTGCTGATCGCGCTGGGCCTGCTGGAGTTCCTGACCGGGCGCGGGATCGGCGGGCTGTGGCTGGCCCTGATCGGCTGGTTCCTGGTCAGCGCGGCCCACGCCGAGCAGCGCCAGGCTCAACTGGGTACCGTGCTGGCCGGCGTCCAGGCCAAGGACGTGATGTCGACCGACCCGCAGACCGTACCGGCCACCATGAGCGTGGCCGAGTTCGTCGGCGACTTCCTGATGACCCACCGGCACACGACGTATCCACTTGTGGAGGACGGCGGGCGCCCCGCCGGCCTGGTCACCCTCGACCGGGTCCGCCAGGTGCCGCCCGCCCAGCGCTACGGCACCCAGTTGCGCGAGGTCGCCTGCCCGGCGCAGGAGCTGACCCTCGCCACCCCGCAGGAGCCACTGACCGAACTGCTGGCCCGGCTCGGCCGCTGCGCGGACGGCCGGGCCCTGGTGGTGGCGGAGGGTCGTCTCATCGGCATCGTCTCCCCCACCGACATCAACCGCGCCATGCTGGTCGGGCAGCACCATGATGGGCAGCATCATGACGGGCAGCACCACGACGGGTGGCCGGCCGGCGCCGGGTGACCGGCGCCGGCTGACGGGTCCCGGGTCAGGCCGCGGCGGGCTCCAGCGCGTCGACCGATTCCGGCAAACCGACCTTGCGGTCCAGTACCGCCCAACCGTTGCGCACGGCCTCGGGCAGCAGGCGCGGATGGGGCATGTGCAGGACGTGCTCGACCGTCTCGGTCAGCGCCGGCCGCAGGGCCGCGGCCTTCGCGGGGCGCAGCCGCCGCGTCAGGGCCAGGCCCGCGAGGGCCGAGGCGGCGATGGTGACGGTACCGGCGAACGCCAGCGTGTGCTGCGGCCCCACGGCACCGCACAGCCAGCCGAGCACCGGGGCGCCCAGCGAGCCAGCCAGCGAGCTGGACACCGACAGGGCCGCGAGGACCCGGCCACGCATGTCCGCATCCGTGTCGAGCTGGACCCGGGTGGAGACGGTGGTGTCGATGATCACGGCACCGGCCGCGATCGGCAGCAGCATGGCGGCGAAGGCGAACAGGCCGCCGAAGATGCCCGTGGCGAGCTGCAGGGCGCTGGTGATCAGGCCGGCGCCGATGAGGATCCGGTACCCGAGGTGCGGCTGGCGGGCGGCGAGCAGCGCGCCCAGCACGGTACCGACGGCGAAGACCGTGGACAGCAGACCGTACCCGCGGGCACCCGCGTTCAGCGGACCGTCACTCATCGCCGCCATGGTCACCTGATAGTTGCGGCCGAGGCTGCCCAGCACGGCGGCAAGACCCAGGGTCAGGAGTACGACCGGCTGCTTGGACAGGTACCTGAACCCGGCGATCACGCCCTGCCGGTTGCGCGTACGGTTCTCATCCTTCGCCTGGTCCTTCGAACCGGCCGAGCGCTGCGCCGCGACCCGGATCACGAGCAGTGCGCCGATCACGGCGAGGAAGCTCATCGCGTTACCCGCGAACAGCGGTACGGGGCCCAGCAGGGACACGGCCACGCCGCCCGCGCTCATACCCAGGATCCGGGCGGCCGAGTTGGACAGCGAGCCGAGTGCCAGGGCGTTACTCAGGGACTCCGACTTCACGAGTGTGGAGGTGAACCGGCCCATGACCGGACCCTCGACGGCGCCCACCACACCGGACAGCAGGGACACCAGGTAGATCACGGACACCCCGCCCATATGACCCGCGATGGTCACGGCAAGGAGGGCGGCCAGCATCGCGTGGGCGAGCTGCGTGCAGATCAGCACGCGCTTGGGGGGTACCCGGTCGGCGAGCGCACCTGCCCAGGAGCTGAGCAGCAGTACCGGTAGCGCCTGCAGCAGCAGGGTCAGGCCCATCTTCCCGGCCGAACCCGTGGCTTGCAGGGTGTACCAGTTGATCGCCAGGGTCTGCATCCACGAACCGATCGTGGAGACGAACCCGGCGAGACTCCATATCCGGAAGTCACGTTCCCGAAGCGCGGCAAACGTGGTACCCAAGGCGAATGACCCCCCGCTCGAATCCCTTGTGGCGCACAAAAAGTGGAAGGGCGACGCGGGCGCAAACGCCTTGCCGGCCTTCCGGACGACAAGTGTGTCTTCTGCTGGGCGGGGCAGTCTGCTGATCGTGACCGGGCTCACCGAAATGCCGAGCAAGAAGATGTTTGTCCGGGTATGCACTGCAGAACGGCGGCAGGCGTCAGAGGCTGGGGCGGTGACAGATCCCGTTCATGGACCGGCTGGTGCTATTTCTCAACGCCGGCCTGACCTCCGGTCAGCGGCCCATGCCGGCGGTCAGGCCGGCGACGATCTGCTTGGTGGCGACCAGGAACAGCACGATCAGCGGTACGGTCGCGATCACCAGCCCGGCGAACAGCGCGGACCAGTTCGTCTGGAACTCGCCGAAGAACTGGGTGAGCCCGACCGGCAGCGTGTACTTGCTCGTCGTGCGCATCAGTACCAGCGGGAAGAAGAAGTCGTTCCACAGTGGAACGAACCGGAACACCACCACCGTGGCGACCGCCGGCTTCACCAGCGGCACCATCACCCGGGTGAAGATGCGGAAGTCGCCGGCGCCGTCGATACGGGCCGCCTCCTCCAGTTCGCGTGGCAGGCCGCGGAAGAACGCCGACATGATGAAGACCGAGAAGGGTACCCCGCTGGCCGCGTACACCAGTACCAGGCCGAGCCGCGAGTCGATCATGCCGAAGCCGCCGAGCAGGTAGAAGATCGGCAGGATGCCCAGCCGGATCGGGAGCATCAGACCGGAGAGGAAGTACGCGATGAGCACGCCGCTGCCCCGGAACTGGTACCGACCGAGCACATAGGACGCCGGCAGCGACACCAGTACGTCCAGCGCGACGGCGCCGACCGTGACGAGCACCGAGTTGCGCACGTACGCCGCGAACGAGGCCTGCGTCCACGCGGTCGTGTAGCTGGATACGTCTAGCGAGTGCGGCAGGCCCAGCGGGTCGGAGAGCACGGCCGTGTTGGATCGCATCGAGTCCAGCACCATCACCAGCAGTGGCGCGAGCGCGACCGCCGCGTAGCTCCACAGCAACAGCAGCGCCAGTGCCCGGGCCACCCGTTCCCGCGGGGTACGCCGCGCTGCCCGCCGCCGCGGCGAGACTTTCTCCTGTACTGCGGTCACGTGAGGGTCGCCTCACGCCGGCGTACCACGCGGTTGGCGAGTACGGCGATGCCGAAGATGAACAGGAAGAGCAGGACCGCCAGCGCGGAGGAGGTACCGATCGCGTTGACGCTGCCCTCCTGGAAGGCGACCCGGTAGAAGATGAGGCCGAGCACGTCGGTGGCGCCGCCGGGGCCGGTCGGCTGGTTGCCCTGCGCGCCCTCCAGCGAGTACACCAGCTCGAAGGTGTTGAACGAGCCGATGAACGTCAGGATGGTCACCACGCCGATCGACGGCAGCAGCAGCGGCAGGGTGACCCGGGAGAACCGCTGCCACGCGTTCGCACCGTCCACTCTGGACGCTTCCGCGTACTCCGGCGGCAACCCGCCCAGCGCCGCGCCGAACAGCAGGATCGGGAAGCCGAGGTACTGCCACGCGTTGACGAGAATCACCACCGGTAGCGCGGTGGCCGGGTCGCCCAGCCACGGCTTGGCGAACGAGCCGAGGCCGACGCTGTGCAGTACCGCGTTCACCGGGCCGAACGAGGGCGACAGTAGCAGGCTCCACAGGTACCCGACGACGAGCCCGCCGATCAGGTACGGCAGCGTGTACACGGTCTGGAAGAACCGCCGGCCGGCCCGCAACTCGGCGAGCAGCAAGGCGACGAGCAGGCCGAAGGTGTTCTGTACCACCATGGTCGCCACGAAGAAGACCGCGGTGTGCCAGAACGCCGGCCACAGCTGCTGGTTGAGCGGGAACGTGGTGAACAGGCCGGTGAAGTTGGCCGTACCGGCGAACCCGCCCCGGGCCGTACCCTCCCAGTGCCAGAAGCTGTCCGCAAGCGCGGACAGCAACGGGTAGACGACGAACAGGCTGTACAGCAGGAACGCCGGCAACAGGAACGCGGCCGCCTTGCGCCACGGCATGCGGGGCATCGCGTTGGCCGGATTGGTGCCGGGCGCGGCACGGCGGCCAGCCCGCCGGCCGCGCCCGACACCGGGAAGGCGACGCGGTCGCCGGGCTCCGCCAAGCCCTGGCTCCGCCTGCGCTCCCCCGGGACCTACGGCTTGAACCACTGAGAGACGCCGTTCTGGATGTCGGCGGCCACCTGTGCCGGGGTCTGCTGACCCAGCAGCATCTTCTGCAGGCCAGCGGCTTCCAGGTCACTACCGAGCGGCGTGCCGTACCGGAAGTCGACGAGCATCAGGTACGGCGTACCGCTGGACGTGTAGTTCTGCACCATCTGCTTGAGCAGATCGTCCGAGGACTGCACGCCCTTGACGAGCGACACCTGCTTCAGGTCGTCGGCCACCATCTGGCCGAACTCCGCCGTGGTCATCCACTGCAGCAGCTCCAGCGCCTCCTTCTGGTGCGTCGACTTGGCGTTCAGCCCGTACGACGCGTCGACCCAGCCCACCTGCAGCGGCTGGCTCGCGAGCGCACCGGGCGCTGGCGGCGCGTTGAACACGCCCATGTTCAGGCTTGCGTTGATCTTCTTGATCGGCGCGAGCGCGAACGACCCCTCGGGGATCATCGCCGCCTTGCCGGTGGCGAAGAGGGTCTGCACGTCGGTCTCGCCGAGGCCCATCTGGTCCTTCGGGAAGTACGGCTTGAGCTGGCTGAGCACCCCGAGCGCGGCGACATAGTCCGGATCGGTGAACTTCGCCTGCCCGCTGAGTACCTTCTTCTCGAAGTCCGTGCCACCGTACCGGCTGGCGGCGAACAGGTCGTCGTAGAGCGGCAGCAGCCAGGTGTCCTTGCCGGCCGCCGCGAACGGCGTGATTCCGTTGCTCTGCAACGTCTTCGCGTCGGCGATCATCTGGTCCCAGGTGGTCGGTGGCTGGAGGTTGTACTTCGAGAAGATGTCCTTGTTGTAGTAGATCTGGAACGTCGACATCTCCAGCGGTACGCCGTACACCTTGCTGTCCGCCTTGCCCCGCGCGCCGTTCAGCGCCGTGGTGTCGAAGTTGGACAGTCCGGCCACCTTGCCGTCCAGCGGCGTCAGGTCGCCCGCCTTTATGAGTGCCTGCAGCAGCCCGTACGAGCGCAGCTGCATCACGTCCGGCCCGCCCGCCTGGGTCAGGCCGGTGGCGAGCACGGTGTTGTACTCGGTCGACTTGTACGGCTTGAAGTCCACCGTGATGTTCGGGTGCGCGGCATGGAACTTGTCAAAGATCTGCTTGTAGGTGGTCGCGTCCTCGGGGCGCCACGACCATACCGACAGGGTGACGTTGGCATTGCTGTTGGTCTTCGACGAACCGGTCGACGTACACGCGCCGCCCGCCAACACGGTCGCCACGGCCGCCGCGGCGGCGACGACGAATCGCGTTCTCATGTGCCCTTACCTCTCGTCCGGGGGTAACTGCGTGGTGGTTCCGGACGCTGGACCGCCGCGGCTGGTTGCCTCGCCGCGTTGGCGTCCGCCTATGGTATTCACTTCCGTAACCGGCAATGCCGGGTCCGCTGTGGCGCGGGCGACGGCGAGCGC
>JBPYFB010000555.1:0-8786 GCA_051986465.1 Rugosimonospora sp.
CTGCCGGTAGTTCGACGCGTCCGTCGAGTAGAGCGCCCGACTGCCCAGGTCGAACCGAACCTCGCCGCGCAACCGCTGCCGCAGCACCTCCGCGAGAGCAGCCATCACGAGCCGAGCAGCTGCTGGATCCGGTCCTTGAACAGGGTCGTCGCGAACGCCGCCTTGTGCGGCTGCCCGTGCAGGAACGCGGTGGCGAACTTCTTCGCCTGCTCGTAGGACACCTTGCCGGGCATCGGCGGCTCGTTCGGGTCGACCGCGACGTCCACCAGTGCCGGACCGTCCACGGCCAGGGCGGTACGGATCGCGTCGGGCAACTCGGCCGCCTTCGCCACGTGCACCCCGTACCCGCCGGCGGCCCGGGCCCACGACGCGTAGTCCGGCTCCGGCTCGCCGTAGCGCACCCCGAACTCGGGATACCCGAGGACCATCTGCTCCCAGAGGATCTGGCCGAGCGAGTTGTTGTTGTTGATGATGACCTTGATGGGCAGGTTGTGCCAGGCGGCGGTGTGGAACTCCGCCATCAGCATCGCGAAGCCACCGTCGCCGATGAAGGCGATCACCTGCCGGCCCGGGTGGGCGTGCTGGATCGCGATCGCGTACGGCAGCCCGGGCGCCATCGAGGCGAGGTTGCCGGAGAGGTAGAACTCGCGGTTGCCGCGGATGTCCCAGTGCCGGGCGGCCCAGGTGGCGACGGTTCCTGAGTCGCAGGTCAGGATCGCGTCGTCGGTGGCGAGCTCGTCGAGGACGCTGGCCAGGAACTGCGGCGCGATCGGGTCGCGCTCCGCCGACTCCAGGGCCGCCATGTCCTTGCGCCACCCGCGCATCTTCTTCTGGTACTTCTCCAGGTGTCCCCGGTCGGTTTGCCGGGTGAGCATCGGCAGCAGCGCCTCCAGCGTCGCGCCCACGTCGCCGACGAGCGGCACGCCGGTCGGCAGCCGGTTGCCGGCGCGTACCGGGTCCGCCTCCACCTGCACCACGTTGACCTTGCCGGGCTTCGGCAGGTGCTGGGTGTACGGGAAGTTCGTGCCGAGCATCAGCAGCGTGTCGACGTCCTCCATCAGCTCCGCGGAGGGCGCGGTGCCCAGCAGTCCGATGCCCCCGGTCGCGTACGGCGAGGTGTCCGGCACCACCATCTTGCCGCTGAGCGTCTTGACGATCGGCGCGCCGAGCGTTTCGGCGACCCGCTCGACCAGCTCGCCCGCGCCGCGCGCGCCGATACCGGCGAGGATCGCGGGCTTGCGGGCGGCGTTGAGCGTATCGGCGGCGGCGCGCAGGTCCCGGTCGCGCGGGCGGACCGCCGGCGCCAGGTAGATCGGCGCGGTGTGCGGCGGCAGCGCGGGTGCCACGTGCTCCCACGGGTCGGTACCCGCCTCGGCGACCTGCAGGTCGTTGGGGACGGTCAGGTGGGCCACACCCCGGCGCGCGTACGCGGTGCGCACCGCGAAGTCCACAAGGGACGGTATCTGGACCGGATTGGTGATCATCTCGTTGTACTCCGAGACGTCCTCGTAGAACCGGTCCAGGTGTACCTCTTGCTGGTACCCGGTACCCAGCACGCTGGTCTCCTGCATGCCGGTGATCGCGAGGACCGGTACGTGGTCGAGCTTCGCGTCGTACAGCCCGTTGGCGAGGTGGATGCCGCCCGGTCCCGAAGTGGCCAGGCACACGCCGAGACGCCCGGTCGCCTTCGCGTACGCGGTCGCCATGAAGGCGGCCGCCTCCTCGTGGTGGACCAGCACGAACCGGATCTTGTCGCGGTTGCGGCGCAGCCCCTCCATGATCCCGTTGATGCCGTCGCCGGGCAGGCCGAAGACGGTGTCCACACCCCACTCGGCCAGTCGAGCGATCAAAACTTCGGACAGAATGGCAGCCATGTCCGCCGGGTACCCCTGCTCCTGCCCGGCCATGCACCACGGCCGCTGGAATCGTCAGCGGGCATCGACCGGCTCGCGGCCGGCCCGTTCGGGCAGGTGCGACGGGCGCGGCGTGAGCAGCGCGGCGAGCGCGCCGGCGAGGTAGGCGGCCGCCGCGACCAGCAGCGATACGGTCAACCCCGCCGAGGATTGGCCGCGGCCGGCGACGAACGCCCCGAGCACCGCGATGCCCAGCGCACCGCCGAGCTGGCGGCTGGCGTTCAACGCGCCGGATGCCACGCCGACCCGCCCGGCGCCGGCCGACTCGACCACCGCCGCGGTCGCCGCCGGCATCGCGAACGAGATGCCGAAGCTGATCGCGACCAGCGGCGCCACCAGGGCCGGGTACGGCGCGTGCGGCGCCAGGAACGCCATCGCCGCGTACCCGCCCGCGCCGGCGAGCATGCCCGCGAGCATCGGCGGCCGGGGCCCGGCCCGGCTCGTCACCAGGCCGCCCAGCCAGGAGCCCAGCGCCGCGAAGCCGGTCATCGGCAGCAGCGCCAGCCCGGCCGCGAGGGGCGGGTACCCGCGACCCCGCTGCAGCGCGAGCGCGAGCACGAACAGCTGGCCGTAGAAGGAGAAGTTCATCACGAAACCGACCAGCAGCGGCGCGCCGACCGCCCGGTCGCGCAGCAGCGAGGTCGGCAGCATGGGTTCGGCGCGCCGTACCTCGATCGCGACGAACGCGACCCCCGCGAGCACACCGGCGCCGAGCGGCACGAACGCGCCCGGGGCGAGCGGCCCCACCCGCCCGGCCGCCACGATGCCGGCGGTCACCGTGAGCAGGCAGATCATTGCCGCGAGTTGGCCAGGCAGGTCGAAGTGGCGCCGGCCGTTCCCCGCACGGGTCGAGGCACCGGCCGGCGCGACCCGCACCAGGCGGGCGACCGCCACCAGACCGGCCACGCCGACGGGCAGGTTGACCCAGAACAGCGCGCGCCAGCCGAGGCCCGCGATGAGCAGCCCGCCGAGCAGCGGGCCGGCCGCGGCACCGACCCCGCCCACCATCGCCCAGACCCCGATCGCGCGGGCCCGTACCACGGGATCGTCGTAGCTGGCCTGCAGCAGTGTGAGCGAGGCGGGAACCAGCAGGGCCGCGCCCACGCCCTGCACCGCGCGCGCCCCGGCCAGTACGGGCAGGGTCGGGGCGAGCCCGCAGGTCACCGACGCGGCGACGAAGACCGCGAGCCCGGCGAGGTAGACCCGGCGCCCGCCCAGCCGGTCGCCGAGGAAGCCGCCCGACAGCAGCAGCCCGGCGAAGACGACGGTGTACGCGTCGACGACCCACTGCAGCCCGGCGACCGAGGCGGACAGGTCGCGCCCGATCGTGGGCAGCGCGACGGTGACGATCGTGGCGTCGATGGTCACCATGAACCAGCCGGCGCACAGCGCGGCGAGCGGGCGCCGGTCGAAAGCCGTCATGCCTCAACGCCTACCCGACGGGTACGACGATAAGACGGGGTAAGACGGTAGGACGGGTGAGACGGTATGACGGGTACGTCGGCAACCACGGAAGGCGAAGACATGACAAGCAGTCGGGAGTGGCGCCTCGCGTCCCGGCCGGTGGGCTGGCCCACCCCGGACAACTTCGAGCTGGCCACGGTGGAGCTGCCCGATCCGGCGCCCGGGCAGGTACTGGTCCGCAACCTGGTGATGTCGGTCGAGCCGTACATGCGCGGGCGGATGAACGACGCGAAGTCCTACGTCCCGCCGTTCCAGCTGGGGCAGCCGCTGTCCGGCGCCGCGGTCGGCGAGGTGGTGGCCTCGGCCGGCCGCGATGTACACCCGGGCGACCTCGTCGTACACGACCTCGGCTGGCGCGAGTACGCGCTCGCGGACGCGGCCCACGTACGCGCCATCGACCGGGCGCTCGCCCCGAACCCCTCGGCGTACCTGGGCGTGCTCGGCGGTCCCGGCCTGACCGCCTACGTCGGGCTGCTCGACATCGCGGCGATGCGCCCGGGCGATCGCGTCTTCATCTCCGGCGCGGCCGGCGCGGTGGGCAGCCTCGTCGGGCAGTTCGCGCGGCTGCGCGGCGCGTCCTGGGTGGTGGGCAGCGCCGGTTCGGCGGCGAAGGTGGCGCTGCTGACCGAGCGGCTCGGCTTCGACACCGCGTTCAACTACCGCGACGGGTCACTACGCGAGCAGCTCCAGCGGGCCGCCCCGGACGGGATCGACGTGTACTTCGACAACGTGGGCGGCGAGCATCTGGAGGCGGCGATCGGGGCGCTGCGCCGGTACGGCCGGGTCGCGCTGTGCGGTGCGATCTCCGCGTACAACGAAACCCAGCCGCCGCCCGGCCCCCGCAACCTCGGCCTCGCCATCACCAACCGGCTGTCGCTGCGCGGCTTCATCGTGCTGGACCACTACGACCGGCTGCCCGACTTCCTCCGCGAGGTCGGCGGCTGGCTGGCCGGCGGGCACCTGCAACTGGAGGAGGCCGTCGTGGACGGGCTGGAGAACGCGCCCGCCGCGTTCCTCGGCATGCTGCGCGGCGAGAACATCGGCAAGGCGCTGGTACGCATCGCGCAGTGACCATCCGCTACCGGTGGCAGAGGCTGTGCCCGTCGGGGCACAGGTAGTAGGTGACGCCGGGCGCCATCTCGGTGCGCGAGGCGATCCGGTACCCGATGGGCCCGGCCGGATGTACGAGCGTCACCACGTACGGGACGCCCGGCGACCAGCCGCCGTCGTACCCGCTGAAGACGTCGTTGGCTCCCGCGACGTACCCGGCGTCGAAGCTGGCCCGGGCGGCGTCGCGCTGGCCCGACGGCAGCGCCTGTACCTGCGCCAGCGCCCGCCCCTCCTGCAGTCCCCCGGCCCGCCCGTCGCGCACCCCGTCCGCGTACCCGGCGCCATACCCTGAAGCCCGGCCCGCCCCGGTACCCGCGGAGGCGCGGCCCAGGGCCACCAGGCCGACCGCGACCGCGATGCCGAGGACGGCGAGAACGATCCAGCTGTACCGGCGGCGCATGGCACTCCCCTTCCGCAAGGTGGTGGTGCACCCCATCATGGAGGGATGGCGGCACCCGCCGGAACGTCGCACGCCACGGTCATCCGCGAGCTGCTCGTGCGGTACCTCGACGCGTGCGCCCCGGCGGTCCTGCACGGGCACCGCCGGCTGATCTACGCGCAGGCGTACGCCGCCGCGGTCGACCCGACCGGTACCGCCGCGCTGCGGGTCTTCGCCGAGTTCGCGGACATGCTGCGCCGGCGCCGCCTGGACGTGCTGTTCGTCGAGGACGATCCGGCCGCCGAGCCGGTCGCCGCCGCGGCACTGGCCGAACTGGACCTGCCCGAACAGTGCCGGGTGCACGCCTCGACCGGGGCGCTGCTGCCGGCCCTCGCCGAGGTGGGCGCGGCCGGCGCCCCGATCATCGCGTTCGTCGACGCGGCCGGCCGGCCGGCGCCCGACGGCGAGACGCTCGCCGCGATCGCCAGCGCCCCGGGCGGTGAGATCCTCGTGGTCCTCGACGCCGAGCCGGAGGTGGCGCCGATGGCGTACCGGCAACGCCTGCACGAGGCCGGCTTCGCGCTGGTGGCCTGCGTCGAACTGGTCGACGCGCCCGGGCTTGGCCGGCCGCTGCTGTTCGCCAGCAGCGCCGAGCGCCACCTCGACGCGCTCAAGGACGCCCTGTGGGCGGTCGACGAGTACGCCGGCGTTCGCTACCGCGACCCGGCCGACCCGCAGCGCGCCCTGCTGGACATCTCGCTGACGCCGAACGTGGGTCCGCTGCGGCGGCTGCTGCTCGACCGGGTCCGCCGCAACGGCCCGAGTACCGTCGCCGACCTGCGCCGGTACGCGCGCGACGAGACCGTCTACCGGCCCGCCGACGCCACCCGGGCGGTGCAGTCGCTGGTGACCGCGGGGTCGGTCGGGCGCGATCCCGACCACGGCCGGCTCACCGCCGAAACCGTCATCCGACCGCGCTGATCCCGTCCCCGGCGTCGCCTCCCGGGCGGCGGCCTAGCGCCCGCGGACCGCTGACCTGCGCGCCCAGCCGGGTCACCCGCTCCCGCAAACCCCGGTCGCTCGTGATCACCAGGCACTCCCGCCGCGCCTCGCGATCCGCGACGAGCTCGACGATCGCGTCGTCACCGGAGCCGGCGGCGCTGACCACCCGCACCTCGGGTACCCCCGGCACCCGGCGCGCGGCACCCTCCACCACGAGCACCACCTCGATCGGCGGCGGCGCCACGGCCAGCCCGTCCCGGGCGACCGCCACCAGCGAATCGCGCAGCCGGGTCGCCGCACCCGCCCGGTCGCGCCACCAGCCGTCAGGTACCGAGCCGACCACGTTCGCCCCGTCCACCACCACCAGCATCGGCTCGGCCATCTCCTCATGATCGCATGTCACCCGCCATCGCACCGGCGACCAGCGCGGCGAGGCTATAGAGTCAGCGCCTGTGTCGAGACTGCAGGGACGGGTGGCGCTGATCACGGGTGCCAGCCGGGGTATCGGCCTGGCGATCGCGGCCAGGTTCGTCGAGGAGGGCGCCCGGGTCTGCCTGACCGCGCGCAAGCCAGAGCCGCTGGCCGAGGCGGTCGCGCAGTTGGGCGGCTCGGCGCACGCGGTGTCCGTACCGGGCAAGGCGGACGACCCCGAGCACCAGGCCGCCGCCGTGGCCACCGCGGTGGACGCGTTCGGGCGGCTGGACATCCTCGTCAACAACACCGGCATCAACCCGGTCTTCGGGCCGGTGCTCGACGTCGAGCCGGCCGCCGTACGCAAGGTGTTCGAGGTGAACGTGTTCAGCGCGCTCGGCTGGACCCGCCAGGCGTACGAGGCGTGGCTGGGGCGCCACGGCGGGGCGGTCATCAACGTGGCGTCCATCGCCGGCCTGCGCCCCGCGCCCGGGCTCGGCGTGTACGGGGTGAGCAAGGCCGCGCTGATCCACCTCACCCAGCAGCTCGCGATCGAACTGGCGCCGGCGGTACGGGTCAACGCGCTGGCGCCCGCGGTCGTGAAGACCAAGTTCGCCACCGCCCTGTACGAGGGGCGGGAGGCGGAGGCGTCCGCGGCGTACCCGCTGGGCCGCCTCGGCGTACCGGCCGATGTGGCCGGTGCCGCCGCGTACCTCGCGAGCGACGACGCGGCCTGGATCACCGGGCAGACGCTGGTGCTCGACGGCGGAGTGACACAGACAGGAGGTCTGGCGTAATGACGGTCTTCAGTTCCGTGCACGCGCTTCGCGAGGCGGCCGGTACCGACCTCGGGTACAGCGACTGGGTACTGGTCGACCAGGACCGGGTCAACCGGTTCGCCGACGCGACCGGCGACCACCAGTGGATCCACGTCGACGTCGAGCGCGCGAAGACCGGCCCGTTCGGCGGCACGATCGCGCACGGGTACCTGACGCTGTCGCTGGTGGTCCCGCTCATGGGCGACCTGTTCCAGGTGGCCGGCGTACGGATGGGCATCAACTACGGCGTCAACCGGGTGCGCTTCCCCGCCCCGCTGCCGGTGGGCTCGCGGATCCGGGCGCACGGCGAGGTGCTCTCCGTCGAGGAGGTCAGCGGCGGCGTACAGGTCGTCAACCGGGTCACCGTCGAGCGGGAGGGCGGCGACAAGCCGGTCTGCGTCGCCGAGACCGTGGTGCGCCTGCTGCTCCAGTGACCGGTGGTGTGGCCGGGCTGCTGCTCGCGGCGGGGGCGGGGCGGCGGTACGGCATGCCGAAGGCGCTCGTGGCGCGCGACGGCCGGCTGCTGGTGGAGCGGGCGCTGGCCACCCTGAGCGACGGCGGATGCGAGCCCGTCGCCGTGGTGCTGGGCGCGGGGCGCGACGAGGTCCTCGCCCGCGCCGACCTGGGTGGCGCGCTTGTCGTGGACAACCCCGACTGGGCCACCGGGATGGGCTCCTCGCTGCGCGCCGGGCTGGCGGCGCTGGCCAGCGCGCCGGTGGACGCGGTGGCCGTGCTGCTCGTGGATACGCCGGGCATCACGCCGGCCGCGGTGCGCCGGATCATCGGGTACGGCGGGGCGCAGGCGCTCGCCGCCGCCAGCTACCAGGGGGTACAGGGGCACCCCGTACTGCTCGGGCGGGCGCACTGGGCCGGCGTGGCCGCCCTCGCCACCGGCGACCGGGGCGCGCGCCCGTACCTGGCCGGGCACGAGGTGCTCCTCGTACCCTGCGATGACGTCGCGGACGGCACCGATCTCGACGTGCCGGACCCCGCGGGGTCATAGTGGGCGGGTGAGCACCCTCCCCGCCTCCCCCGCCGAGTTGGCGCAGGCGCTCGCGGGCGCCGGGTACCTCGCCGACGACGGCCTGGCCACCGCGGGGTACCTCGCGCTGCGGCTGGGGCGCCCGCTGTTCCTCGAGGGCGACGCCGGCGTCGGCAAGACCGCCTTCGCGCAGGCTCTCGCGACGGCGACCGGCGCGCACTTCGTGCGGCTGCAGTGCTACGAGGGGCTGGACGCCGCGCAGGCGCTCTACGACTGGGACTTCCCCCGGCAGATCCTGCACCTGCGGGCGATGGAGGCGGCCGCGACCGCCACCGGCGACCGGCCGGAGAGCGCGGCGCTGGAGCACAGCCTGTACGACCGGCGCTTCCTGATCGCCCGGCCGCTGCTGCAGGCCCTGGAGCAGTCGCCGTGCGTGCTGCTGGTCGACGAGATCGACCGGGCCGACGACGAGTTCGAGGCATTCCTGCTGGAGATCCTCGCCGAGTCCGCCATCACCATCCCGGAGCTGGGCCGGGTCGCCGCCGCGTCACCGCCGCTGGCGGTACTGACCAGCAACCGCACCCGCGAGGTACACGACGCCCTCAAGCGCCGCTGCCTGTACCACTGGGTCGAGCACCCCAGCTTCGAGCGGGAGGTGGCGATCCTGCGCGCCCGGCTGCCCGAGGTCACCGAGCGGCTGGCCGCCG
>JBPYFB010000556.1:0-12061 GCA_051986465.1 Rugosimonospora sp.
GCGATCGCGATGGAGAAGACGATGTCCAAGGACGAGATTCTCACCCGGTACCTGAACATCGCGTACTTCGGCAGCGGCGCGTACGGCATCTACGCGGCCGCGCGCACGTACTTCAGCAAGGACCCGAGCCAGCTCACGCTCGCCGAGGCGGCGCTGCTCGCCGGGCTCGTCCAGTCACCGGACACGTACAACCCGATCACCGGTGACCGGGCCGCCGCGCTGGTCCGCCGCACGTACGTGCTCACCGCGCTCACCAAGATGAAGGCGATCACCCCGGCCCAGGCCCAGCAGACCGAGAAGGTACCGCTGCGCCTGGTGGTGAGCCGGGAACCCAACGACTGCACCGCGGTACCGGCCGGGCACAACGACTGGGGCTACTTCTGCGACTACTTCCGGCAGTGGTGGGACGCGCAGCCGGCGTTCGGGCGTACCCCCGCGGAGCGGGACGACGCGCTGAACACGGGCGGGTACCGGGTCGTCCTGTCGCTGGACCCGGCGATCCAGGCGACCGCGCAGAACCAGTCGCTGGCCGTGTACGGGTACGGGCAGGCCAAGTCGTTGCCGATGGCGATCGTCACGCCCGGTACCGGCCGGGTCCTCGCGCTCGCGGTGAACCGGCACTACAGCCTCGCAGACAACCCGTACGACCAGGACTACCCGAACAGCGTCGACCAGCTTGTCGCCGGCGGCACAGGTGTCGACGGGTACCAGAGCGGCTCGACGTTCAAGCTGTTCACCATGCTCGCCGCGCTGGAGTCGGGCCGGCCGCTGTCCACCGGGTTCCATGCGCCGTCCCCGCTCGTCACGAAGTGGGTGGGCAGCGGCGGGAGCGGCAACTGTGGCGGCAGTTGGTGCCCGGCGAACGACACGCCGTCCTGGATGAACGGGTACCGCACCATGTGGGACGGGTACGGGCGCTCGGTCAACACGTACTTCGTCTGGCTGGAGGAGCAGGTCGGCGCGGACAAGGCGATCGCGATGGCCAAGCGGCTGGGCATCGTGCTGCGCTCGGAGCACGACGCGATGCTGGCGAACAGCCGGCCCGCGGGGTGGGGCTCGTTCACCCTCGGCGTGGCGCAGACCACACCGCTGGACCTGGCGAACGCGTACGCGACGGTGGCGGCGGACGGCATCTACTGCAAGCCGCTGCCGGTGCTGTCGATCACCGGGCCGGACGGGCTGCGGTACCACGCCGGCGACCCGTCCTGCTACCGGGCGGTGAGCGCGGACGTGGCCCGGGCCGCCGTGGACGCGGCCCGCTGCCCGGTCGGCCAGCAGTCCGCGTACGGCAAGTGCAACGGCGGCACCGCGCCCTCCGTCGGGTACATCCTGGGCCGGCCGGTCGGCGGCAAGACTGGCAGCTCCGAGGGGAACGCGACCGAGACGTTCGTGGGCTTCACGCCCCAGCTCGCCGGGGCCGCCATCGCCGCCGACCCGGACAACCCGAGCGACTCGGTCGGCGGCGGGGTCGCCAGCTCGGTCGACGACGCGGTCGCGCACACCCTCGCGAGCGCGCTGCGCGGCAAGCCGGTGCTGGGCTTCCCCGCGCCGAGCCGGGCGATCGCCTTCGGGCGGAGCTGACCTGCCTACCGGGTTGCTTAGCGGGCTGCCTACCGGGCCAGGCCGTCGATCGCGGCGACCTCCTCCGGTGACAGCGCGAAACCGAGGATGTCGAAGTTACTGGTGATGCGCTCGGGACGGGCGGACTTCGGGATCACCACGATGCCGTGTTCGAGGTGCCAGCGCAGCACCACCTGCGGTACCGACACGCCGTGCCGCTCGGCGATGCCCACCAGTACCCGGTCGCGCAGGTTGGTGCTCTTGATCGGGCTGTACCCCTCGACCACCACGCCGCGCTCCCGGCTGTCCGCGAGGACCTTCTCGTCGTACTCCCCCGGGCTCCACGGGATCTGGTTCACCGCGGGTGTCTCGCCGGTCGCCTCGGTGAGCTGGTCGATCTGCCCGGTGCTGTAGTTGCTCACCCCGATCGCGCGCACCTGGCCCGCGTCGCGTGCGGCGATGAACGCGCGCCACGTCTCGGGCGAGGCACCGCCCGGCGGCCAGTGGATCAGCCACAGGTCGAGGTGGTCGGTGCCGAGCGCCCGCAGGCTCTCGGCCAGCGTGGCGCTCGCCTCGCCGGCCCGGCCGGGCGGCAGCTTGGTGGTGATGAACACCTCCTCGCGTGGCAGGCCGCTGTCCCGGACCGCGCGGCCGACCTCGGCCTCGTTGCCGTACATCGTGGCGGTGTCGAGGTGGCGGTATCCGGTGTCGAGCGCGGCCCGGACCGCTTCGTACGCGTGCTGCCCGCGCAGCTGCCACGTGCCGAAGCCGACCATGGGCAGCACCACATCGCCGCGCAGTGTCACTGTCGAGTTCACAGTCACATCTTTCCCTGGGGGTCCGGCATGAACCACCCGGGCCGGGCGAGCACGCGTCATCCAGGCGGAAGCGACGCTGCAATCGTGACGCACCGGAACGCGGGTGACTTGCGATGCTCAGCGAACAGGACCAGTACCGGCTGAACGCGATAGCGCGTTCGCTGCACGAGGACGACCACCGCTTCTGTCTGGCCGTACAGGAGGGCCGGCCACGGGCACCGAAGGAGTACCGGCGCCGGTGGGCCTCGCTGCTGGTCCTGCTGGTGATAACGGTGGCGTTGTTCACCACGGCGGCCACGACCGGCAACGTCGCGGCGCTCGTGGTCGCGGTGACCATCTCCAGCGCCGGTACCGTCATCCTCCAGCTCGGCTCGCCCGACCGCCCATGGCAGCGGCCCCGGCTGCGGGGCAACCGCTTCCGGGGCCGTCGACGCAGGCCCGGCTGACGGGTGCAGACTTGGCGCGTGTTCGAACCGCGCCGCATCGCCCTGCGCACAGCCGACATCGCCGTACTCGACGCGCCGGCCGCGGGTGAACCGAGGGGGAGCGCGCTGCTGGTACCGGGGTTCACCGGGAGCAAGGAGGACTTCGCGCTCATCCTCGGCGACCTGGCCGCGGCCGGATACCGGGCGCTCGCGCTGGACCTGCCGGGCCAGTACCAGAGCCCCGGGCCGGACGAGCGCTCGGCGTACACGATGTCGTGGCTGGGCAGCGTCGTCAACGAGGTGGCCGATGACGCGGATGGGGCACCCGTGCACCTGGTCGGGCACTCGTTCGGCGGGCTGGTGGCGCGGGCGGCGGTACTCGCGCGCCCCGACCGGTATCGCTCGCTGACGTTGATGTGCTCCGGGCCGGCCGCGATCGACGGGAACCGGCGGGCCCGGATGGCGCGCCTGGAGCCCTACGCCCACCAGGGCATGGCGGTGCTGTTCGAGGCGATGGTCGCCGAGGCGCCGCCACCCGAGCCGCTGGCGGAGTTCGTGCGCGAGCGCTTCCTCGCCTCCAGCGCCGCCGGACTGTTCGGCATGTCCGACGCGCTGCTCACCGAACCCGACCTGGTGTCGAAGCTGCGCGAGACGGGCGTACCCGCAATGGTGTGTTTCGGTGAGCACGACGACGCCTGGGGTCCCGCCGCGCAGCGGGAGATGGCGCGGCGGCTGGCGGCCCGCGTCGAGGTGTTCGCCGGGGCCGCGCACTCCCCCGCGGCCGAGTCTCCGGCGCAGACCGCGTTGACGTTGCTGGATTTCTGGTCCGCGATATGACCGACTGCCGGCCCTAGCCGCGCAGCGCGGGGAGCAGTTCCTTCTCGGCGAAGTCGAGGAACTCGGCCTGGGCGGCGTCGCCGACCTGGACCAGCGCGATGTGCGTGAAGCCCGCGTCCACGAACGCATTGACCGCCGCCACGTGCTTGTCCACGTCCGGCCCGCACGAGATCTGCTGGGCCAGGACCTCCTCGGTCACCGCGTCGGTCGCCTTCGTGAACGAGCGCGGGTACGGCAGCTCCGAGTTGACCGGCCAGCCCAGCCCGAAGAAGCGGAACTGCTCGCGCGCCCGGTGCCGGCTCTCCGCCTCGTCCGCGCCGTACGCGAGCGCCACCTGCCCGTACCGGGGCCGGCCGGCGCCGCCCGCGGCCATGAACGCGTCCACCAGCTCCGCCTTCGGCTCGGTGGCGATCATCGCGTCCCCGTACTCGGCGGCCAGCTCGCACGACTCCGGACCGGAGACCGCGACCCCGACCGGTACCCCGTCGCGCGGTACGTCCCACAGGCGCGCCTCGGGTACCTCGAAGTACTCGCCGGTGTGATGCACCGTCTCGCCGGCCAGCAGCGGCTCGATGATCTCCAGCGCCTCGGCGAGCATCGAGTGCCGCTGCGCGACCTGGGGCCACGCGCCGACGACGTGCTCGTTGAGGTTCTCCCCCGCGCCCACCCCGAGGGTGAAGCGGCCCTGCGACATCACCCCGACCGTGGCCGCCTTCTGCGCCACCACCGCGGGGTGGTACCGGCGGGTGGGGCAGGTCACGAACGACATGAGGTCGATGCTGCTGGTCGCGTACGCGGCGGCGCCCAGCACGGCCCACGCGTACGGCGAGTGGCCCTGCTCGGGAAGCCACGGGTAGTAGTGATCGGAGCAGACGGCGAAGTCGAAGCCGACCTGCTCGGCGCGCACCGCGTAGTCGACGAGCTGCGTCGGGCCGCTCTGCTCACCCATCAACGTGTATCCGAGACTTGCCACCTCGTCCTCCTCGTCCTCGCACCTGCGCTTCCCCGTACCCGCGTGACCGGGGAGCTAACGAGCTCGGACCGTACTGGCGCGCGCCGCTCGCCGACGCTGCGGCGCCGCTCGGCGCAGCGATCGTCGTGAAGATCGTCGAAGCGATGTGAACGGATGTCACGATGTTGGGAATCCGCGCTACTGCTACCGCAGAGCGAGGTGCTCCGTACCCAGAGCGAGGTGCTCCGATGTATCGCCAGGTGCTGGACCCGATCGCACACTCCCTCGGCTGGAGCGCAATCTTCGCCGCTCTCCCGCTGATCGTCCTCTTCGTCCTGTTGGGCATCCTGCGGGTCACCGCGTGGATCTCATCACTGATCGCGCTCGCGCTGTCACTCGTCATCGCGACCGTCGTGTACCCGATGCCGGTCGGGCAGGCGCTGCTGTCGGCGTCGCTGGGCGCCGCCTTCGGCCTGTTCCCGATCCTGTGGATCGTCGTGAACGCCATCTGGATCTACAACATGACCGTGGCCAGCGGCCACTTCGACGTGTTGCGCCGCTCGTTCGGCCGGGTCAGCGACGACCAGCGCATCCAGGCCGTGGTCATCGCGTTCTGCTTCGGTGCGCTCATGGAGGCGCTGGCCGGCTTCGGCGCACCGGTCGCCATCACGGCGGTGATGCTCATCGCGCTCGGCTTCGCGCCGCTGCGCGCCGCCACCCTCGCGCTCGTCGCCAACACCGCGCCGGTCGCGTTCGGCGCGCTGGCCACCCCGATCACGACACTGTCCACTGTGACCGGTCTGCCCCTGCACGACCTCGGCTCCACGGTCGGGCGCCAGACCCCGATCCTCGCCGTCTTCGTACCGCTGGCTCTTGTGTCCATTGTGGATGGACGGCGCGGGCTGCGGCAGGCGTGGGTCCCGGCACTGTCCTGCGGCGTGGTCTTCGCGGTCGCCCAGTTCGTGACCTCCAACTACATCTCGGTACCGCTGACCGACGTGATCGCCTCGCTCGCCTCCGCCGGCGCCGTCGTCCTGGTGCTGCGGGTGTGGCAGCCACGCGAGGCGGTACTGTCGCCGGCCGTGGCGCCGGTCGCGGGCGGGGCGCTCGACGAGCCGGAGCCGGGCTTCGCCGGCCGGGTGCGCCACCCCGACTCGCGTACCGAGGAGGTGCGCGCCTACCTGCCGTACCTCGTCATCATCGCCATCTTCGTCATCGCCCAACTGCACTGGGTCGCGGCAGCGCTGACCAAGGTGACCCGGTCGTTCAACTGGCCGGGCATGCACATCCAGAACGCCGCCGGCAAGGTGTCCACGGTATCCGTCTTCAAGTTCAACTGGCTGACCGCCGCCGGTACCCTCATGCTGATCGCCGGTCTCATCACCGTGCCACTGCTGCGGATCTCGGTCGGCCAGGCGGTGCGCGCGTACGGGCGCACCCTGGACCAGTTGCGCTGGGCGATCCTCACGGTGATGGCGGTGCTGGGCCTCGCGTTCGTGATGAACGCGAGCGGGCAGACCGCCACGCTCGGCACCTGGATGGCCGGCGCCGGTGCGGCGTTCGCGGTGCTCTCGCCGATCCTCGGCTGGCTGGGCGTCGCGGTGACCGGCTCGGATACGTCGTCCAACTCGCTGTTCGGCGCGCTGCAGGTGACCGCGGCGAACAAGGCCAACCTCAGCGCCACACTGATGGCGGCGTCCAACTCCTCGGGCGGCGTACTCGGCAAGATGATCTCGCCACAGAACCTGGCGATCGCGGCGGCCGCGGTCGGCTTGCAGGGCCGGGAGGGCGACATCTTCCGCCGGGTGTTCATGTGGAGCCTGGTCTTCATCGCCGGCATGTGCCTGCTGGTCTTCCTCCAGTCCACCTCGGCACTGAGCTGGATGCTCCCCTGAGGACTCCCTTCCCAACCAGCCATAACGCGCGCACCCGATAAGCAACAGCCGCTCTAAATATATAGAGCGGCTGTTGCCTGGAATTTACCTGCATTTTTCCGTGTCCACCGGTTGGCAATCCAAACACGGGTCCAGAGTGGACCGCATCACGTTCTCCGGGGTCGGCCCAGGGTTATTTACTCCCATGACATGCTGGTGAGTCGGTGCAGCAACACGCCGGTATGACCGTTGGACCACAACGAACATTCGACCGGAGGCACGGAGTATTGATGCCGATCACCGCTCCGCACGACCGCGCACCCATTGACCACACGCCCACTGACCGCTTACCTGCTGACCGCGTACCCGCCGGCCCCACACCTGCTGACCGGGCACATGGTTCGGCGCCGCGTATGGCGTGGCGACCGCTCCAGCGATCAACCCGAGTGGCAATCATCGGCGCATTGTTGGCAACCCTTTTCTATCAACTCTTCTTACTGAATCCCGCCTATCGCGGCCCGCTGTGGCTGTGGACCGCGATGCTGCTCGCCGAGGGGCTGACCGCGATACACGCGATCGGTACCTGGTGGACGATCCTCGCCCACGACGACCTGCCGGAACCCGCTGACGTGGCGATCTGGCGCAACCGGCTGCGCGCGGGTACCGAGGTGCCATCGATTGACGTCTTCATCACGGCCTGCGGCGAACCGCCGGAACTCATCCGGCGCACGATCCGCGCGGCCCGGGACATGCGCCTCGCGCACGAGACGTGGGTACTCGATGACGGGCGCAGCGACGAGCTGCGGGATGTGTGTACCCAGGAGAATGTGGGCTACCTGCGGCGGGCCGGTCGCGAACACGCCAAGGCGGGGAACGTCAATGCGGGTCTCGCGCGGACCACCGGCGAGTACATTGTGATATTCGACGCTGATCACGTACCGGAGCCGGATTTCCTTATCGTGGTGCTGCCGAACTTCCGGGACCCTGACGTGGCCTTCGTACAGTCACCGCAGCACTACTCCAACCGGCGCAATCTCGTCTCGATCGGGTCGGCGGAGGCGCAGCGGATCTTCTACGAACTCGTCTGTCCAGGCAAGAACCGTTTCAACGCGGCATTCTGCGTCGGTACCAACGTGATGTTCCGGCGCGCGGCGCTGGCCGAGATCGGTGGCATCTACACCGGCAGCAACTCGGAGGATGTCTGGACCTCGATCGAACTGCACCGGCGCGGCTGGCGGTCGATTTACGTACCGAACGTGCTGGCGCGCGGCCTCGCCCCCGAGGACATCGGCTCCTACCTGAAGCAGCAGGCGCGCTGGGCCGGCGGCGGCTTCGAGGTGCTGCTGCACGGCCGGCTGTGGCGGCGGCGCAGCGGGCTCACCGTGGACCAGCGGCTGCAGTACGTGTTCACCGGCACGCACTACCTGCTGTCCGTGGCGATGCTCACCTTCATGCTGCTGCCCGCGACGTACCTGCTGTTCGCACTGAGTCCGATCAAGGCCGACGGGTGGACGTGGGCCAGCCGGTACCTGCCGTTCTACGGCATGGTCATGCTCGTGACCTGGCTGCAGTCCGGCGGTTTCCGGGTCGCGGCGATCGTGTCGAGCATCGGGGCCGCACCGGTGCACGCGCGGGCGCTGTGCGCGACCCTGCTCGGCAAGCGGGTCACCTGGTCGGCGACGCACGCCGGCAGTGGCGGGCGCTCGCTGTGGGTCGTCATGCCGCACCTGGCGCTGCTGGTACTCAACGTCACCGCGATCGCGGTCGGCTTGGTCGTGATGGCGGACCCGGCACCGACCTGGCTCTGCGTCGGCTGGGCGAGCATGCACGTGCTCATCCTCGGCCGGATGATCATCGAGGCGCTACGGGGACAGCGGCTCCGCGACGAGGCGCCCGCTCCGTCCACTGTGGATGTGGTGGAGGCCCCGGCGTAATGCCGGTCCTCTGTAGACAGTGCTAGCTCTTTTTGGGGGGAATACCAGCATGACCACGCTAATGACTGACACGCCAACAACTGATGAGCGGGTGGCGTCGGGCGCGCCGCCGCCGGGCGGCGGACATCTCGGGCGAGGCAGGCGCTTCCTGCGCGCGCTGCGCACGCTCGTCGTCACCGTCGTCCTGTTCAGCGCGGCGGCGCTGGGCGGCGTCTACATCGTCGGTCACCGCCTCGCCGCGCAGGCGTACGTGGACCTCGGCACCGCGATGCTGACCGCGGACGCGGTACCGGTCGGCTCGCCCGACGCGGCCGTCGTGACGTCGCTCCGTGTCAACGCGCAGCGCCACGTCATCGCCGGGCAGCCGCTCGCCGTGCTCACCCTGACCGCGGGCGCGAGCCAGGCCGGCACCGGTGCGGCGACCGAGGCGACCACCCAGACGCTGCGAGCGCCGATGGACGGCACCGTGGCCGCCGTCAACGTAGCCCTGGGCGGCGTGGTGAAGGCGGGCGAACCCGTGGTGACGCTGTACGACCAGTCCAAGCTCAGCTTCCAGGCCGACGTGCCGGTGGACCGGCTCAAGCGGCTACGGCTGGGCATGACCGCATACATCGATGGGCCGGGGCTGGCCCACCGGGTACAGGCCAGCCTGGCGCGCATCGTGCCGCGGGTCGGCGGCGTGTCCGACAGCGACCGGCTGACGGTCGTGCTGCTACCCCGGGACAGCGCGAAGGCCACCGTCAGCACGCTCGTACCGGGCCTGCCGTACACGGCCATCGTGGACACCAAGACCTCGACCGGCGGCACCCCGGCCGTCAACAGCGCCGGATGACCGGGCGACGGGCCGTACTGGCCAGTGGGGCGCTGGCGATGCTCGCCGGATGCACCACCGGCCGCGGCCGGAACCCGGCCTCTTCCGCGAACTCCCGCTCCGCCGGTGCTGGGACCATCACCGAGCGGGCGGCGGGAAACCCGCTTCGCCCCACCGGCCTCGCCGGTGCCGCCGCCGACCTGCCGGCCGGCGCCCGGCCCACCATGGCGCCGAAACAGGCGGGGCCGGCGCTGGCCGGCAAGGCGCTACCCACCAACCAGTGGTGGACCTCGGCGCTGACCGGGCCGCTCAGCCAGCCGCTGTGGGCGCCACCGCTGGCACTGCACGCGCTGCCCGCCGGGCTACAGGTCAGCGCCGCGCCGCCCACCGCCTCCGCGAACACTGTCATCACCCCGTTCGTGCCGGCCCTGACCGTAGGCGGTCCGGTGGCGTCGCTGCAGGTGCTCGGGTACGGCGCGTTCCACGTCGTGCTCGCCGCGCAGATCGCGGGCGGCGGCACCGTCGAGGCGACGCTCGTCCAGGGCAGCCCGCTGCTGTACCTGCGCTTCCGCGGTACGCCACCGGTTGTCCTTCCGGCCGGGCCGCCGGAGGTCCACAATGGAGGGAGCAATGTGCTCCGGGTGACGGTGGCGGGCCAACGGTGGGACCTCGTCGCCGAGGTGGGCGCCCACTGGCAGCAGCAGGACGCCCGGCTCACCGTCTCCGGCGGGCACGGCAAGGTCGCGCTCGCCCCGGTACCGTCCGGAGTGGACGGTACCGCCTGGGACACGGCGATCACCGGGGCGGCCGCCGATCCGGTCGTGGACACCACCGCGCGGATGGCGTACGACGCGAGCGCCGGTACCGTCACGCAGACCCTCGAAGCCCGGCGTGCCTCCGGCAAACCGGGGCCGTGGGCGCTCATGCCACATCACCGTGCCGGGCTCGCGTCGGGCCAGCCGTTCGCGGGTACCTACCCGCACGCGCTCGGCCCGCTGACGCTGGCCCGTGCCGCCTCGGTGCGGGTGCGGGTACCCATGCCGGGGCTGCTGCCGGGCGTGCCGTCGGTACCGCTGCCGGGCAGCGCCCACGCCGCCGTCCTCGCCGACCTGGACCGGGACCTCACCGACCCGCCCGGCGACGGCGGCAGCTACTTCGGCCTCAAGGAGCTGGGGCGGCTGGCGACGGTCGCGGAGGTGGCGCACGCGATCGGCGCGGAGGACCGGCGCCAGGCGGCCCTGTCCCGGCTGCGCCCGCAGCTCGTCGACTGGCTGACGGCCGGCGGTACCCGCTTCTTCGGGTACGACCGCACCTGGGGCGGCCTGATCGCGGTACCGCCGGAGTTCGGCAGCTCCGACTACAACGACCACCATTTCCAGTACGGCTACCTGGTACGCGCGGCGGCGGTACTGGCGCAGGCGGACCCCGGATTCCTGCGCGCCCACGGGTCCACTGTGGACCTCGTGGTGCGGGACTACGCCGGCGCGCTGTCCACTGAGCGTTCTGACAAGGATGGCGCCGGCCTTCCACCGTTCCGGGTGTTCAACGCCTACCTCGGGCACTGCGCCGCCTCCGGGTTCGCGCCGTTCGCCGACGGCAACAACCAGGAGTCGTCGAGCGAGGCGGTGGCGGCCTGGGAGGCGGTGGCGCGCTGGGGCCTGGTGCGCGGCGACCCGTACCTGGCGGAGCACGGGCTGACCCACTACGCCATGGAGGCGGCGACCGCGCGGATGTACTGGCTGGGCGAGGGGATCAGCCGCCCGGCCGGGTACGGGCACACCACCGTGGGCATCGTCTGGGGCGCGAAGACCGACTACGCGACGTTCTTCGATCCGAAGCCCGAGTCGGTCCTGGGGATACAGCTGCTCCCGCTGACCTTCGGCGCGCTGTACCGGACGGACCCGGCCGCCGCCTCGGCTCGGGCCAAGCGGCTGGCCCGGGACACCGGCGGTCCGCCCCGGGTCTGGGGGGATCTGTTCGCCGCCGACCTGGCGCTCGCCGATCCGGCCGGGGCGCGCGCCCGGCTGACCCCGTCCCTGCCGCGCGAGCCGAGCACCAGCCGCGCGATGGTGCGGTACTGGGTGGAGGTGCTCGCCGCGCTCGGCGCGCCACAGCCGGCGGTGGTCAGCGACGGCCCGTACGGCCTCGCGTTCGGTCGCCGGCAGCATCCGGCCATGGTCGCGGTGAACCCCACGGGTACCCGTCGCCGGGTCACCTTCCGCGCCTCCGGTGACCTACTGTCCACTGTAGACGTGGAGGCCTTCGGCACCGCCCTCAGGCGGTGAGCGCGGCGCGTACCGTGCTCAGGAAGCCGGTCACGTCGTCCGGGGCGACCGCGCGCTGGTCGTAGGAGAGCGCGAGGAACAGCAGCCGGCCGACCGCCACCGTCTGCGTACCGTCCGGGCCGGTACGCACGACGGGGCGCGGCACCGGCGTACCGGCGCACAGCACCGCCGCCAGGGGTGGCCGAAGGACCGGTACCTCCAGCAGCGCGCCCTCCACAGTGGACAGCTGGAACGGTTCGAGGGACGGGTACCGGCGCAGCGCGTCCGGCAGCACCGCGTCCAGCGCGGCGCCCACGGCTGACGCGGACGCGGCGATCCCGGTCACGTCGACCTCGATGATGCGGATCGCCTGGGCGGCCACCCGCATCGACTCCACCAGCCGCCGGGTGATCAGGTCGAGCAACGGGCTGGCCGGCGGATCGGCTGGCGCCGCGTCACCCGCTGCCGTATCACCCGCTGCCCCGTCACCCGCTGCCCCGTCGCCCGGCACCGCGTCACCCGGTGCTGGGTCGCCCGGCTCCTCGTCGTTTGGTCTTCGCTCGCCGCGCGGCTGTCGGATCTGTGC
>JBPYFB010000557.1:0-25662 GCA_051986465.1 Rugosimonospora sp.
CGATCGTCAACGAACGCGCCAACCAGATGCGCTTCCCGAAGGGGCCGCGCCGCTACGACATCGCGATCCTGATGGAGTTGCTGCGGCTGCGCCCGCGCGCGTACACGCTGCGCCTGGACGGGGTGGAGCACCAGGTCGACGCGGTTTTGGTGGCGGTGGGCAACACGTCGAGCTACGGCGGCGGGATGCGGATCTGTCCGGCCGCGGACCCGACCGACGGGCTGCTGGACGTGGTGGTCGGCGCGCGCATGGGCCGGGCCACGCTGATGCGCATCAAGCCCCACCTGTACCAGGGCACGCACGTCGAACACCCGCTCGTGACCACGTACCGGGCGGCGACCGTGGAACTGGCGGCCGAGGGCATCACCGGGTACGCGGACGGGGAGCGCGCCTTCCCGCTGCCGGTCACCATCACGAGCGTGCCGGGTGCGCTAACCCTCCTTGGGTGAGCTGCAGGACCGCGCTCACGCCGTTGGCCGCGCCCGGCGGGGCGGTCGGCACCAGGTACGCCCGGCAGCCGGCGGCGACCGCGGCCGCGTCGGCGGGTGAGTCGCCCACCATCAGCACGTCTTCGGGCGACACGCGGAGGGCGCGGCACGCCTCCAGGAAGATCCCGGGATCCGGCTTGGTCCGGCCCACCTCGTAGGAGAGCACGTATGCCGAGATCGCGCCGTCGAGGCCGAGCGCCTGGGTGAGCGGGCGGATGTCGAAGCCGACGTTGCTGACGACCGCGACCGGTACCCCGGCCTGTGCCAGGGCGATTAGCGTCTCCCGCGCCTCCCCGTACGCCGACCAGCCTTCGGGGCGCAGCAGGCGCTCGTACAGCGCGTCCGGCAGCCCGTCCACGCCGCTGTCGACGGTAGCGGCGAGGCCGGTGTACGCGGCGCGGTGCGCGTGCTCGTACAGGTCCCGCTCGGCCCATACCTCGGCGAGGTGCGGCGGTACCCGGTACGGCAGCGGCCCGCCCGCCCGGCCCGCTGTCACCAGCCGGTCCGCGAGTACCGTCGCCCGCGCCCGGTCGAGTTGCTCGCCGCACTCGGCCGCCGCGGCGAGTACCCACTGCACCGGGTCCTCGACCTGAGCGAGGGTGCCGTGGAAGTCGAAGAGCACCGCGGCGACAGGCGGTGCTGGCGCTGGCCCGGCCGCCGGTGCCTGCGTCGGCGGCCGGCGTGGACTGGGCGGCTCGGCGGCATCTGGCACGCCTTGGACCATACCCAGGGTTCGCCGCGGACCTGCTCGCGCACCTCGCCCGGCATCACGTGTCGTGGCCGGATAGCCTTTTTCTTATGACGAGCCCCGCCGAGCGGTACTCCGCGGCCCGCCGGCGGGCCGCCGACGTGTCGCGCAGCCCCGCGCTCGCCGCGTTCGCCGCCGAGGTCGACTTCGAGCTGGACCCGTTCCAGCGCGAGGCGTGCGCGGCCCTGGAGGCGGGCAGCGGCGTGTTGGTGTGCGCGCCGACCGGCGCGGGCAAGACGATCGTCGGCGAGTTCGCGGTACACCTGGCGCTGCTGCAGGGGCGCAAGTGCTTCTACACGACGCCGATCAAGGCGCTGTCCAACCAGAAGTACCACGACCTGGTCGCCCGGCACGGCGAGGCGCGGGTGGGGCTGCTGACCGGGGACAACGCGATCAACGGGGACGCTCCCGTGGTGGTGATGACCACCGAGGTGCTGCGCAACATGCTCTACGCCCGGTCGCCGGCGCTGCAGGGACTGTCTTACGTGGTGATGGACGAGGTGCACTACCTCGCCGACCGGTTCCGCGGTGCGGTCTGGGAAGAGGTGATTATCCACCTGCCGGCGAGCGTGACGCTCGTCTCGCTCTCCGCCACCGTGTCCAACGCGGAGGAGTTCGGCGACTGGCTGGTGACCGTGCGCGGCCATACCGATGTCGTGGTCAGCGAGCACCGGCCGGTACCGCTGTGGCAGCACATGCTCGTCGGGCGCCGGATGTTCGACCTGTTCCACGACGCGGAGGCGGCGCAGAAGCACGACGTCCACCCCGAGTTGCTGCGCTACACCCGGGAGATGCTGCGCCGGCTCGACGTCGACGGCGGCCGCGGGCGGCCAGGGCGCGGGCGGCGCTGGCCGGTGTCGAACCGGCCGGACATCGTGGAGCGGCTGGACCGCGAGGGGCTGCTACCCGCGATCCTGTTCATCTTCAGCCGGGCCGGCTGCGACGCGGCGGTACAGCAGTGCCTGCACGCCGGGTTGCGGCTGACCACGCCGGAGGAGCGCGCCGAGATCCGCGCGGTCGCCGAGGCGGGTACTGCCGCGATCACCCCCGACGACCTGCAGGTGCTCGGGTACTGGGAGTGGCTGGACGGGCTGGAGCGGGGGCTGGCCGCGCACCACGCCGGCATGCTGCCCACGTTCAAGGAGATCGTCGAGGAACTGTTCGTCCGGGGCCTGGTGAAGGCTGTCTTCGCAACCGAGACGCTGGCCCTGGGCATCAACATGCCGGCCCGCTGCGTGGTGCTGGAGCGGCTGGTGAAGTACAACGGGGAGGCGCACGTCGACCTGACCCCGGGTGAGTACACGCAGCTGACCGGGCGGGCCGGGCGGCGCGGTATCGACGTCGAGGGGCACGCCGTGGTGGTGTGGACCCCGGAGACGGACCCGCGCCACGTGGCCGGCCTCGCCTCCACCCGGCTGTACCCGCTGCGCTCCAGCTTCCGCCCGTCGTACAACATGGCCGTCAACCTGGTCGGCACGGTGGGCGGGGAGCGCGCCCGCGACCTGCTGGAGTCCTCGTTCGCGCAGTTCCAGGCGGACCGCTCGGTGGTGGGGCTGGCCCGGCAGGTACAGCGCAATGTGGACACGGCGGCGGCGTACGCCGCGGAGATGGAGTGCCACCTCGGCGACTTCGCCGAGTACTTCGAGATCCGCAGCGCGATCGGCGACCGGGAGAAGTCCAACGCACGGCACAGCGCCGCGTCCCGCCGGGCCGCCGCGGCCAGTTCCCTCGCGAAGCTGAAGGTCGGCGACGTCATCCAGGTACCCACCGGCCGCCGGGCCGGCATCGCGGTCGTCCTGGACGCCGGCGCCACCGGGTTCGGCGAGCCCCGGCCGCTGGTACTGACCGAGGACCGGTGGGCCGGTCGGGTCTCCGCCGGTGAGTTCTCCGGGCACGTGGAGGTGCTGGCCCGGGTGCGGGTACCGAGGCACTTCAACCACCGCTCGCCGGCCGAGCGCCGGGATCTGGCCGCGACGCTGCGCAGCGCCGGCGTGGAGCGGCGCGGGCGGCGGGCCGCCCGGCGGGCGGAGGGCGGCGAGGACCGCGAACTCGCCCGGCTGCGACACGAGATGCGCGCCCATCCCTGCCACTCCTGCCCCGAGCGGGAGGAGCACGCGCGCTGGGCCGAGCGGCGCCGCCGGCTGGAGCGGGACACCGACGCGCTGCGCGAGAAGGTCTCCTCCCGCACCGGGTCGCTGGCCCGTACCTTCGACGAGGTGTGCGCGCTGCTGCGGGAGCGTGGGTACCTTGCCGCGTCGGACGGCCCGGACTCGGTGACCGAGGCGGGGCGGATGCTGGCGCGGATCTGGACCGAGACCGACCTGCTCGTCGCCGAGTGCCTGCGGCGCGGCGTGTGGGAAGGGCTGTCCGCCGCGGAGCTGGCCGCGGCGGTGTCGGTGGTCGTGTACGAGGCGCGGCGGGAGAGCGACGAGCGGGCTTCGGTACCGCGTGGCCCGGTCGCGGACGCGGTTGACGAGACGCTACGTATCTGGTCCGAACTGGAGCGTGACGAGGCGGAGCGTGGCCTGACCCTCACCCGGGAACCGGATCTGGGCTTCGTGTGGCCGATGTACCGGTGGGCGCGCGGCGAGCCGCTGTCCAAAGTGCTCGGCAGCGTGCACACGCTCGACGGGGACATGCCCGCGGGGGACTTCGTGCGCTGGGCCCGGCAGGTCATCGACCTGCTGGGACAGATCGCCGAGGCGTCGCACGGGTCCGCGGCGGTACGGGAGAGCGCCCGCGCCGCGATGACGGCCGTCAACCGGGGTGTGCTGGCGTACACCGCGGTCAGCTGACCACCCTTCCGACGCTTGGGGACCCGTCAATGAACAGGCAGCCCTTGCGCGGGCGGGAGCCTGCGCGGAAGACTGCCTGGGTCGACCGATCGTTTGTCTGGATCGGGCGGGGGAGAGGGAGCCATGGCCACACTGCACCAGTTCACCTATGGAGTGATCACACCGATCCTCGCGTACGCGCTGTCGTTCCTGGGCTCGCTGCTGGGTCTGGTCGCGACCAGCCGGGCGCGGGCCAGCCGTACCCGTCCCCAAAGGGCCCGCTGGCTCGTCCTCGCGGCGTGGGCGATCGGCGGTACCGGCATCTGGGTCATGCACTTCATGGCGATGCTCGGGTTCAGCGTGAGCGGCTCGGCGGTGCGGTTCGACGTGCAGATGACGATCGCGAGCTGGCTGACGGCGATCCTCGTGGTCGGCGCCGGCCTGTTCATCGTCGGGTACGGGCGCCCCTCCGTGCTCAAGCTGATCGCCGGCGGTCCGCTGACCGGGCTCGGCGTCGGCGCGATGCACTACACCGGCATGGACGCGATGCACGTCAGCGGCAGCGTCGGGTACGACCGCCAGATGGTCATCCTCTCGCTCGTGATCGCGGTCGTGGCGGCCACGGTGGCGCTGTGGTTCACCCTGGTCGTGCACAAGCCGGCGGCGCTCGTGCTGGCCGCCGCGATCATGGGAGTCGCGGTCACCGGCATGCACTACACCGGCATGTACGCGATGCGGGTGCACCTGCACGACGCCCCCACCGACCTGGCCGGCGTCGACCCGATGGCATTTCTCGTGCCGATCCTGGTCTTCGTGATCCTGGTGGCGGTGGCGCTGACCTACGCGTTGCTGGCCACGCCTTCGAAGGAGGACCAGGAGTTCGAGGACACGCTCACCGCCCGCGTCGGCAGCCTGCCCATGCCCACCTCGGTGCCGCCGACCTCGTCGTTCATTCCGGCGACCTCGTCGTTCATTCCGGCGAAGCAGAACCCGTCGCGGCGCTGAGCGCGTCGACGAGCCGCCGCGCCGGGCTGGCCAGGTTCCACTGCTCGGCGAGCTTCAGCAGGGCGTCAGGGTCGGCCGGGGCCGCCGGTAGCCGGGTGTTCACGGCCGGTACGGGTGCGTCCCGGGCCACCCGCACCACGATCGGCGCGACGGCCAGGTAGTCCTTCGCGGCCACGAGCTTGGTCCGCAGCCCGGGCGCGAAGCCGGCGGCCGGGTCGTCCAGCGCGTCGAGCAGCGCGTCGAGGCTGCCGTACCGGTCGATGAGGCGGGCCGCGGTCTTCTCGCCGACACCGGGTACTCCCGGCAGCCCGTCGCTCGGGTCCCCGCGCAGCGCCGCGAAGTCGGCGTACCCGCTGGCCGGTACGCCGTACTTGGCGTGCACCGCGGCGCTGTCGAAGACCTCCAGCCTGGCCACGCCCCGCCCGCAGTACAGCAGCCGTACCGGCTTCGCGTCGTCGACGACCTGGAACATGTCCCGGTCGCCGGAGGCCACCTCGACCGGGCCGGGTTCCCGTGCGGCGAAGGTGCCGAGCACGTCGTCGGCCTCGTACCCGGGTGCGCCGAGGGCCGGTATGCCGAGCGTGGCGAGGACCTCCAGCAGCAGCGGCACCTGTGGCACGAGCCCGTCGGGTACGGTCTCGCCGCCGCCCGGCGCGAGCCGGTGCGCCTTGTACGACGGCAGCACCGCGACCCGCCACGCCGGGCGCCAGTCCTCGTCGAGGGCGCAGACCAGGCGATCCGGCCGGCGCACCCGGATCAGCTGGGCGAGCATGTCCAGGAAGCCGCGCACCGCGTTGACGGGCGAGCCGTCCGGTGCCCGCGCCGCCGACTCGGGTATCCCGAAGTAGGCGCGGAAGTACAGGCTGGGTGCGTCGATGAGCAGTAGCGGTCGGGGCACACGCACAGCCTAGATGGCTTCTACGTTACCCGAACGAGCGTTAAGCTTCTGGCGTGGTCAACGGGGATCTGTATACGCCGCAACGACTGGCCGCCGTGCAGGCGGCCACCGCCGCCGCCGGCCTGTCCGCGCTGCTCATCCCGCCCGGCGCGGACCTGCGCTACCTCACCGGATACGTCGCGCTCCCGCTGGAGCGGCTGACCTGCCTGGTGCTGCCGGTGCAGGGCGAGGCGACGCTCGTGGTACCCAGGCTGGAGCGGCCGGCCGCGGAGGCCTCGCCGGCGCCCGGTACCGGCGTGCGCGTCGTCGACCACGCCGACGGCACCGACCCGTACCCCCTCGTCGTGTCGGCGTTGGGGGCGGCCGGGCGGGGGCCGCTGGGGCTGGGCAACCAGATGTGGGCCGAGCAGGTGCTCGCGGTGCGCGACGCGCTGCCGGACGCGGCGCTGCGCCTGGCCGGGCCGGTCCTGCGCGAGCTGCGCATGCGCAAGTCGCCGGTGGAGGTGGCGGCGCTGCGCGAGGCGGCGGCCGCGATCGACGCGGTACACCGGGAGATGGCGGGTTGGCTGCGCCCCGGCCGGACCGAGGCCGAGGTCGCCGCGGACATCGCGGACGCGATCCGGGCCGCCGGTCACTCCACTGTGGACTTCGTCATCGTCGGGAGTGGACCCAACGGCGCGAGCCCGCACCACGAGGTGTCGCAGCGGGTGATCGAGGCGGGCGACCCCGTGGTGGTCGACATCGGCGGCACGATGCCGTCGGGGTACTGCTCCGACGCCACCCGCACCTACGTCGCGGGTGGCGCGCCGCCCTCCGAGTTCCTCGCGTACTACGAGGTGCTGCGGGACGCGCAGCGCGCCGCGGTGGCGGCGGTCGCACCCGGGCTCGCCGCCGAGGCGGTCGACACGGCGGCCCGCGACCCGATCGCGACCGCCGGGTACGGCGAGGCGTTCCTGCACCGCACCGGGCACGGTATCGGCCTGTCCACGCACGAGGAGCCGTACCTGGTGACCGGCAACCAGCTGGCACTCGCGCCCGGTATGGCGTTCTCGGTGGAGCCCGGCATCTACCTCGCCGGCCGGCACGGCGCGCGGATCGAGGACATCGTGGTCTGCACCGACTCCGGCGTGGAGCGGCTCAACACGCTGCCCACCGATCTGGTGGTACTGCCATGATCGACAGGATTCTGCCCAGCGACGAGGCGTACGCGCTGCTGGACCTGGTACGGGAGATCGCCGACCGGGAGCTCGCCCCGCGGGTGGCCGACTTCGAGGGGCGCGGCGAGTTCCCCCGGGAGGTGCTGCGCATGCTGGGCCGGGCGGGCCTGCTCGGGCTGCCCTACGACGAGGAGTACGGCGGGGGTGGCCAGCCGTACGAGGTGTACCTGCAGGTTCTCGAGGAGCTCGCGGGCCGCTGGCTGGCGGTGGCGGAGGCGGTCTCGGTACACACGCTGTCCTGCTACCCGGTCGCCACGTACGGCACGGACACCCAGCGCAAGCGCCTGCTGCCGGACATGCTCGGCGGCGAGCGGCTGGGCGCGTACTGCCTGTCGGAGCCGCAGGGCGGTTCGGATCCGGCGTCGATGACCACGCGCGCCGTGCCGGACGGCGACGGGTACGTGCTCACCGGTACCAAGGCGTGGATCACCCATGCCGGCCGGGCCGACTTCTACGCCGTGTTCTGCCGTACCGGCGGTCCCGGCGCCCGGGGGATCAGTTGCCTGCTCGCGGACGCGGCCACGCCCGGCGTCCTGCCGCAGCGCGCGGAGCGCACGATGGGCCTGCGCTCCTCGCCGGTGGCGCAGATCGTCTTCGACGGCGCGCGGGTGCCGGCGGAGCGGCTGGTGGGGGAGCGCGAGGGCGGTTTCCCGATCGCGATGCGCGCGCTGGACGCCGGCCGGCTGGGCATCGCGGCGTGCGCGGTCGGGCTCGCCCAAGCGGCACTGGACTACGCGGTAGGGTACGCGCGCACCCGCGAGCAGTTCGGCCAGCCGGTCATCTCCTTCCAGGGCTTGGGTTTCCTGCTCGCCGACATGGCGACCCAGGTGTCGGCGGCGCGGGCGCTCACCCTCTCCGCGGCCCGGCTGCGGGACGCGGGACGGCCGTTCAGCGCGGAGGCGGCGAAGGCGAAGCTGTTCGCGACCGACGCCGCGATGCGGGTGACCACCGACGCGGTGCAGGTGCTGGGCGGGTACGGCTACGTGAGCGACCATCCCGTGGAGCGGTACATGCGGGAGGCGAAGGTGCTGCAGATCGTGGAGGGCACCAACCAGATCCAGCGGATGGTCGTCGCGCGTTCGCTCGCCCGGGCCGCGGCCGAGTAGGTTCATGGCCGTGGAAGAGATCGATCGCGCGATCGTCGCCGCGCTCGCGGCTGACGGCCGGCTGTCCTATACCGACCTGGCCGACAAGGTGGGGCTGTCGGTATCCGCCGCGCACCAGCGGGTGCGCCGGCTGGAGCAGCGCGGCGTGCTCAAGGGGTACACGGCGCGCCTGGACTACGAGGCGATCGGGTTGCCGCTGACCGCGTTCGTCGCGATCCGCCCGCTGGATTCGGCGGCGCCGGATGACGCGCCGCAGCGGCTGGCGGGGCTGCCCGAGGTGGAGTCGTGCTACTCGGTGGCGGGGGAGGACTTCTACCTGCTGCTCGTACGGGTAGGCAGCCCAGGCGATCTGGAGCGGCTGCTGCAGGAGATCCGTACCGCCGCGAACGTGGCGACGCGGACCACGGTCGTGCTGTCCACGCCGTACGAGAGCCGCCCGCCCAATCTCGGCTAGCTACGCGGGCGCGTTCCAGGACTGCACGACCGGGTGCCGGTGCTCGTACCCGAGGACGCAGACGGTACCGGTGGACAGCGCGAGCAGGCCGCCCGCCGATACCGGGAGCCCGACCCAGCGGGCGCCGGCCACGCGCAGGCAGTGCCCGTGCCCGACGAGTGCGACATCCCCGCCGGCCAGCGCCTCGGTGGCGCGGGCGAGCACCCGGTCGAGCCGGGCGCCGACCTGTTCCGGTGATTCGCCGCCCGGGCAGCCGTCGCGCCAGAGGCTCCACTCTGGACGGTCACGGTGGATCTCGTCGGTGGTGCGCCCCTCGTACTCGCCGTAGTTCCATTCGGCGAGGTCGTCGTCGATCTGGGTGATCGCGAGCCCGGCGAGCGCCGCGGTGTCCCGGGCGCGCCGGCGCGGGCTGCTCACGACGGCGGCGAAGTGCCGGCCGGCGATCGCCTTCTGCAACGCCTCCGCCTGCCGCTCGCCGTCCGGGGTCAGCGCCACGTCGGTGTAGGACGTGTGCCGCCCCGCCGCGCTCCACTCGGTCTGGCCGTGGCGCAACAACACGATCTCTCCCATCCGCCCATCCTCGCGCCCTGACGCAGGCGGCGCTGAGTGGGTCCGCTCCGGGGTCAATAACCTAGCATCCTAGGACGCCATAGCGGTTGTGACACCGGTTTCACCCCGCCGGTATCGGGAACCCAAAAGCACAGAGACGAAATGAAGGAGGACCTCATGGGGTACACCGACAAGACGTCCAACGAAGCCGAGCAGCTCAAGGGCAAGGCGAAGCAGTGGGTTGGCGACAAGACCGACGACGAGCAGCTCGAGGCCGAAGGCACTCGGGACCGCATGTCGGGTAGCGCCAAGCAGATGGGGGAGCACGTGAAGGACGCGGCGCGCGACGCGCGTGACGCGGTACGTAAGCACTGACCCCTACAAGTCAGACGAGCCGGCCGGGGCGCCGTTGCCCCGGCCGGCTCTGTCTTGCCGTCAGGCCTGCCCGAGTTCCTTGCGCCACCAGGCGCGGCCCGACTCCGGAAGCGTGTCGATCGGGTCGTAGTAGGGGTGCCGCCGGTCCAGTGCGTCGGCGTCGTGCCGCTCGATGGAGGTGCGGTAGTTCTTGGTCCAGTACGAGATGCCGTGTTCGCGGTCGTACTCGGTCACCATGTGGACCCAGCGCTTGCCGACGAACGGGACGTCGCACACGATGCGCGGCGTGGCGTACCCCGGCAGGTACCCCATGATGTCGTGCTGGAGGTCCTGTGCCTGGGCGACGGAGATCCGCCAGTGTTCGGCGCCGGGGATCATGTCGCACATGTAGAAGTAGTACGGCAGGATGCCGGCCTCGCCCTGCAACGCGAAGCACAGGTCGAGCAGGTCGGTGCTGCTTGAGTTGACGCCGCGCAGCAGTACGCCCTGGTTGCGCACATCGCGTACGCCCACCGAAAGCGCGGTCTGCGCGGCCTTCGCGACCAGCGGGGTCAGCGAGTTGGCGTGGTTGACGTGGGTGTGGATGGCGAGGTTGACGCCGCGCCGGGCGGCGGTGCCGGCTACCCGTTCGAGGCCCTCGACGACGGGTGGCGACAGCCAGTGCTGGGGGAGGCCGGCGAGTGCCTTGGTGGCGAGGCGGATGTCGCGGATGGTATCGATGCCCAGCAGGCGCATGAGGAACGACTCGAGGTTGCGCCAGGGCACGTTGGCGACGTCGCCGCCGGAGACGACCACGTCGCGGACGCCGGGGTGCGCCTCCAGGTAGCGGATCATCCCGTCGTACCGGTCGGTCGGCTTGAGGGAGAGCTTGAGCTTGTCGACGGTGGGTGTGGAGTTGCCGACGAGGTCCATGCGGGTGCAGTGGCCGCAGTACTGCGGGCAGGTGGACAGCAGTTCGGCGAGGACTTTCGTCGGGTACCGGTGGGTGAGCCCCTCGGCGACCCACATGTCATGTTCGTGCAGCGAGTCCCGGCTTGCGTACGGGTGGCTGGGCCAGGCGGGGTGCCGGTCGGAGGCGACCGGGATCATGTACCGGCGTACCGGGTCGGCGTAGAGGCTGTCGGTGTCGGGTGGGGCGTCGGGCACCATCGTGTTGAGCATCTGCGGCGGTACGAGCATCGACATGGTGGCGGTGGCGCGCTGGTCGGTGGCGAGGTCGGCGTAGAAGCGCTCGCCAACCAGGTCGCCGAGGACGGCCCGCAGCTGGCCGGCGTTTTTGACGCAGTGCGCCCGTTGCCACTGCGCGGATTCCCACTCGTCCCGGGTCACGCCGCGCCAGCCGGGGAACCGGGTCCAGTCCGGTTCGACGAGGGGGCGCCGGCGGTACTCGTACGGCTGCTGCATATTGGAGAATCTATCGTATTCTCACTAAGATGCCATAGAACTTACGGCTGAAGGGGGACACCACGCAATGACTTCTCCCATTGGTCGGCATCGGGTACTCGATCCGCCGGGTGCGCTACCGCAGGCCGCATGGCGCCTGGATGCCCGCCCCGAGATCGGTGTGGACGAGGTGCGCATCGAGGTCGAGCGGCTCAACCTGGACGCGGCGAGCTTCCGCCAGTTGACCACCGAGCACGGCGGCGACGGCGCGGCGGTGCGGGCCGAGGTGGCCGGCATCATCGCGGCCCGGGGCAAGATGCACAACCCGGTGACCGGCTCTGGTGGGATGCTCATCGGCACCGTCGACGAGGTCGGGCCGGACTCGCCGCTCGGGCTCAAGCCCGGTGACCGGGTGGCGACGCTGGTGTCGTTGACGTTGACGCCACTGTCCATACGGGACGGTCTGGCGCGCTGGGACGGGCGCGGCGAGCAGGTGCCGTGCGCCGGGCACGCGATCCTGTTCGCCCGCTCGATCGCGGCGGTGCTCCCCGACGACCTGGATCCGGAGCTGGCTCTCGCGGTACTGGACGTGTGCGGGGCGCCGGCGCTGACCGCCCGGGTGGTCGCCGGCTATCCACAAGGGACGGTGGTGGTGCTCGGCGGCGGTGGGAAGAGCGGGTCGCTGTCGCTGGCGGCGGCGCGGCGGGCCGGCGCGGGTACCACGATCGGCGTGGTGCCGGACGCGGCGGAGGCGGACCGGCTGCGCGCGGCTGGCCTGGCCGACCGGGTGGTGGTCGCGGACGCCCGCGACCCGGTGGGGTTGGCGGAGGCGATCGGCGCACCGGCCGACGTGACCGTGGTCTGCGTCGACGTGCCCGGGTGCGAGCATGGCGCGATCCTCACCACCGCCGAGCGCGGAACGGTGGTGTTCTTCAGCATGGCGACCAGTTTTTCGGCGGCGGCGCTGGGTGCGGAGGGGCTCGCCGCCGACGTCACGATGGTCATCGGCAACGGGTACGTGCCGGGGCACGCCGGGTACGCGCTGGACCTGCTGCGCGCCGAGCCTGGCTTACGTGCCCTGGTCGAGGCGCGGCTGACAGACTGAGCGACATGGTTCTGTACCGCAACGGGCACGTGTACAGCCCGGCCGACCCGACCGCGACCGCCCTGCTCGTTCAGGACGGGCGGGTGGCGTGGCTGGGTACCGACGCCGACGCGCCTTCCGACGCCGAGGTGGTCGACCTCGCCGGCGCGCTGGTCACACCGGCGTTCGTGGACGCGCACGTGCACACCACGGATACCGGCATCACGCTGCTCGGGCTGGACCTGACCGGTACCCGCTCCGCGGCCGACGTGCTGGACCGGGTCGCCGCGCACGCCCAGGGGCTGCCCGCGGACGCGGTGGTGCTCGGGCACGGCTGGGACGAGTCGGGTTGGCCGGTGCGCCAGCCGCCGAGCCCGGCGCAGTTGGATCGGGCGGCGGCCGGGCGGCGGGTGTACCTGGCGCAGGCCAGCGTGCATTCGGCGGTGGTGTCGACCGCGCTGCTGCCGGCGACCACGCCGGACGTGCCGGGGTGGGACGAGTCGGGTTGGCTGCGCCGCGACGCGCACCATCAGGTACGTGCGGTGGCGATGGGTTCGCTCGGCGTGGCGCAGCGGCGGTCGGCGCAGGAGGCGGCGTTGCGCCACGCGGCGAGCCTGGGCATCGCGGCGGTACACGAGTGCGGCGGCCCGGGTACCTCCAGCGAGGAGGATTTCCAGTCGGTACTGGCGCGCTCGGGTCGCGGGTTGCCGGAGGTGTACGGGTACTGGGGGGAGTTGGGCGCGGTCGCGAAGGCGCGCGAGTTGGGCGCGGTCGGGGCCGGTGGCGACCTGTACGCGGACGGCGCGCTCGGTTCGCAGACCGCGCATCTGCGCAGCCCGTACACGGACTCGCCCGACCATGTCTGCGGGTACGGGTACCTGAGCGCGCAGCAGGTCGCCGATCACCTTGTCGCCTGTACGGAGGCGGGGTTGCAGGGCGGTTTCCACGCGATCGGGGACCGCGCGATCGCCACGGTGCTGGCCGGGTTCGGGTTGGCCGCGGCGCGGGTCGGTCTGGCCCGGCTGCGGGCGGCGCGCCACCGCGTCGAGCACCTGGAGATCCTGGACAAGCCGCTGATCGCCGGGCTGGTGGAGTTCGGTGTGGTGGCGAGCGTGCAGCCCGCGTTCGACCGGTTGTGGGGCGGCGAGGAGGGCATGTACGCGCTGCGCCTGGGACCGGCGCGGGCGCTGGCCACCAATCCGCTGGGCGCTTTGGCGGGCGTGGGTGCGGCGCTGGCGTTCGGCTCGGACGCGCCGGTGACGCCGCTGGACCCGTGGGGTTCGGTACGGGCGGCGATGAGCCACCACAACCCGGTGCAGCGCCTCGGCTTGCGTACCGCGTTCGCCGCGCACACCCGGGGCGGCTGGCGGGCGGTGCACCGCGACGAGGAGGGGGTGCTGGAGCCGGGGGCGCCGGCCACCTTCGCCGTGTGGTCGGGAGTGTCGGCGTTGGCGCGGGGCCTGCCCGAGCTGCTGCCCACGGATGCGGGCGCGCCGGCGCCGCGGCTTCCGGTGTGCCGGCGCACGGTGCTGCGTGGGGACGTCATCTTCGACGCGGAGGGTTGATGGCCGGGAAGTTGAACCTGGATCCGGCGCTGGTGCGCCGGGCGCGGTCGCTGGCGCGGCGGGCCGGGCGGCCCGTGGTGGAGCTGGCGCGCAGCCACACGACGGTGTCGGTGGAGCGGGCGGTGCTGCGCCTGGCCGGGCTGTCCGGGGCCGACCCGGACGGCATTCCCTGGGTGAACCGTCTCGTCGACGCGGTCGTGGCCGACGTGGGCCTGGGTCATGGTGTGGCGCTGCCGGTCTTCCACGGGCTCGCCGCGTCGGGCGCGCCCGACCTGACCCTGTTGGCGCAGAAGGCGGCGGCCGGCTCGGTGCACTTCGAGATGCCGTCCGGGCGGGCGGCCACCGCCGCGCGGCGCGCCGCGCACCGGGCCGTCGCCGCGGGGTTGCGCCGCGTCGACCGGCGCCGCGCCGAGCGGGAGCGCCTCATCAAGCGGTACGGGGATCCGCCGCGGCGGCCGTGGCTGTACCTGATCGTGGCGACCGGGGACATCTACGAGGACATCCCGCAGGCGCAGGCGGCGGCGCGGGAGGGTGCCGATGTCATCGCGGTGATCCGCTCCACCGGGCAGTCGCTGCTGGACTACGTGCCGGAGGGCGCGACCCGGGAGGGCTTCGCCGGCACGTACGCGACGCAGGAGAACTTCCGGCTGATGCGCGCCGCGCTCGACGAGTCGTCGCGGGAGTTGGGCCGGTACGTGCGGCTGACCAACTACGCCAGCGGCCTGTGCATGCCGGAGATCGCGACGCTGGCCGGGTTGGAGCGGCTGGACATGATGCTCAACGACTCCATGTACGGCATCCTGTTCCGCGACATCAACCCGGTGCGTACCTTCGTCGACCAGCGCTTCTCCCGGCAGGTACACGCCCGGGCCGGGATCATCATCAACACCGGCGAGGACAACTACCTGACGACGGCCGACGCGGTCGAGGCGGCGCACACGGTGACCGTGTCGCAGTTGCTCAACGAGTACTTCGCGCATGAGGCGGGGCTCGCCGACTGGCAGCTCGGGCTGGGGCACGCGTTTGAGATCAACCCGGACCTGCCGGAGTCGTTCCGGTTGGAGCTGGCGCACGCGCTGTTGGCGCGGGAGCTGTTTCCGAAGGCGCCGCTGAAGTGGATGCCGCCGACCAAGCACATGACCGGCGACGTGTTCCGCGGCAACCTGCTCGACGGCTTCTTCAACCTGGCCGGTGTGCTGACCGGGCAGGGCATCCTGCTGATCGGCATGATGACGGAGGCGGTGGTCACCCCGTGGCTGTCCGATCGGGACATCGCGCTGCAGAACGTGCGGTACGTGCGCAACGCCGCGGGCGCTCTGGCGGAGGATTTCGTACCGGCGCCGGGCGGGTTCATCCAGCGCCGCGCGCACGAGGTGCTTTCCGAGTCGGTGGCGTTGCTGTCGCGCATCGTCGACGACGGCCTGCTGGACGCGATCGGGGATGGCACGTTCGGCGTCATGAAGCGCCCCGCGGACGCGGGTCGGGGCCTTTCCGGGGTGGCCCGCCACGAACCGGACTACTACAACCCGGCGACCGAGCTGCTGTCCGCGGAGGAAGCATGACCGGGACGATCGTGCGGCCGTACGGGGACACGACCGGGGACGGGATGGTGCAGCTGTCGTTCACCCTGCCGGTACCGGCGGACAAGCGGGCCGAGGGCGCCGCGCTGCAGTTGGCGGCGAAGATGGGCATGGACCCGGCGATGGTGGTGCACGCCAAGGCGATGGGTGAGGCGTTCACGTTCTTCGTCGTGTACGGGCGGGTGAACCACCTCGTCGACCTCGACCAGGTACGGGTCGTCGAGCGGGACTTCCCGCTGTTGACCGCGAAGGAGGTCAACGCGCTGGTACGGCAGCGGCTGCGCCGGCGGCTGGTGGTCGTGGGCGCCTGTGTCGGTACCGACGCGCACACCGTGGGCATCGACGCGATCCTCAACATCAAGGGGATCGCGGGGGAGAAGGGCCTGGAGTCGTACCGGGAGCTGCGTGTGGTCAACCTCGGCGCGCAGGTCAGCGTGCCCGATCTCGTGGAGCGGGCCCGGGCGGAGCGGGCGGACGCGGTGCTGGTCTCGCAGGTGGTCACGCAGCGCGACGCGCACCTGCACAACACTCGGGAGCTGTCGGCCGCGTTCCGCGAGGCGTTGCCGGCCGCGCGCCGCCCGTTGCTGGTGGTGGGCGGGCCGCGCTTCGACGAGCTGATGGCGGGGGAGTTGGGCGTGGATCGCATCTTCGGGCGCGGTACGACGCCGCGCGAGGTGGCCAGCTTCCTGGTGCACGCTCTGATAACGAGGAGGGCGGCATGACGAGCGTCACCCACAGGCGGTACGTTCCGTACGCGCACGCGCACTACGCCGGGAACCTGGTCGACGGCGCGTACGCGCTGGGCCTGTTCGGCGATGTCGCCACCGAGCTGTGTATCCGTACCGACGGCGACGAGGGGTTGTTCGCCTCCTACTCGGAGGTGCAGTTCCGCGCCCCGATCCGGGCCGGGGACATGCTGGAGGTGACCGGCACGGTGACCCGGATGGGCAACCGCAGCCGCACGGTGGAGTTCTCCTGTTCGGTGGTGTGCCGGGGTCGCCCGGACCGGGGGCCGTCCGCGGCGGAGGCGCTGGATCCACCGGTGGTCGCGGTGACGGCGACCGGGACGGTCGTGGTGCCATGAACGGTGTCGTGCCGTGACGCGGGTCGTGTGCGCGGACGTCGGGTCCACGTACACAAAGGTGTCCATTGTGGACGTGGAAACCGGCGAGCTGTGCGGCGCGGCCTCCCATCCGACCACTGTGGACACTGACGTGCTGGACGGGTTGGATGCGGCGGTACGCGCGGCCGGCGGTGACGGGTACCCGCGCCTGGTGTGTTCCAGCGCCGGCGGCGGGCTGCGGCTGGCGGTCGTCGGCTACGAGGCGCTGGTGACCGCGAAGGCCGGTACCCGGGTCGGGCTGTCCGCCGGTGCCCGCGTGGTGCATGTGGCCGCCGGGCCGCTCGACGGTACCGGCCTGGCCGCGTTGCGGGAGGCGAGACCGGACGTCGTACTGCTGGTCGGCGGTACCGACGGCGGCGACGATGCCGTACTTGTCCACAATGGACAGCGGCTGGCCCGGGCCCGGTTGCGGGTACCGGTGGTGCTCGCCGGCAACGTCGAGGCGCGCGAGCGGGTCGCCGCGCAGCTCGCCGGGCACCGGGTACCGGTGGTGGCGACCGAGAACGTGCTGCCGCGCATCGGCGTGCTGTGTCCGGAGCCGGCGCGCGCGGCGATCCGCGAGGTGTTCACCCGGCACGTGATCGGCGGTAAGCGCCTGTCCCGCGGTACCCGCTTCGCCCGGATGGTGCGCGCGGCCACGCCGGACGCGGTCCTCGCCGGGGTGCAGGTGCTCGCCGGCGAGGTGGGCGGCGACCTGGCGGTGCTGGACGTGGGCGGCGCCACCACGGACGTGTACTCGGTGCGCGCGCCGGAGGAGGGCCCGAGCCGGGAGGTCGCCGGTACCCGGTGGCGCTCGCGCACCGTCGAGGGCGACCTGGGGGTGCGGTGGAGCGCGACCGGCGTGGTCGAGGCGGCGCGGGCGGGTCGGCTGCTGGGGCCCGGCGAAGAGGAGCTGCTCGCTCCCGCCGCGGCACGGCGCGCGGCAACGCCTGGCCTGGTCGCCACCGCGCCGGCGGAGCGGGGGTACGACCTGCGGCTGGCGGCCCTCGCCGGGGTGCTGGGGCTGCGCCGGCACGCCCGGGACGGCGCCGACCTGCGGGAGATTCGGCTGCTGGTCGGCTCGGGCGGGGTGCTGCGACGCGCCGGTGCCGACGCCGTCGCAGTACTGGGTGCCGCCCTCGCGGATCACGAGGGCGGCTGGGCGCTGCCCCAGGGCGCCCGGGTGGCGGTGGACATCGACTACGTACTCGCTCCGGCCGGGCTACTCGCCGACGAGTATCCGCATGCAGCACGGGCACTGGTCCACTCCCGGCTACCCGGCGTGCACTCTTCGGTGACGTAGCGGTGCCGGATGAGACACGCCGCCGCGACACGCCGACCCGGAGAAGGTCGGCATCCGGTACCGGTTGACACGCGCGGGGGTCCGCCGCGTACCGTCTTCTGGTCCTACTTCGGAGTGGCTGTTGTTCGTTACGTCCCTCCTCCCGCTGGCCGCGCCGGTCACACCGGTGCAGAGGGGCCAGGACCAGCGGGCGGAGGTGGGCGGGCGGCGCGAACCCGGCTACGCATCCGGTGGTACGGGCAGGGGGGACACGCGCGGTCAGTAGACAACGGCCACCGGCGAGCAGCCAGTTCGTAGGGGGTCGGTCCGAAGGTCACGCAGGATCACGTCTGCCGCACCGGCCGGGGAGGGCCTGGGAGCTCGGGGCGCGGCGGCGGTCGCGCCCCGATTCCGTTTCACGGCTAATCTCTGTCGGGCGACGTAGTGGCCTGACTGGGCCGACCAGGCCCGAATACGGCACAGTAGACGAGTGGTGAACGCATGACGTCCGTGCAGGCGCGGCCGCCGACCGCCGTGCTGACCGGGTCCCGCGAAGCGGCGCGGCCGGCCTGGGTGGCGTCCTGGCGCCCGCTTTCGCCGCTGCTGGGCGCCGTGGCCGCCGGGGCGGCCCTGATGCTGTCGTTCCCGCCGTACGGGCTGTGGTGGCTGGCACCGGTCGGAGTGGCCCTGCTCGCCCTGGCCACCCGCGGGCGCCGGTTGCCCGCCGGTACCGCCCTGGGCCTGCTCACCGGAGTGGTGTTCTTCGTACCGCTGCTGTCCTGGACGGGGCTGAACGTGGGTCCCGCGCCGTGGCTGCTGCTCGCCGTCTCGCAGGCCGTACCGGTGGCCCTGCTGGGTCTGGGCAGCGCGCTGACCGCCCCGCTGTGCCGCCGGTACCGCTTCGCGCTGCCGCTGGTCACCGGCGCGCTGTGGGTCGCGCAGGAGGCGCTGCGCGACCGCGCCCCGTTCGGTGGCTTCCCGTGGGGCCGCCTGGCCTTCTCCCAGGAGGACTCCCCGCTGCTGCGCTTCGCGGCACTCGGCGGCGCACCGCTCGTAACGTTCATGGTCGCGGCCACCGGTGGCCTGCTCGCACTGGCCGCCGGCGAGGTCGCCCGGGGTTGGCGCCCGCGGCTGCCGGTCGTGGCCGGCGCGCTGCTCGGCGCGGTCCTCGCGGTGCTGGCGGGCTTCGCCGTGCCACCGGGGCACCCCGGGGGGCCCGCCGTGCGGGTCGCGATCGTGCAGGGCAACGTGCCTCGGCTGGGGCTGGACTTCAACGCGCAGCGGCGGGCCGTGCTCGACAACCACGTGCGGGCCACGCTGGCGCTGGCGCAGGCGGTGGCCACCGGCAAGCAGCCCGCGCCCGGCCTCGTGGTCTGGCCGGAGAACTCCAGCGACATCGACCCGCTGCTGCCCGGCGACTCGGACGCGTACGACGTGATCAGTGACGCGGCCCGGCAGGTCAACGCGCCGATCCTGGTCGGCGCGGTACTCGTCGGACCCGGTACGCACGCCCGCAACGCCGGTATCGTGTGGGACCCGGCGACCGGGCCCGGCGCGACCTACATCAAGCAGCACCCCGTCCCGTTCGCCGAGTACATGCCGCTGCGCGGGCTGGCCCGCCTGGTCTCCAGCAAGGCCGACCTGGTCACCTCCGACTTCGTCGCGGGCCACCGGCCGGGCGTGCTGCGGGTGGGCCCGGCCACCGTCGGCGACGTGATCTGTTTCGAGGTGGCCTACGACAACATCGTGCGCAGCGCGGTGACCGGCGGCGGGCAGCTCGTGGTGGTGCAGACCAACAACGCCACGTTCGACTCGGCCGAGGCGCGCCAGCAGCTGGCCATGGTGCGGCTGCGCGCGGTGGAGTACGGGCGCAACGCGCTGATGGCCTCCACCGTCGGCGTCTCCGCGTTCGTGGGCGCCGACGGGTCGGTACCGGTCGCGAGCGGCTTCGACACGCAGGCGACCCTGGTGCGTGATGTTCGGCTGGGTGATACACGTACCCTTGCCAGTGTCCTTGGACCGGTACCCGAATGGGTGCTCACGGGTGCGGCGCTGGCGGCGCTGCTTCTCGCGGTACTGCTGCGCCGCTCGCGGTCGCGGCGAGGATTGGATGACGGCGGCGACGCCCTGACGACCAGGGAGGCACAGTGAGCGAGGAGAACGCGGCACCGGAGCAGTCCGCGGGCTACCCCGGTGTCGGACGGGTGCTGGTGGTCATCCCGACCTACAACGAGTCGGAGAACATCCGCGACATCACGGCCCGGGTGCGCGCCGCCGTTCCCGACGTCGACATCCTCATCGCCGACGACAACAGCCCCGACGGCACCGGCCGCATCGCCGACGAGCTGTCCGCAGCCGACGAGCGCATCCACGTGCTGCACCGCCCCGGCAAGCAGGGGCTGGGCGCCGCCTACATCGCCGGCTTCGCGCTGGCGCGGGAGCGCGGGTACGACGCGGTGGTGGAGATGGACGCCGACGGCTCGCACTCCCCGGAGGAACTGCCGCGGCTGCTGGACGCGCTACGCGAGGCGGACCTGACGATCGGCTCCCGGTACGTGGCCGGGGGCACCCTCGTCAACTGGCCCGTGCGGCGGCTGGTGCTGTCCCGGGGCGCCAACATCTACACCCGCCTGGCGCTCGGCATGCCGCTCAAGGACGCCACCGCCGGGTACCGGGCGTACCGGATGCCGGTCCTCGAGAAGATCGACATCGACTCGGTCTCGTCGCAGGGGTACTGCTTCCAGATCGACCTGGCCTGGCGGACGTACCGGCACGGGTTCCGGGTCACCGAGGTGCCGATCACGTTCACCGAGCGGGAGCGCGGGGCGAGCAAGATGAGCTCGTCGGTCGTCCGCGAGGCGATGTGGCGGGTCCTGGTGTGGGGCACCCGGTCCCGGTTGGACACGTTGAGCAAGATGTTCGGGGGGGCGCGCCGCTGACGCCGCGCCCTGGCGGGGGAGGATTCATGCACGCACTCGCGGTCGCCGGCCTGGTGGCGCTGGTCACGGTGGTGCTGGAGGTCGCCGTCCTGATCGGCGTCACGCACCTGCTCGGCGGTGCCCTGTGGACTGTTCTGCTGGTGCTGGCCACCTCGCTGATCGGCGTCATACTGCTGCGCCGGGAGGGGATCCGGGCGTGGCGCCGGTTCCGCGCCGCCGCGCGGGAGGGGCGCGCGCCGGGCGAGGAGGTCAGCAACGGGCTGGTCGGGCTGCTCGGCGCCGTGCTGCTGGCGGTACCCGGCTTCCTGACCGACCTGGTGGGGCTGGCGCTGCTGGTACCGCCGGTACGCGAGCTGGCCCGCTCCCGGGTACGGGCCTTCGCGCAGCGCCGGGTGTCGCCCGCGCTCGCCGCTGACCTGTTCGGCCCGCGCCGGGTACGGGTGCACCGCGAACAGAACCCGCCACCGGCCGACCAGTCCGGGCCGGGGGAGCCGATCGAAGGCGAGATCATCGGCCCGCGCTGAGCGCTCGCTGCGCAGGGCGGGCACGCGAAAGCCGCCCCCGGCGTGCCGGGGGCGGCTGCGACGTCGAACCGGTCGAACCGCGGGTCAGGCGGGGGTACGACCCCGCCGGCTGCGCACCTCTTCCAGCCGTTCGGCCAGGATGTCCTCGAGCTCGGCGATGCTGCGCCGCTCCAGGAGCATGTCCCAGTGGGTACGCGGCGGCTTGACCTTCTTCTGCTCCGGTTCGCTGCCGTCCACCAGCCTGGCGACCGTACCGTCGAACTTGCATTCCCAGGTGATCGGTACCTCGGCGTCAACGGCGAAGGGCACCTCGAACTGGTGACCCCGTGCGCACAGATACTCGCGGGTCTGTCGCGGAGCCAGCTCGGTGTTGCGGTCGGACTCGTAGCTGACGGCTCCGAGGCGGCTCCCGCGCAGCATGCGCTCGCCCATGGTCGGCTTTCCCCTCCGGGTTGTGAAACAGTCCTTGGTGTAACGACACGGCTCCTGCGACGATTCCCGCGCCGGCCGCGGGGACGTTCGCCTGCCGTGCGTGCAAGGGTAGCCGGTTGTTGCCCTGTCCTGCCCCTTACTACCCGGGGTGGTACGTCGATAAAAGCGACCCTGTCACAAATGTCCGTCAACAATGATCTCGAAGTTCTCGTGCCCGTCGCCGCTGACGTCCTCGTGTCGCAGCCGGCGCGCCGCCCACATCCGCGCGGTGACGCCCGCCACCGGGTCCGCGCCCGCCCCGGCCTGCTCGGCGAGCAGGGCACCGGCGAGCGCGGTGGCAAGCTCCATCGCGAGGCCCCGGGCGCCGGCGAGCACCGCCGGGGCGTCGGGACGCTGCCCGGCGGCGGCCAGCCGGTCGGCGAGCCTGGCGCGGGCGGCGGCCAGGGTGCCGCCCAGGTCGCCGCCGGCCAGGTCCGCGGCGGTGTCCACCCGGGACAGCACCTGCTTGAGGCCTTCGTCGCGGGTGGCGGCGCGCAGCGCGTCGACGGAGAGCACGTTGGTGGTGCCCTCCCAGATGGGCAGCACCTGGGCATCGCGCAGCAGCCGCGGCACCCCGGTGTCCTCCACGTACCCGGCGCCACCGAAGCACTCCAGGTATTCGCTGGCGGCGGCGACGGCGAGCCGGCCGGTGGCGAGCTTGGCCAGCGGGGCGACCAGTCGCAGTTCCGCGTCGGCCGCCTCGTCGCCGTCGACCTCCACCCGGCCGAGCAGCCCGAACGCGTGGGCGGCGAGGGCGTACGCGGCCTGCGCGTCGACGGCCAACTGGGCGAGGGTGGCGCGGTGCAGCGGGTTGCCGTCCAACCGTCCACTCGCGACGGTGCGGTGCGCGGCGTAGGCGCGGGCGTAGTCCAGGCCGCGGCGCATGCCACCGGCGGCGGCCGCGGCGTTGTGCAACCGGGTCACCACGACGAGGGTCATCATCCGGTACAGGCCGGGGCTGCCCGGGTCGCCCACCGGCAGGGCGGCCACGTCGGACAGGCCGATCTCGGCGGTCGGCAGGGCCCGGGTACCCAGCTTGTCCTTGAGCCGGTGCAGCCGGATGCCGGGCGCGGGTGAGCCGTCCGGCGCGTACCGGGGGACCAGGAACGGGGCGAGCACCCGGCTGCCCGGCCCCGCGTTCTCGGGGCGGGCCAGCGCGACCGCGACCGCGGAGTCGGCGGCCGAACAGAACCACTTCTCCCCGGTCAGCCGCCAGCCCTGCGGGGTTGGCCGGGCGGTGGTCTGCGACCGGGAGATGTCCGAGCCGCCTTGCGCCTCGGTCATCCACTGGCCGCTGGTGACCGCGGTGTCCGGGTCGGTGGCGACGAGCCGGGGCAGCCAGGCGTCGCGTACCGCCGGGTCCACGTCGGGGCGGGACAGCAGCGCGGCGGCGCCGTCGCTCATCGCCACCGGGCAGGAGAAGGTGGCCGACTCCGGCCCGTACAGGTGCAGCAGGGCGTGCTGGACGACCCGCGCGCCGGCGCCGAAGGACTGTCTTGCCTCAGGCAAGTAAGGCATCGCCACCACGGCGTGCCTGGCCGCCGCCTGGCGTTGCACCTCCCACCCGGGTGCGGTCTCGATCCGGTCCACCCGCGCGCCCCAGGGGTCGTAGCGGATGAGTGTAGGCGGGTGTGCCTCCGCGTCCATGTGCGCCACGCGGAGGGTCTGCGTAACGTCCCGGCCGAGCGCGGTGAGCAGGGGCCGGGCCGCCGCGTGCCGGTCCGGTCCGAGCAGGCGCGCCAGCCAGGCATGCATGACATGATCATGGGAGTACGGGTCGCCCGGCGTCGGTACGGGCTGCACGAAGCGCACCATGCGCCCAGTCTGCCAGCCCCGGTTACCGGTGAGTAGTCACGGCGCCGCTGCACCCCGCAGTACTCCCGGCTGATCGCCGCTGGAGCACGACGCGGCGGCGTTTGTCGGGCACCATATCCGAATGGCATTCCCCCAGCGCCGATCCGGAAGCTGGCTGATCCCGGGCGCGCTGGCGTTCCTCGCCGCCGCGATCGTGTTCGCCACCGTGATGCTGGTCTGGCACGGCGGCCCCGGAACCGGTACCGCCGCCGCTCCGCCGGTCGGGGCGGCCGGGCCGGCCTCGGCCGGCTCCGCTCCCGCCGCACCCGCGTCCGCCGCTGCCTCCGCCACCACCCCGGCGGCCGGCGGGCAGGCTCCGGTGACGATCCGCGGCGCGGTCACCGGACTGTGCGTCGACGTCCACAGTGGAGGGCAGGGCGGCGCCGTCGTCCAGGACAAGTGCGACGGCAGCGACAGCCAGCGGTGGCGCCGCAGCGCTGGCTCCGGTGGCGGCATCCTGCTGGTCAACGTCTCGAGCCACATGTGCCTCGACGTCTTCGGCGCCGGCACCGACAACGGGGTCAAGGTGGAGCAGTGGTCCTGCAACGGCGGCAACAACCAGCTGTGGCGGCTGGCCGCCGCGCCCGGTGGCGGCGTGGCGCTGGTGTCGGTCAACAGTGGCAAGTGTCTGGACGTGCCGAGCCGCAGCGCGAAGGCCGGGGTCAAGCTGCAGCAGTACGAATGCAACGGCACCTCGGCCCAGCAGTGGATCGTCGGCTAGAACCGGGCCAGCAGGCGGGCAAGGCCGCCGGGTCGCCCCCGACCTGCGATCGCCCGCCACCGACCGATGAGCCACAGCGCCACGCCGACCAGTACCGACGCGGCGAACCACAGCGCGAAGCGCCGGTACTCGCCGCCGGGTGCGAACGCGTCGGGCAGGTGGTGCATGATGCGGTTGCCGCCGAACATCTGGGTCAGCTTGCGCATCGCCAGGTTCACGCCCTCCCGGTCTCGGAACCGGTACCCCGGGAAGATGTCACTCGTCAGCGACAGGGCGTACGTGGCGAGGGCGACCACGAGCGTGCCGCAGGTGAGCACGATCGAGTCGATGCGCTGCAGCGTGTAGGCGATGTAGAAGGACAGCAGCGGCAGGACCACGTCGAGGTAGCGGGCCGGCGGGCTGTACCCGGCCCACCAGATCTCGAACGTGCAGATCATCACCAGGTACGGGGCGAGGACCGCGAAGACGACGGCGTGCAGCCGCAGGTGAGCCCGGTGCAGTGAGAGCAGCAGCCCGGGCAGCACCAGCAGGAAGATCGGGAAGTTGGTGATCAGCCCGTGCTGCCCGTCGAACATCATGTTGACGAACCCGACCGGCAGCGGGATCTGGAACGGCCCGTTGCCGTTGCTGGTCAGGCCCGACGCCGGATTGAACGAGCCCCACTCCACCAGGTTGTAGACCTCGAGCAGGACGAGCAGCCCGAGTACCGGCACCGCGAAGGGCAGGTACGCACGCCACGCGCGAGCGTGCTCGCGGGCCAGCCGGTACCCGAAGAACCCGCCGATGATCAGCGTGAACAGCAGGAACCTGACGTGTACCCAGGGCAGGTACCCCAGGGCCAGCCCGGCGACGAGCAGCCGTCCGGCAGAAAGCCGCTGGGCCAGCAGTACCCGCACCGCGTACAGGATCAGCAACGCCCCGATCGGTTCGACGAACGTCATTGACGCGTACACGTACAGGGGCGTGGCGACGGCCATGATGAGGGTGACGAAGAAGGCGTACCAGACCTCGATGCCGCGCTCGCGCAGGAACAGGTAGATGTTTGCGACGGTGAGCAGCGAGACCAGCCCGATGAACAGGCAGGCGCCGAGGCGGCCCAGGATCATGAAGGGGATCAGCCACAGCAGCGGGCCGCCGAGGCTGTGCAAGGGTTCGGGTCGTCCGTTGGGCGCCTGTACCACGTGCGCGAACAGCTTCGCGTACGGGTAGAACGAGCGGTAGTCCTGGTTCAGGTAGTCCCGGGTGACATCGACCGAGTGGTACTTCTGCAGCGTCTGACTGATGATCAGGTAGGCCGGTTCGTCGCCGGACGGGGTGAAGTGCAGCCGCAGCCGGATCGCCATGAGGAACGTGGTGCCGGCGATCGTGAGCAGGATCGCGAGCAGCCGGCGCTCCGATACGCCGGTCCCGGCTTCGCCTACCGGCCCCGCCGGTACCGGCGGCAGCACGATCTTCCGCGTGATCACCTGCGCGGGCAACCGTGGCAGCTCCGCGGTCGGCGCACCACCCTCAGTCAATGAGGCCATACCGTTCCAATCAGGCC
>JBPYFB010000558.1:0-7981 GCA_051986465.1 Rugosimonospora sp.
CGCTGGTCGCGGTGGAGGGCGCTCACCGGATCGGGCTCGATCTGCTGTCCCCGACCGAGGCGCGTGACCTTCTCGTGGAGCGGCTGGGTGCGGAGCGGGTCAGCGCGGAACCGGAGTCCACCGACCAGATCATCCGGGCCTGCGCACGGCTGCCGTTGGCGCTGGCGGTCGTGGCCGGCCGTGCCCAGCACACCGGCTTCCCGCTGGCCGTCCTGGCCGGTGAGCTGGGCGAGGCGCGCGACCGGTTGGACGTCCTGGACGCGGGCGACGCCCAGGGTCAGGTCCGATCGGCGTTCTCCTGGTCGTACCGGGCACTGACCCCGTTGGCCGCGCGGCTGTTCCGGCTGTCGGGCCTGTACCCGGGCGACGAGCTGTCGGCCGCCGCCGCGGCCAGCCTGACGGGGCGGTCCCGGCCGGAGGCGTCGCTGGCGTTGGCCGAGCTGATCCGGGCCAACCTGCTGGTGGAACACGTTCCGGGCCGGTACTCCGGCCACGACCTGGTGCGCGGCTACGCCGCCGAGCTTGCCCTCAGGGAGGAGACGCAACCGCGGCGGTTGGCGGCAACCGCCCGCCTGCGCGACCACTACCTGCAAACCGGCCTGGCCGCGGACCGGTTGCTGCACCCGAACCGGGACCTCATGGACGACCCGCCGGCGGCGCCCCGCCCGGGCGTGACCCTGGCGTGCCTGTCCGACCGCGCCGCCGCGATGGCGTGGCTGACCGTCGAACGGCCGTGCCTGCTCGCGATGCTGCGGCATGCCGCGGCGGCAACGGACGAACCCGGCGAGGACGGCCGGTACGTGTGGCAGCTCGCCTGGACTCTCGAGACCTTCCTGCGTTGGCAGGGCTATCGGCTTGACCGCATGGTGGTGTGGCAGGCAGCTCTGCGGTCCGTCGCCTGCCTGGGCGAGCCGCTGCTGCAGGCGCACGCCCATCGCTTCCTCGCCGCCGCGCTGCGGGAACTGGGCGCCCTGGCCGACGCGGAGGCCCCCCTGCGGGACGCCATCGTCCTCTACGAGCAGATCGGCGACACGCTGGGGCAGGCGCACAGTCAGTACACCGTGGCCGGGATCCGGCAACGGCAGGGTGAGCGGCGTGAGGCGCTGGCGCACGCCCAGCATGCACTCACCCTCTACCAGGCGGCCGGCAGCGTCCGCGGGGAGGCGTTGGCCCGCAACGCGGTGGGCTGGCACAGCGCGATGCTCGGCGACTACACGTACACCCTGACGCAGTGCAGCCAGGCGCTGGAGCTGCTGCGGGAAATCGACGACTGCAGCGGGCAGGCCTCGGCCTGGGACAGCCTCGGCTACGCGTACCACCATCTGGCCGACCACGCCCGGGCGGCGACGTGCTATCGCAGCGCCATCGCCTTGTACCGGCAGACCGGCGACCGCTATTACGAGTCGGATGTCCTGATCCACCTCGGCGACTCCTATCACTCCAGCGGGAACGCCGCCGCCGCCAAGGCCTCCTGGCAGGAGGCGCTGAACATCCTCAGCCAGCTCGACCACCCGGACGCGGAGAAGATCCGGGCAAGGATGCGGTAACCGGTGACCCGCCGCCAGGGCGAACTGCTTTAGCCGAAGCGCCCGGCGGCGCCGCGCACCGGCACCGCCGTCGCGGCCGGTGCTGTCCGGCCCTGTCCGGCGTCACTCAGCGGCGGCGGCAATCGGCTGCGGGCAGCCTGTCATCGCGTCACCCGTGATGTCCGGCGTCGTCCGCCGGCGGTCTGCATCGATGCACTCACATGCGTTAATCAGCGCGAGTGGCACCGGTTGTCGGACCCAGAGGAGCAGCAATGTCACGAAGGAAATGGCTCCGCGTCATCGCAGCATCCGTACTCATGTCGGTAGGCGCGCTCATCCCCGCGGGCGCCGCCCACGCAACGCCGGTTTTCTGCAACGGCAACTATCTCTGCGTCGAGGAGGTCGGCCAGAGCATCCACACGATGTACATAGACATGTGGGCGCACACCTACTCCTTCGAAGGGCACTTCGAACTGCAGACGCCGAACACCCCACCACAGAACAGTGGCAACAAGAGGAACTATCCCGGCTCGGGCAACGCGGTGACATTCACGGTAAACAACTTCGTCTACGGCACCTACTGCGCCACCGCGTGGAAGTGGAACGGCGGCACCAGCTACACCAAACTCGGCTACGGCTGCCTTATCGCAGGCGCCTGACAAACCCATCGTCTTGACAACCAGTATCCCGACCATCAAGAGCAGGAGAGCCGATGAGACACATCGTTCTTTACGCCGGGAGCTGCGCCGCGTGTTCAACGGTGGCCCAGCTGGTGACGAACGCCTCGGTGACCGGCCTGGAGGCCCGTTCCTTCGAGGACCCCGAGGTCACCGGGCAGCTGGCGAACGCGGGCCTGGCGGTACCTGACCGCCCGTCGCTGATGGTCATCGGCGACAACGGCATCGAGGTCCTCAGCGGCTGGGCGATGCGCAGGCGGCTGGCGCGCGTGGTGGGCTGGCGCCGCTCGGGCACGATCGTCCGGCTGCTGGCCGGCGAGTGGCGCGCGCGGCTGACGAAGCCGGCCTCGGGGCACGCGGTGTCCCGGCGTGGGGTGATCGCCGGGTTCCTGGCCGGGGCCGCCTCGGTCGCCGGCTGGGTTCTGGCCTCAGGCGCGGCGAAAGCCCCGTCCGCGGCTGCCGGCACGGCCGGCGCGACGCCCGTCGACGCCGCCGTCGCCGCCAACGCGCTGAAGACGGCCACCGCGCAGAAAGCCATCCGCACCTGGGGCCCGGCCGGGGAGCAATTGCTGCGGAGCGACGGAACCGATCCCGTGCTCATCCTCCACCACCCCGATCGCGACATCTACACGTTCATCGACAACTCGCCGGAGGCGCTCAGCGGCAACGCGCCTGCGGGCATCAGCATCGGCATGGCGCCCTCGGCGGGCAACGTGATGAGGTACTACGGCCTGGACGGCGCCCCGCTGGCGGACCTGGCGATAGCGAACGGGACGGCGACGGTCATGCCAGTCAAAGCCCAGGCCGGCGCAGTCGCGGATGGGACAGAGCTGGTCGCGCTGGTGGAGCCGGCGGGCCTGAAAGAGGCGGTCGCGTGCTTCTCCGTCTGTCTCACCGGGAAGATCAAGCCAGAGGATATCTGTTGGCACAACTGCTATGACTGTCTCACGTACGCCGTTGGTACGCTCGCCCACACAATCGCGTGCACACAGTGCGTTATCTGTGCCGGAAAGTACGGCCTACCGTGCGTCAAGGCATGCAAATACCTGCTCTGATACTCGGGCCGGGTTACTCACGGCGGGGAATGTGACGGACGGCGACGAGGCGGCCACGGCTGTCTCGTCGCCGGGCGGTGTTCCGCAGGGCTCAGCGAATTTCCCCTGCCCGCAGCATCGCGACGCCGACGCCGACCGCCTCGAAGGCGTTCGCCAAGATGGAGAGATCGTCTATGTTCCGCCACTCGGTGAGCTCGCCGTCCCCGCGCGCCTCGAAGCGGATGCACTGTAGGTCGACAGTGAGGAGGACGCCGTACGTGCTCTCGTCCTCGCCCTCGATCAGCCCCGCCAGAACGGTCTCCGACGGGACCAGACCGTGATCGGTCAACAGCTCGCGAAGGTCCGCGAACGCCGCGTCGTTGCGCAGCATGTCCGTGAGCTCCTCAACCTCTTGCCGCAGCTGCTCCTCGGTCGCCATGCCCACCAGTTTCCCAGGATGTCGTGCCCGTCGGTCACCCGCCAGCCATCCTCCACTTAGGACAGTCGGGGGAAAACTCCCGGTGGCCCCGTCGGTACTTCTGCCGTTACGGAACCTGGCGGTCTGAGCCTAGTCTCCGGGCATGACCTCGCCGCCGCTCATCGTCGACGCGAGCCTCGCCGTGCGCAGCGCGATGGTGCCCTACCGCGCGGAGATCGAGGAAATCGCCGCGGCCGTGGTCGGACACCCGGAGACAGTGGGCCGGGCCGGCGCGGCATACCAGGCCGGCGCCACCGCCTCGGCCACGACCGTGTCCAATCTGCAGGAGGTCTCGGACGGGATCGCCCGGTACTGGTCGGGTAGGGCCAGCCAGTCGTACCAGAAAGCCAACGCCGCCCTCGGCCAACGCGTGATCGTCGCGCAGCGCCGGCTGGACCGCCAGTCCCAGGTCATGGCCCAGGTCGCGCAGGCGCAGGCCGCCGCGCTCGACGAAATCTGGCAGGTGCGCACCCGGTTCGACGCGGCGGAGCAGGAGTTGGCGACCCGCGGCCAGGTCGTCGCGCCGGGCGCGGTCACGTCGCTGGTGGCGACCGCGCGGGACACCGCGTCGCGGTTGCGGGACGAGGCCGGGGCCGCCCGGGACGCGCTGGCACGGGTACTCGCCCAGGCGGCCCGCGAGCTGGACCCGAGTCAGCCGACCGTCTACAACGAACACCACTGGGGCATCAAGAACAACGCGACGCTCTCACTGTCGCCCGAACAGCGCGCCGCCCTCGACAAGCTTGGCGACGAGTACTTCGGCCGGACGGGCAGGGGGCTCACGGTCACCAGCGGTACCCGGTCGGCCGCCGAGCAGGCCGACGCGATGTACAAGAAGCTGGCCCATCCGGACCACGGCTACGAGAACAACCCGCTGCACGACTACAAAGGCTCGTCACTGGCCAAGGACATCCAGAAGGCGTACCTCGAGCATCCGGGCGACCCGGCGGGAGCCAGGCAGGCGATGACGCAGGTGATCATCGACCAGACGACCGGGCATCCGCCGAAGTACATCTCGAAGCACCTGATCGCGGGCGCCATCGACGTCCGCGACAACGATATGACCAAGGAGCAGAAGCAGGCGTTCGTTGCCGCGGTGCAGGCGACCGGGCTGTTCGACGCCAGCTCCCCGCATTCCGAAGACGGCGGTAGCGGCTCGGGCCCGCACCAACACCTCCAGTTGCGGTGACTCCGCGTCATACACTCATCGAGTGGATCATCGCGACGTGCTCAGGCAGGTGCGGCGCCGGCCGGGAATGTACTTCGGACGAGGCGAGCTGCGCTACGACAAGCTCGTCGCGTTCCTCGAGGGCCTGGACATCGGAGCGCAGAACACCGTCCTCGACGGATTTCGCGAGTACCTGATTCTGCGGCTCGGCGAGGAGTCGTCCGTGTGGTGGCCAGGGCTCGCACTTCGGCTGACGGTCCCACACGCCGCACCGCACCCGGACACCGACGCCGACGATCAGGCAGCGGTCGCGGGGTTGTTCGACCTTCTCGACGAGTTCCTGGCGGAGTTTCCCGCATCCCGTGGGAGAAAGCGGCTCTTCCACGAATACTTCCTGTGGAAGCAGCAACTCAACTTCTACGACCTCGACCTGGAACGGTTCCGGTCCTCGCCGCCGCCGGACATGCTCACGCTCGAAGAGGCAGGCCAAATCCTCAACCTCAGGCGGGCGGACCTGTTCGACCTGGTCGCTGCCGGACAACTCGAGATCTTCCGCGCCGGCGCCGAACTCCTGGTCCGCCGCGCCCGCGTCGACCAGCTGCGCACCTGATGCCATCGGGCTCCATCAGCCCGCCGCTGCCCAGGGTGTGCTCGACTCATGACCAGGAGCGCACGTAGGACTGCCAGACGCTGCGAGCGGACGATGACGTGGAGTCAACCACGGTGGGCCTGCGTTACCGTGTCCGCGTGGCTGAGGAGTGGGCATCAACCTATGTCGTGACGGTGCCGACGGAGGCGGCGGCGCGTGAGGTCGCGGACCGGCTGGCACTGCGCGGGCACCTGCTGGTCACGGTGCGGAAGGTCGGTCGCATCGCGGAGGTCGCGGACAACTTCTGGTATGGCGAGCCGTCCGGGCGAGCGGAGTTCGACGGTTGGTGGGACGTCTCCTCGTTGATGACCGGCGAGAGCTGGGAACGGGCCGAGACCGCGGCGGTCGGGTCCATCGCGCGGGAGTTCGGCGGGGTCACCATCGGACCGGGCGGCGGTCGCGCGGAGACTGTCCTGCGCGGCTTCGCCCGGGAAGGCCTCGTCCACGAGCTGGACCGAGCGCAGGCACGGCGTCGTCGCGCGGCCGTGCACGAGGTACCGGTGCCGGATCCCGCCGAGTATGACCCGCCACCGCTGCGGTACGCGTCGCGTGAGGGCGGGCAGGACGAGCTGCGGGCCGCGGCCGACGTGTTGGTGTTGCGGCTCGGCTGGGAGGGCATCAGGGCCGAGGATATCGGAGCCGACGACGTCGAGCCCTTGTTGAGCGAGCTGCTCAATGCCGCGCTGCACCAGGACACCTGTTATGAGTGGACCGCATCCCAGGTACCGGTCTTCGCGGAACTGGCCGCCCACGAGCGCCTCACCGACTATCACCGGGCCTGGTTGCTGCTGCACCTCTTCCTGATCGCCTCTGTCGGACGCCGGCACCTGGCCGGGGGCGCCGACCACCGGCACGCCCTGGGACAGCCGAGCGTGGAGCAGCCCGAGGCGGTCGCCGCACGGCAGGCCGTGGCCGCGCAGGTGCCGGGCCTGGCGCGGCGCTGGCCCGTGGAGACGGAGCTGGTCCAGTTCGTGCTCGCCGCGCTGGCCGGCGCGGTCGGCATGCCGCAGCCCTGGTTGGACACCATCGCCGAGCGCTACCGCGGCACCGCGCGCGCCGAGGTGGCCGCCCTCATCCACGCCTTGGCCAACGGCGATCCGGCCGCGGTGACGGCCTCCTTCGAGGCTCTTTCACGGTTCGGTCTGGTGGACCAGCCGGGCCCTAATGCCGCACCCGAGCACGGGGCGCTTGTGCTGCTGGTGGAGCTGCTTTTCACCGAGTTTCAGCTGGCGCAGCCGCCAGAATCCGGGGAGCGGCTGCCCGAGCCGCTTGCGGTCACCCATGAGGCGCTGGGCGAGGACAACGCGGGGCTGCGGCTGATGTGGCGGGCCCCCGAGCCCGGCGGCATGAGCGGGGTGTTGGCGTTGGCGTTCTCGCCCGACGGCACCCGCCTGGCGGCCGCCACCGGGTCGGCGGTGCGGCTGTGGGATCCCGCCGCCGCCACGGTCGTCGCCACCCTGAAGGGGCACGACGATGTGGTGATGGCGGTGGCCTTCTCGCCCGACGGTACCCGTATCGCCTCCGCCTCCCGGGATCGTTCGGTGCGTCTCTGGGACGTCGCCGGCTCCGGCTCGAGTGTCCTGCTACAACACGTCGGACCGGTCCACGCCGTGGCGTTTTCGCCCGACGGCACCCGACTGGCCAGCGGCGACGAGACCACGGTGGTGCTGTGGGACCTCGCCACCGGGGTCGCCGCCAAGCTGACCGGTCACACCCGCACGGTGCGCCGGTTGGCCTTCTCGCCCGACGGTACGCGACTGGCCAGCACCAGCAGCGACGGGACCGCGCGGGTGTGGGACGTCGCCGCTGGGCAGACACTGTTGACCCTGACGGGCCACGCCGGTCCGGTAGTGGGCGTCGCCTGGTCGCCCGGGGGCGGGCAGCTGGCCACAGGCGGCGAGGACAAGACCGTACGGGTGTGGCGGAGTGACACCGGCGCCCTCGTGCGCACGATGACCGGGCACACCAATCGGGCGCAGTCGGTGGCGTGGTCGCCCGACGGCACTCGGCTGGCCTCGGCGGGCCACGACCGCACCGGCCGGCTCTGGGACGCGGCCACCGGGCACCTGGTCGCCACGTTGACCGGCCACACCGACTGGGCGTTTGGCGTGGCCTGGTCGCCCGACGGCGCCGCGGTCGCGACCTGCAGCTCCGACCAGTCGGTGCGCCTGTGGGACCCGGGCAACGGTGCGCTGCGGACTGTCCTCATCGGACACCGCGGCCACACCGACCGGGTCTGGACGCTGGACTGGTCGCCCGACGGCGCCCGGCTGGCGACCGGCAGCTCCGACCGAACCATACGGATCTGGAAGGCAGACGACGGCGCCACCCTCGCCGTGCTGAGCCACACGGGCCCCGTCTCGTCGGTGGCGTTCTCGCCCGACGGCACCCGACTCGCCACCGCGGGCGACAACCCGCCCGTGCGCGTCTGGGACCTTGACACCGCAGC